>CAYPFJ010000004.1:0-117057 GCA_964409945.1 uncultured archaeon | reverse complement strand
CCTCTTGCTAAAATTATTAAAATTACCGATAATTATAGATTACAAAACTTAAGTTATTTAATAAAAACTCATACCTTATCCTTTTTAAAAACCAGATCTATCATCAAATATTTGGAAAAAAAATTCATTTAGATCGCAAACAAATATTACATTAATAATATATATGTATAAATTAAAAATTGCAGAATTAATATCTGAAAGAATTAATTATCTTGTCTATGAGGTAGGAACACATATAAATGTTTTTTAATTTTAAATATATAATTTACTTATAATTTCATAAAAGATTATAATCAATGTTTAGAGAAATCATGAAGAAGCATCTTCTTATCGGTTGTTGTAAGAGAAATTATGAATTATTATTAAATAAATTACTAGAGGGAGAAGCATAGTTGGTTAATATCGGTTTATTAGGAGATGTGTCTGTTGGAAAAACGAGCATCCTTCGTTTATTTGTGCGATATTTAAAGAAAGGAGATATTGAGAAGGTAAAAGGTGGATTAAAATGTTCTGTGGTTAAGGCGGATTTTTCTGGAGAAGCTACAGTCCCAGGAGGAGAAAAAGAGGATGCTCTTAATGAAAAAGAAACAAAAACAATTCATCCTAACCGAATTGTGTTTAGGGAAGACGCGACAAACAAAGCACACACAATCTTCGCACCTGGGGGCGATAGAGCACGTGCGGTTGTGAAAATGGGTATTATAACAATTTCTCGAATCGCAACCCAGATTATAGCTGTTTTCTCGCTTGATAGAGACCTTAAAACACAATTTGAATTTTTCAATGATGTTAGATTTTTTCCAGATAAAATTTATGTCTGTATAAATAAAATTGACTTAGTTGAAGGAAACAAAGAGAAAAAACTTAATGAGGTAAAAACGCAGATTATTGATTTCTTTAAAACGCGAAAAATAGCGATTAATGACACATTTATAACCTGTGGTGAAATTATAGAAGGATTTGCAGATATTGAAACGTATAATAATCAAGTCGCAGAAATGATTCTTGAAATAACTACTAAACATTAATTTTAAGCAAATATTTGAATACTAATTTCTCTCATTTTAATTTTTCATTAATAATATTATATATAAAATGCTTGAAAATGAAGCCTGTTTAACTAAGCTGAAGTACATTCTGATATTAGAGATAATACTTTTTAGAGGCACATAAAGTGAAAGATTTTCCACAATATGATGATGTAGGAAGTTTTCCTTTACCAGAGTATATCGATAAAGAAATGTTCAATAAATTCTATTGGATTGCCTATAATGGTTTAATAAAAAATGAAGATGTTTTTGAAAATAGAGGAATTAATAATTTTTTTCAGCATCCTATTTTGCAGTCCTTCCAGCAAAAACTTAACGCGGGAGTAGAAATCATAAATTATCCTCAACATATAGATATGTATAATCAATTTTTAAAACCTATTTCCAACTATGAAACTCAGCCTGACTTAATTGACTCAAGCAAAGCAATTATACCAGAAATGTTTGTAATTAAAAAATATGCTAAAGAATACTACGAAAGAACCAGTACGCCCTTAAATATCAAGTTATGTGTTACTGGTCCTATTGAATTATATGTGAAAAAACATAGTTTTACGGTTTATTCTGATATTGCATTAAACCTTGCCAAATCAATTAATTCATTCTTTAAGAATTCTTTATACTTTACTAAATATTTAAAAACACCTGTTATATCTATTGACGAACCTTCTTTTGGATATATCGATCTAATAAATATTTCAAACGATGAAATTGTAACTATCTTTGATAAATCTTTAGAAAACATCAATACTACTACTCAGATACACCTTCATACTTTAGATCGAGCTAGTATCTGCTTGCAAACAAAAAATTTAGACGTGCTTACTTGTGAATATGCATCTGATCCAAATAATACACTTCCGAAGAAGGATTTAGATGAAAATGATAAGTTTATTCGAGTTGGAATTGTACGGACAAATATTGACAGTATTATTGCTGAAGCGCTAGATTCAGGTAAAACTTATGAGGAAATAAAAACTTTTGAAGGTATAATGTATTTAATCGATTCGAAGGAAAAAATACGTAAGAATTTGCTTACTGCTCTCAATCATTACAAAGAGAGATTAAAATTTGTAGGTCCTGATTGTGGATTATCGGGTTGGTCCCCCCCTGAAGTCGGATATGAATTATTACATAGAACTTATGAAGTTATTAAGAAAATAAAAAAGGAGAAGATATAGATCCAAATTTTACGTATTTATCTTAGTTAATTCCCTTAGGAATAATATTTATATTAACTAATGGGAAAAAAAAACCTTTAATACATTGTTATTTCTTACATTTGTTATCAATTTCTAAAGGTTAACATTTTTTGTTATTAAGTTTTTAAGTCTTCTTAATTCAGTGGGGACTAAGGATCCAATTACTCTAATAATTTTTCCACTAGCTAAGTCAATATTTAAAGTAAAATTAGCCATTTTAAGGCCATAAGTAGTATGTGTTTTATTTTCTTTTATATAGATTTTTATAATTTCATTAATTTGAATGATTTTTTTTCTTTTATATCCAAAATAATGATAAATTAAAAAAAGAAGTTTTTTCTCCTTATCAACTATTAAAATGATTGTAAAAAATAAACTCCTTAAAAGAAGGACGGTAAAAAAACCAGTTAAGGGTAACATTATTATTGAAATTAAAATAACTGAAAATTCTGTTAACTCAATTGCTCGAAAGATTAAGTGAAAATAATGAATGTCAAAAATGACAAAGAAATATGCTACCAATATTACTAATATATCAAAAACAAAAAAACCAACGTTTTCACGATGGTTAATTTTTGCTATTAATTCTATTGTATCCTCTTTAATGACTTTAAATCTCTTGATTTTATTTTCTTTCACTATTCCTTATTTATAGAATAGATATTCCTGTTTTTTAGAATAACTACTCCTAATTAACTTCTTTATAAATTTGATATTTAAGAATTTTGTAAAATCTCATTCTAATTTTTCTTTTTTAAGGCAATTTTTAAAAATAATTTTTCTAAATCTAGTAAATATCCAATTAATGGAGTTAAACTCACTTTATTCAAATTCTTATCAAATAATACAAATCCCATATTCTTTAACTCATTGATATCTTCAATGACCCCTTTTTTTTTACGAATTTCTTTTATTTTTTGAATTGTACTTTCCCCAGAACTACTAAAACAACATATTAAGGCGCAAAATAAGGTTGCGGCTAATCTAGGGTTTCCCTCAAATGGATTTGCTGAGATAATTTCAGTTGTTTCCGGATCAAAAGATATATACCAGTAAGAGTTCAGAGGATTAAATCTTACTTGAAGACCTAAAGGTTCAAGATAATTAGATGCGTTATTAATTAAATTCTGAAAAAAAATCGATTTATTCTTATCTTTAACACTCAACGCGTTAAGAATTTCTTTTTTTGTCGACCCTATTATTGATATATTTTCCTTTTTGCTTAATAAATGTATTAAAACACTTAATTCATTCACTTTTCATTCATCTCTTTTATAAATACAAAAAATTCGTTTCTTTTTGATATTTTAATTTCCCTATCTGGAGTAGGTGTAAAAGATATACAAAATATTCAAAAATTTTTATTTGATCATCCTCATCGCTAAAGATCTCATCATATGAACACGGTAACTTGTTTTTAATAGAATCAAAAAAAGCAATCATTTTCTCAGTGAATTTTTTATCAGGTATTTCTAATAAGAAACTTCCTTTTAAATCTATCTTATCAATTTGTTCAATTGTAAAAGGGTCCCCTTTCTTAGCTACTAAGCGATTTTTAGAATCTTCAAGAAATTCCAAGGAGAGAGTATTAATATTAAAAGGTTCTCGCCAACAGTCCTTTAATAATTCAAATATTTCTGTATCTTTTGGATTTGTCCTTAAAAAGATTATAAATTTATCTTTATTATCTAAATAGTTTAGGAAAATTTTTAATTCTTCAAATTTTTGACTGAGTAGTTGAAATGCACTCATGTATGTCATTGAATATTCATTAATGTTATAGATATTAAGAGAATCTTTCAAGTTCTCAAAAATTGGTACTAATTCAATATCTAAAAGTGAAATTTCCCCTGAAAGAACTTTTGTTTTAATATCTCCAATTTTCTTATTTATTTCTTCAGAAAAATCTTGATACTCCATTATTAATCATAATCTATTTTTTTTTGACGATTTTTGGTTTAAATACAGAAGAAATTTCATTCTTTCCTACTCTGGCAATTCCAATTAATTTTTCAGCAAGTAAGAATAATGAATTTGACGATTTTGGCAAGAACATAAATAATTGTATTGGATTTTGTTCCAACGTTGCCTTTATTAGTTGATATGCTACTTCAGAGTTCTTCTCATCTAAAAACATGCCTGGTTCATCAAGTAAACACAGCGGAGAAGGTTTAATTTCTTGAAGGGATAAAATTAAACAAATTGATATTAAAGAAACTTGGCCACCACTAAGAGCAGTAAATGATTTTAATTGGTCCTTTGAAGTAGCTGCTTTAATATTAACACCTAAATCTTCAAAATTTCCCGTTAACTCTAAAGAACAATAAGATTTTACCTGAGAATCTTGGAATTTTTTATTAACTCTCTTTTGTAGATTTTCAAGTAAACCACTGAATTTTTCATAATATGTTTTTTCCATCTTATTTTCTGTTTTAATCGCTGATTTAACGTCATTTTCCAGCGCTTTTTGATTTTTCGAGATTTGCTTAAGAGATGCTAATATCTGATCTTTTTCAATTAGAATTGAATCATCAACATCTAAATATTTGAGTAATTCTTTATCTATACTAGAGATATCCCCTTTGATATCTTCTATGGGACGAATCATGATTATTTCTTTTAAAATTAAAGGACCTATTTCAGAGTTAATTCTTTTTAAATCACTTTTTTTTGAATCTAGATCTTGATTATAGGAATTTAATTTGATATTTTCTTGTTCAAAAGTTAATGTTATTTGAATAGATTTCCTCTCTAATTCACCTTTTTTGTTTTGTATTAATAAAATTTCACTTTTTAAATTTGAAATCTTTTTCTCAGTTATTTCAAGTTCTTCTTCAATATTTTCTAATTGCTGATATGTGTTGAATGCTGTAGTGTCTGCTTTTTGAAAAGCTTCTTTCTTTGTTTCATACTCTTTTTGAATTAAGTTCTCTTCAAATATTTGTTTATTAAGATTATCTTTCACTTCTTTTAAGATTTCTGAATTCTCACTTAATTTCAAATCCCATTTTTTCTTATCTTCATTAAGTAAAGCTAATTCTTTAGGAATTTCTTTTATCCTGTCATTCCATTTAAAAAATTCTGGATCAGTTTGAGATTTTAGATCTTGAATTTGTTGATCAAATTCTTTAATTTCATCTTTAAGAAACTGATTAGTTTTTTCCAACTCATGCATTTGATCGTATAATTGGTTTTTTTTTGATGTAATTCTTTGTTTTTGGTTAAAATTATACAGAAGATCGTTAAAAGATTCCTTCTTTTTAAAGATATCTTGCTGAATTGTATCTATTTTAGCCTGTTCAACCTTCAATTCTGAAATGTTGTTATTTAAAGATTTTACTTCGGACTCTAAAACCTCAGATTGTTCTCTTTGTGTACCAGCACTTAATAATCCCTTTAATCTCTTTAAGTATGGAGTTTCATATACATATTTATAAGATATTATTTGTTCTCCTTTTATTGTAACACATTTTCCTTTGAAATTAAGAGAATTATAAATTTCTCTCCCAGAATGATAATCTTTTACGACAAGGCAATTTTTTACCTTTGAGTAAATAACTTTCTTAATATCAATATCATCGTCGATAATTTTAATTAATTCTGCTAAATAACCTAGAACACCATTAGCCGAAATTTTCATCATAAGCCTTATATCTATATTTTTGGGTAGATAGATATTGCAATATGCACCAAATTTTTCTTTTAGTCTCTTTAACAAGTTTAAAGTATCCCAGTCTTTAGCAACAAAACTATAGAGTAATTTTTCACCAAGAACAGATTCAATTGCGTAACTTAACTCATCTTCATATTTTAAATAATCAATTATTGGACCCTTTACTTTTAATCCTCTTTTTTTTATCTCATCTTTAAGAATGGTTATGTTTGATGGAAGAATTACTCTCCGTTCTCTAAGTGAAGTCTGCAAAATTTTTAGCTTTTTTAATTTTTTTGATTTCTCCATTGTTAAATGATTCATTTCAGAATCAATTTCATATATTCTTAATGATGCCCTTTTTAGTTCTTCATCAAGCTGAGTCAATAGATTTTTTGTAGGATTATCTAAAAACCATTTATTTTTTTCTAATTTATGTTCAATGTCTTTAAAACTTTGAAAAAGTTGATTAATTTCATTATTAGATGCTTGTATCGATTTCTCATTCTCTTGAATTCTAACTAATCTCTCTTTTTTTTCAATATTTATATGATTGTAATTATCCAAAAGGACTTTATTTTGTGCTATTTTTTTTATTAACTGATTTTGTTCTGTTATTAAGTTATCAATTTTTAAACCAGAATTTTTACTTTCTTTTCTTACTAGTTTAATTTCATTTTCTAGGCTTTCTAGCTGTTTCTTAAAATTAGTGATAACCTTTGTAAGCTCGTTAATTTTTCCTGATAACTCATCTAACTCTTGTTTTGCTAAAATTTTATCTTTTTGCCAATTTTGGATTTTTGTAATTAATTCTTGCTTTTTATAATTTAATTCTCCCACTTTCTCAGATAGCTTATTTATGTTTTGTTCCTGTTTTGAAATTTTATTAGATAAAAGTTCTATTTCTCTATCTGAAATGTCTTTCTTTTTTCTAATACTTTCTATGACAGATACGACATTTTTAATCGTCTCTTCAATACTGATAATTTCTTTTTCTAATTTGTCTTTATTTGCCCATAAAAGTTCGTCATTGAATTTATTTCTAATTTCTAATAACTCATTTTTAAGTTGTAAGCGTTCTAATTTGGGATTTAAAAGCTCCAAGCTTCTATTCAATGTGTTCTTTCTGCTTTTTAATGATTGAAGGTCTTTATTCAAATTTAAAACGTTACTTTTCTGGTGTAATAATTCTTCCCTCAAATCTTTTAATCCAATTCCCTCCTCTAGAAACGAACATAATTCTGTTGGTTTCAAATTTTTAATTGCATCAATTTTTCCTTGACTTACAAAAGCAAAGTGATTATCCGGATTAATTTTAAAATCAGAAATTAATTTTTGAATTTCTTGAACTGGAACTTTTTTAAATTCTTTATCTTCCTTTCTCTGTATTTTGAAGAAAGGAGATTGTCCCCTAATTACATATCTTCTTAGTTTAATTATTCTTTCGTCAATTTGAATATGAATTTCAACCATAGCATGATTTTGTCCATTCCTAATAAAGTTTGACCATTTCTTATATCGTTCATCTCTTTCATTACTACCCAAAGCAAATTTAATTGCTTGAAATATTGAGGTTTTTCCACTCCAATTTGGTCCTAATATAATCACAAATTTAGATTTACCAAAATCCACTTCATCTTTCTGGAAAGATAAAAAATTTTCTAAAATGACTTTTCTAATAAAAATCCTTGAATTTTCTATTGGAAAAATTTCCTTTTTCTTCAAGTTAGAGTCTGTTCGAGAAGCCATTTTTACCTCATTTATTATTTTTCATTTTCCAAAAGCTTGCTTTATTAGATCTACTCGCTTCTTAGCTTTTTCTAAATTAATCTGGGCTCTATTCGAAGAATCATTTAAGATAAATGGATACTTTGCTAACATCTTCATATCATTATCTTCCAATTGCTCTTTTTTACTTAATTTATCAATAATAAGTATAAGTTCAGTATAATTCTTAGAAGCAGCATTTTCATATAATTGATTTAACATAAATTCTGAAATGCCAGACTCCCGAATTCCATTAACAATATTACTAACATTCTCCGAGTTTTCAATTTTATTAACTTTTTGAACTGGAAATATTTCTCTATCTCGATGAGATTCTGTATTTAGCTCTAAATTTGAATTTTTTTCTGAAATTAGCGGAATAGAATAAGGTATATATTCACCAGATTCAATTAAATCAATTAAAATGTCCGTTATTTCATTACTAGTCTCATTTAATTCCGAATTTAAAAAATGTTTGAATATTCCAACTTTCAATAATTGTTTAATGTCTTTTACTTCCCAATTTTCTGTATAATTTACAATATCAGTTATATCAAACACTATCTTAGGATTTATTTCTAAAAAATCTTTTAAAACAGTTTCTCTCTCTATTTTATTTAGTAAAGGGACTTTTATAAAAAGATCAAATATATCATATAATTTGTTCGATATATTGTTAACTTCTTGAATATCATAATTTAACCATACTAGAATAATATTAGATTCAATAAAATTAAAATCAAATCCCTTATCTTGCCAAGCATTTAAAAAAACCTCTAATAAGTTTTTATCATCAAACTTCTGCTTTAAAATTGGATGTTGATTAATTAGTAATAATCTTTTTTCCTCAATTTTATCTGGATCTCTATCATTTGCTCCAGTTTCATCTTCATTTTCTAATTTTTTACCAAAACCATTAAATATGGAGATAAAGCTTTTTAAAAATTTATTTGGAGCATTAACAATTTCGATATCATTAAATTCAATTAAATTTAAGTAATAATTTTTAGATATTAATTTGATATAATCTAAAATATCTGTTCCGGGATTAACATTAATTAAAACAGCTCCTTTGGGTGTTAGATAACCATTTAAAAGATTATCATGATGATTAGTTAATATTACTTTTAGATAATTTATAATATCATTATATTTATCCCGATAGAAAATATCTTCTTTATTAATATTAATTTCTGAAGGTTTAATAATCTGAAAAAATCCTAAAAAATCCGGATTATCGTTTAAATCTTTCATTGCAAATTTTCCTTTATTTCTTTGGTAATTTTATGAACATTATTTACATGACATTTAACACATTTATATTTAGCGATACTCCTAGTTAGCGATAACTAGATCCCCGACAAAAATCGTAAAATTTATAAAATCGTTTTTTGGAAGAGGAACTTTAATAAAAAATTTGAGAACAATTTTTAATACAGATATAGGGACTAAAAAGTAAAAAATTAAAGCTATTAAAGATTCAACAAACCTTCTATCGAATTTTGATGATTTATAAAAAAAATATTAAATCCTACTTAAAATAAATCTTGGTAATTTACCTTCATTCACAAGAATTTTTATCAAATTAGGCATACTATTCCATTGTTGAATAGAAAGGTTATATTCTTCTTCTGAAATATCTTTAAATTGTGCAGCACGATAAGTTAGCATTACTAAAGGAGTTGTCATAAGATGCTTTACTTTATTACAAGGGAAATCATCACATTGTGCACAACTTTCTAAACCTTTATCTCGTGCACAAGGTCGAGCTTTGCAATTCTTATCAGCAATTTTATCTCCTTTACTCTTGCATCCCTCACAAGCAACATTCTCTGCTGTATAATTTTCATGACCTAGATATTTTCTCCATGTATCAACCATTTTTTGTCGAATATAAACATCATCTGATCGAGCTGCACATAAATAACAATTATAACCACAATAACCAATCATGTTATCATCAGGCTTTATCAAAACTTAACACCTCATATATATGAATTAATCCTATTTTTTATACATAATATCCTTGAGTGAGTAATGTGTTTATATTAAATCAAATCGTAATATTATGGCAATTTTCATAAAAATTTTGTTAGAAAAAGAAGGAGAAACTTTTAGAAATCTTATTTTTTAAATAACTTTCACAAACGAACATAAATACTTTATTCGGAGCTCTACTTCATTGGAAATTCTGCTAGTAATTTTAATGAAAAAGTACTTTTAGACCTAATTCTTTGTATAATAAATTTAGATTTAATTCAAATTGCCCTTTAACAATATCATAATGAGTGAATTTACCTTTTTTAAAACTTCTTATAAGCCCAACACTTTCAAGAATTCGAAGATGATGTGATATAGATGGTTGTGATTTATCTAAGATTGCTTCTAGTTCGCAAACGCAATGATCATTTTCCTTTAATACAGTAATTATTTTTAAACGCTCCTTATTTCCTAATGCATAAAAAAATTGTGATAATTTCTTAAAACTATCTTCGTTTTCTAAATTACTACCGAAATCTTGCAAATTGTGGAAGTATGTCTTAACATCTATTTCATTCATATCAACGCAGCCTTCCAGGGAATCGATTATTTCAATAGCACGTCTTCTATTAATAACATTCACCCATATGATTAAAACTATTTAAATATTTATTATTTTAGTACTTATTAATTATAATGTATTTATTTTGATATAAACATTTTGCTTAATAATTTAAATCCAAATATTTTTATTTGATGCATTTTATAAATATCTCAAACTGTACAAATACAATTTTAGTTTTTATAACAATAAAATACATAAGCCTTTGGGAAGATAAATGAGTATTTCAGGAACAGAAGAAATTTCAATAACATATAAAGATGAATCAAAAAAATTCGGTTTATTCGAAAAATTACTTCCTCTATGGGTAGCACTATGCATTTTCATAGGAATTCTCTTTTCCATATATATCCCGGGTATAAGTCAAACTATGAATTCATTTAGAATTGGTCAAATTTCATTACCGATTGGTATTTGTCTATTCCTAATGATGTATCCTGCAATGTTAAATTTACAAGTCTCAGAGTTAAAAAAATTAGGTAAAAATCCTAAACCTATAATTTTAACAATTCTATCTAATTGGGTGATCGCACCTTTTGTAGGTCTGCTTATGGCACGTATCTTTCTACATGGATATGAGCAATTAATTGTCGCTGTTATTTTATTAAGCTCAAGTCCATGTACTGCTATGGTATTAGTCTGGGGATGGATGGCAAAAGGAAATCAAGAACAGAATGTGGTAAATACGAGCCTTAATACAATAACTATAATATTTGGATATGCTCCTATGGTTACATTATTAACAGGTATTCAGAATATTCCCATTGATTGGAAATCCCTAGTTTTATCAACATTTGTCTTTATTGGACTTCCATTATTGCTTGGAATAATTAGTAAAAGGTTATTAATATCTACCAAAGGTAAAGAGTGGTTTAACAATACATATCGACCTATAGTTGGAAAAGTATCGATTGTTGCTCTACTCACAACATTAGTGGTTCTGTTCTCTATGAATGGAGAAGTCTTAATTGATAATCCTGATCTTTTATTATTAGTATCAATTCCCCTATTGCTTGGATTTGTAATTGTTGTTGGATACAACATTTTAGTTACGAAAGTATTTAAACTAAAATACAAGGAAGCTATAATCACAGTTATCATCGGGTCTTCCAGTCATTTCGAAATTGCGATAGCAGCTGCTATTGCAATATATGGAATAGGATCTATTGCTGCCTTAGGTACTACAATGGGGTTATTCTGGGAGGTTCCAGTTATGCTTTCGATTGTCTATTTAGGTAGGTGGCTAAGAAAAAGAAGTTTTTGGAAATCCTAGTATTTTTGGTTTTGAAATAAAATATCAATTAAAGAATAGAAATCCTGAAAAATTAAAATGAATAAAATAAATTTTGGGTGTAATAAAAATTAGTGAAGAAAATTCAGAAAAATTAAAAGTAGACATTTATGTCCCATTAGACGCGTGTGCGTGTGAATGGGATAAATTTATGAATCGAGTTTTTGTTGAACTAACACCTTATATAAAATATATTGATTATGATACTAAGAATCTAAATTCAGAGGAAGCCAGGGAACTCAATCTTTACAATAAATGTGTAGTTGTAGATGGACAGAAAAAATTTTCCTCCTCTTTTACGCTTAAAAAGGAATTACCAAACCTTCTTAAGGCTAAAGGACTTATTTAGACTTTAGAATCTTTTTATTAAAATTTAATAAAGGTGATTATAAAAATTAAAAAAATTAAGTTAACGGTCTTTGCTCCAGATCCCGAAAAGAAATTATCTAATGGTCTTGATTTCAATTTAAAAGTTGCTGATGATGGCTCGATTATCGATGTTTTGAGCACTCTAGATAAATATTTTTACGATAATCCTGAAAAATCCATTTTCCCCATCTATAAAGGACTAATACACAGTTATCTCCAGCTCATATGGGATCCTGAAACGAATTTAATTTATGATGATTGTGCTGTAAACGCTTATGGACCAAATAAAGAATTCATGCCTTTACATGAAGATATAAATTTTGATTTATATCCTGATAGTGAAATAACAATAGTAGTTCATGCTGATTGATGAGCTGATGTGATGAAAGAAAGATTGGATTATGGCACATTCAAACGAATTTTATTGAAAACTTATGGAAAAAATCACGAAACTTTTGCTCATTATTTTAAAAGTAAAAGAATTAACTAAGAGGTTGAATGATATCTTTCAAAAAATGCTAGTGAAAGGTTGACAATAGGATTGTTTCCTATAAATATAAATTTTAATCGAATTGTATAAATAAGCTGTCTTATTTTTAAAACATATATGGACTTTTTCACACATATGTTTATGGGGGTTTTAGCGGGTCTATTTTCATTAACCAAATTAAGTCCAGAAGCTATTATCTTTATGTGGATTATGACTTTTTTACCTGATTTCGACGTCTTCTTAGGGCCGCTCCAAAAAATAAGAAAAATGTATTTTCTTTCTCATAAAGCTGGTTCTCATTCTTATGTTATAGGATTAATATTTACTGGAATTGTTAGTTTTTTTATATCTATATTTAGAAATGTTTTTTTCATTGAGATCTGGTTTGCTGGATTCATAGGATATAGTATCCATGTCTCACTAGATTTTTTTGCTGCTTCAAAAATACCAATTTTTTATCCGATCTCGAAAAGAGAATATAGATTAATTGCTGATAGAGCTGTGAATCCAATATTGATGATTTTTTCTTGTATAAATCTTCTGGTTTTAATAGCTTTTTATTTTATATTACCTTATTATCAAATACTTATGAACCTTGCTTTCTTTTATCTGTTTGTTTATCTAACATATTTTGGGATTAGAGCTTTTTTAAGAATTATAATACAGCTGAAAATTCCTAGAAATCAGAAATACATTCCTGGTCTTCTTCCATTTTATTATTTCATTTATGAAAAAATTTTGGATAATGAGTCTATCACTTTTAATTTAAAAAAAAAATTTGTATTTTCCTCTAAAAAACAAGATTTAATAAATCAAACAATTTCAAATGTTTCAGATGAATTCACCTTTTTTGAATTAGCTAAGCAAATTAGTCAAGAGTACAGATTTTATCATAAATGGAATTATGTTCTTCCTTTTATTCATGAAAATAAGGATTCAGTTAATGTTGTTTTGATCTTAGCTGAAAGTTTTTCACAATCTCTCTGGCATAAATCAATTAAACGAGAAATCTCCTCTTATTATATCTCAATTCTTTTTGATAAAAGTTCAAAACAAGTAATTTCAAAAACTGAAGGATTTGGTTCTTTTAAGAAATGGGAAAACAAAGATTGGTAAAATCAATGTTAATGATAATTTCTATTTAATAATGAAGATAAATGTCATTTTTCTAACAATATTTTGATTATTTTACATAAATATTATTTAACATAGAATTTTCTTCAACATTCGCACTAAAGAAAGAATTACCGAAACTTCTTAAAGCTAAAGGACTTATTTAGATTTTATTATTTTTGTTTTATTAACAGGGGTGATTATTAGAATTAAGAAAATTACCTTAAAAATTAGTATGCCATCAAGTGGTTCATAACAAGGCAAAAAATTTACCATACAAATAAAATAAGATGCTACATTTTTCAATTTATAATGTATCGCAAAGTAAATTTTGTAATTTTTTATATTCATTCATGAGGTTTTAGTTTATTAATTTTCAACTTTTCTGAGATTTCTGAAATTGGTTTTCTTTTTGGATTTTTTTTGTTTCATGATTAACTATTTAGTACTTTTTTAGATCAAAATTTTTATTATACCCTAAGCATTTTAACAAGTAATCAAATATATTAAAAAATGTATTATTTATATTTCATAGATGATTTAAATGGAAAAAAATGGAAAAGGACTAGCAGTTTTCGCTTTATTGGTAGGATTGATAAGTGCAGGATTGGGAGTTTATTTAATTCTCACCCAATATGTATTTGTTCAAGAAGATTCAGTTTTACCTAAAGCAAGAGTGTATTTCGATGGATCACCATCCTTCAACAAATATTCGGATACAACGCAAGAAAATATTGATTTTACTCAAGTATCCTATGATACTCACAATGCTTTTAATTTGATTACTGATACATATATTATCCCTGAAGATGGATTTTACCATATTGATGCTCAATATGGTATTGAAACAGCTCAAACTGATGATGATTATGTAATTTATATAGTTAGAAATAACCTCATGCATACATTTAAGAGAGTAACTTGTACTAAAACTGTAAATAGTTTTTGTGTTGACGTTAGTGATATTGTTAATGCTACAATTGGTGATACTATTAATATTAGAATTTATTTCCACAATTCTGTCGCAGGATGGAGAAGTGTAGAAGGGCAGTCATATTTGACTTTCTTTTCAATTGCAAAATTGCATAACTAGTGCTTTCTTTTTTTATTTGAGTATCTAAATATTTATTTTTTTATTATTTTTTAAAGGGGTGATTATTAAAATTAAAAGAATAACCATAAAAATTAGCATACCTTCAAGTGGTTTACAACAAGGTAAACAATTTAACGTACAAGTAAAAGATGATGCTACTTTTGTTGAAGCTTTAGCAAAGGTTGATAAATATATTTTTGAAAATCCACAAGTATCAATCTTTCCAATATTTGAAGATTATATTCATAATTATTTACAGTTGTTTTGGGACCCAGAACATAATATAATCTATGAAGATGTCGGAATAATGCCTTATGGCCCTGATGAAGATGGTAATTTGAGAAAATTTATGCCTATCAGAGATAATCTTGAATTTAATTTATTTCCTGACAGCATTATAGATTTACAACCAGATTCTGGATGTTGATGAGAAAAAGTGAGAAATCGGTTAGATATAGGTAAATTTAAATCCATTTTAAGAGAAAAATATGGAAAGGATAACAAAATTTTTACCCATTATTTTAAATCCAAATAATATAGAATTGAATGAGATCTTTTAGAAAATATTAGTAAAAGATTGACAAAAGGAGGGCATCCTATATATTCTATATAAAAAATGACTAAAAATACAATAAATTTTTACTCTTTTATTCTAATTTTCTTCTATCATAATTTCTTTTAAAGCTTAAAGATGGAAGAAGTCAAATTTAAAGAAATAAGAAAATCACATAAAGGCATCACTAAGCTTTCTTATGAAGTTACTCAAATTTTAGGAAATGATCCGAATAGATCTCCGTTATATGCTTTATTATATGCAATAAATAAGGAAGAAAATACTAAAGAAGAAATTTATAGCTATTTTAAATATTTCTATGTTAATGAATTTGCTAATATTAGGCTAAAACAACCTGAATTAGATGATTTATTATTAGATGGAATTACTAAAGCTTTAATTCAAAAACAAAACAATACTTATTCTTTAACCGAAAAAGGAAATGAGGTTTTAACTAAATGTAAAACAGTTAATTTAGTCACAAATAAAGCGTTAGGATTCTTTTTTAGTGAAAAAATTGTTTTAATTTTTTCTTTAATTTGCTTAATTTTTATGAGTTCACTTAAAATAATTGTTGGATTGAATGCAGGCAGTGATGCGTTATTTAACGAGGGTATTGAGAATTTTACAGATATAATAAAGATATTTATAATTACTTTAAGTATTAAATTGAGAAAAGATAGGTTAGGGGCAATCGCAATCATTATTTTAATGTTGATAACAGGAATAAATTTGATAATAGCTTCGGTATTTTCAATTTTTCAAACCGATATTATTTCTCCATCATATTTTACGTTTATATTAATGTTTATCTCGATTTTACTAAACTTAATGTTGTTAGTTCTAAAAAATTTCGTTGGAAAATTACAAGCCAATTTTGCATTACTCTCCGATGCTAAAGATAATGTAATTAATATTAGATTATCATTAGGAGTAATAATTGGACTAATTTTTGCATTATTTGGAATTTATTGGGTAGATTCTATTGTCGGTATAGTAATTGCTAGTTTAATTATATTTGACGGGTTAGAGACACTACTGGCATTAATCAAATCTGGTGAGGATATTGATATTGACAGCTTTAAATTAAGCTTAGATAAAGCCTTTGAATTTAAAATAGCTCATTGGATAATATTAATTATTCAAGAAGAAAATTTGTCTGAACAACAAATGAATGAAAATTTTGTGGAAGCTATCGAAAAAGGTTACGAAATGTTTGGTGTTTGGGCAATATTTGGACTTTTAAATATTGAAAAATTTAATATTCATAAGATTTTAAACATCATGAAAAAGAAAGGTTTGGTTTTTATTCAAGATGAAAAACTTTATCTCACAGATAAGGGTAAACAACAGTATCATAATGCTCTTTCCCAGGAGATTAATAGAGTCTCAAGAGATAAGAAAAAATACAAAAATTGGAAACCTCCGAGTAGATTGTTTAAAGTAATATGGGGTCTATTCGGAATTATTATCCCGATTATATTTATTTTACTGGTAATATATGTTGGACCAATTATTTATGAGTTTATTATTAATTTAATAGGATAAATAGAGAATACGCTTTCATGTTAGATAATGATTTAATTCCAAAAGTAAGGAAATATGCTATTGATAATTCTGAGAAAGATGATATTCATGGTTTCTTACATGTTGAGAGCCTCCTAAATTTATGTCTACAGTTAGGAAATCATTTAGATGCTAATTTATTAATCCTTGAAATTGCGGCATTACTACATGATATTGGTAGAAAAAATAGAAATGATACAACTTCTAGTAAGAACCATGCTGAATTATCAGCTGAGATGGCTTTTAAATTCTTAAACTCTTATGATTTTAAACTCTCTCAAGAAGATTTTGATAATATAATTCACTGTATTAGAACACATTCATTCTCAAATAATTCAACCCCTCAAACTCTTGAAGCAAAAATATTGTCTGATGCGGATAAATTGGATGCTCTTGGTGCAATAGGGTTATACCGAACTATAGGATTTACCATAAAAAATAAAGGAAATCTTAATGATGTTATAAAACATTTAAGAGAAAAAATAATTAAATTGAAAGATATGTTATTACTTGATATTTCAAGAAAGATAGCTAGAAAAAGGTACAAAATCGTACTAGACTTTTATAAACAAATAAAAAATGAAGCAGATTTAGATTAAAAAAGGAATTAAAAATTAATCTTATTTTTTAAAAAAAATAATTTTTTTAATTATTCATTGCTATTTTTATTAAAGTATGAAAAAATTATAAAATAATATTAACACTGGATTGAAAGTTCAGAAAAAATAGAAATGACTCATTTTAAAACTTATCCTTTTACTGCTATTGTAGGACAAGATCTTATGAAACTTGCGCTTATTCTAAACGCAATAAATCCAAAAATTGGTGGACTCTTAATAAAAGGGACAAAAGGAACTGCAAAATCAACCGCTGTAAGAGCTTTAGCAGATTTACTTCCTGAAATTGAGATTATTAAAGATTGTCCATTTAATTGTAATCCATATGTTCTAAAAGAATCATGTCATGAATGCCAACATAAAATAATTGACAAAAAGTTGAAGAATACTGATATAGAATTTCGTAAAATGCGCGTTATTAATCTACCTATAAATGCCACTGAAGATAGAGTAGTAGGGACAATTGATATTAAAAAAGCACTGGAACAAGGATTGAAAGCTTTAGAACCGGGAATTTTAGCAGAAGCAAATAGAAATATTCTTTATATAGATGAAGTAAATCTACTTGCTGATAATGTAGCAGATGTATTATTGGATAGTGCGGCAATGGGAATTAATAATATTGAACGAGAAGGTATTAGTATTCATCACCCTTCTAATTTTATCTTGGTAGGAACGATGAATCCTGAGGAAGGAAATCTGAGACCTCAACTTTTAGATCGATTTGGATTAAGTGTGGAGGCAAAACCTATTTTAAATATCAATAAGCGAGTTAAAATAATAAAATACGTTGAAGACTATCATATTGATCCTCATAAATTTCACGATAAGTTCGAAACTAAACAAAAATTATTAAGAGAGAAGATTGTTAAGGCTCGTGAAATTCTTAATAAAGTTAATATTTCAGATGAACAATTAGAAAACATTGCGAGATTATCTATTAAACTGGAAATTGATAGTCACCGTGCAGATATTACTATAAATATAACAGCAAAAACTATTGCTGCTTTTCATGGAAGAATCAACGTTTTAGATGAAGATATAAAAATAGCAGCAAGATTGGCATTAGCACATCGTTTAAGAAAACTTCCATTTGAAGAACAAGCAATAGATGAAGATGATATCGAAAAGATGTTTGAAGAACAAGATAAGGAAGAAGCACAGAAATTGAATATAAATAATCCTGAACATCGAAATAATAAAGAAATTATAAATCTAAAAGAGGAAATTTTCGGCATAGATACTAAGATATCTACAGATGGACTATTAGAAAAAAAAAGAATTGTAACAGATATGAACACCTCTGGTCAAAGAATATTACACCCTACTCGTGATAAGAAGGGGAAATATATTGGTGGTCAAAAACCCAAAGATTTTAATTTTAGATCGTCTTCGGATATTGCTATTCTTGAAACTATTAATAAAGCCGCTTTAGAACCTGAAAATAAAAATGCTTTTAAAAATGGAGCAAAATTAGAGATTAAAAATGAACATATATATATTAAGAAAAGAATTGGAAAATCAAGCAATTTATTTATTTTCTGTGTTGACGCTTCAGGATCGATGGGAGCAAATGAAAGAATGATAACCGTTAAAGGAGTGATATTTTCTATCCTTCAATCTAATTATGTATATCGCGATAAAGTCTCATTAGTTGTTTTTCGTGGAGACGATGCAGAAGTTATTTTACCTCCCACTCGAAGTATTGATTTAGCATATAAATTATTAAAAGAAATACCTACAGGAGGTACAACACCACTAATTAAAGGGTTAGTAAAAGCATTAGATATTGCTCTTGAAGAGAAAAGAAAGAAAACAGGATATATACCCTTGATCATTCTTATTTCTGATGCCAGAGGAAATGTATTTTATAAGGATGCTATTGACGATTTATTAAAAACTGGTAAAGAAATTTCTAAAAATCAAATTGATATGATTATTATTGATACAGAAGGATCGGATGTCAAATTGGAAATTAATAAAAAATTATCTGAATCAGCAAATGCGAAATATTATCATATTGATACCATGAATAAAGAAAATGTAAATGAAATTCTGGGAATGGAAGGATTATTTGAAAATATCTAATTGTGAATATTGATTATGAATCAAAATATAGACAATACGAGAGATACGCCTAAAATAACATTAATTACAGCTTCTGTTTTTTTGAAATGGTTAACTGAAGGGATTCACGAGATTTATAGTCAATTTGGAAGGTTATTCGATTTTAAAATCTATTTTCTTAATGATTTGGACTCAGGAAAAATATCAAAAGAGGAAGTTCAAGAAGTTATTTATCAATCTAAAGTTATGTTGATTGATATCCGAGGAAATTCTCCTACAGTTGAACTATTGGTAAAATCTTATGAAGAAATGGAAAAAAGTCAACCAGAATTATTTGATACCAAAGAAATAATCGCATTAGTGGGAGGGAATAGCGAAATAAGAGGCTTAACAAAAATGGGGCCCTTTCAAGCCCGAAAAATACCCGCTCCTCAAAATAGGGAGTATAGTATCGATGAAATACCAGATTTAACGAAAGCAGTAAGATTTGGACAAAGAATGACTGAGTTTTTGAAATTTTTAGGAAAAGTGTTCCCTTTTAAAGCACTAAGACATGCGCGCTATTGGGTCATAATGATGGATTACTGGGTACATGGATTGGGAGGTATCGCTGAGAATCATAAAAACATGCTCCTGTTTCTTTTAAAGCACTATTTAGGATATAAGAATATTAAGGTTCCCAAACCAAAAAAGATTCCCTCTTTTGGCATTTATGATCCTCAAATGAATGAATATTTTAATAATACTGAAGATTATTTTAGAAAAAAGCCAATAGACCATAATAAACAAACTATAGGAATATTTTTTTATGGAGGATTATATTTTGAACAATCTTTACCAATAGTAAAAGAATTTATGAAAAATTTCTCAGAATTTAATATTCTTCCTGTTTTTTCTGATGTTTTAACAAATGTAGAAGCTTATAAAAAACTATTTTTTAAAGATGAAGTAAAATTAATAAGCGCTGTTATTAATCTTCAATATTTTCAGTTAAATGGGGGTCCTTTTGGTGGAGATACCTCTATAACAAGGGATTTATTTAAAAAATTAGATATCCCACAATTTAATCCAATTATACAATATGATATGCCTTTTGAGGAATATACTAAATCAAATGAAGGAATTAACCCCATTAACCAAGTGATTGCAATTGTAATGCCCGAATTAGATGGAAGAATAGAAATGATTACTGTTGGCAGTCTTAAAAATTTAGGATATTCTGATGATTTAAAATCCAATATTTTAGAAGTACAACCAATAATTGAAAATGTTAAATTCTATGCTCAAAGGGTTAAAAAATGGTTATATTTGAGAATAAAAGAAAATTCTGAGAAAAAATTAGCAATTATTATTTATAACTATCCTCCTGGGGAAGATAAAATAGGTAATGCTGCATATTTAGATGTGTCTGAGTCAGTCAAGAATTTAATAGAAAAACTGATTAAAGAAGGATACAATACAGAAAAAATCCCTGAAAACAAGAATTTAATGGATTTGTTTATTGATTTTGGTGCTGTAAATACACCAAAGTATATGAATATCCAAAAATATAAAGGACATAAAATCTCTGTACAAGACTATATTAAATTTTTTAAAAATCTCCCTTCACATCTCCAAGATGAAATTATTGAATATTGGGGACCTCCACCTGGTAAGATTATGGTAGACAATTCACATCTCAAATTACCCATTATTCAATTTGGTAATATATATATTTGTCTACAACCCTCCAGAAGTAAAGTATCTGGAGATCCTAATGAATATCATAATAAGAATTTACCCCCTCATCATCAATATTTCGCTTTTTATCGTTATTTAGAAAATAGTTTAAATATAGATGCTATAATTCATGTTGGAACTCATGGGACTGAAGAATTTCTTCCAGGTAAGGAATGTGCTGGTTGGATTTATGATTTTAATTTAAACTTAATTGGTAGTATACCAAATATTTACTATTATCATATTACAAATACTAGTGAATCAGCTATCGCTAAAAGAAGAAGTAATGCGATTATTATTAATCATGCTGGACCTTCATTCAAAAACGCGGGATTGTATCAAGAATTTGCTCAGTTAGAGCTAATAATATCTGAATATCAAAATACAAACCTTTCTTTTAGTCTTAAAAACCAAAAGAACAACAGAATCGATGATCTCGAAAAAGAAATTAAAGATTTAGCAAAAAATATGAATATTGACTACGAACATATAGCAGAATTGGAAGATAAATTATATAGATATAAAGCTTCTGTAATTCCCATGGGGCTTCATACATTAGGAAAATCTTATTCTTCTCAACAAAAATTTGATCTAATTCGAATGATTTTATTACACTCAACTGAAAAACCGGATTATATCGAAGAATTTCTTTCATATTTTAAGAACAAAGAAAAAATTGATGTAAAAAAGGTTAAAAATTACTTAGACACTTTTTTTGAGAGTAATGCAAATCAATTGTCTTTTGAAGATATTAATCAAAGGTTAGTATCTGAATATAGTATAAGTGAAGAAATGAATCAATTAACAATAAAATGGATATTGTCTTTAAAGAACAGAATTGAGAATTCTCTTGAATTAGACAATATTATCCATGCTCTGGAAGGAGGATATATTGAGCCCGGATTAGGAGGGGATCCAATCCGTTCTCCTCATATTTATCCAACTGGAAAAAATTCATATGGTTTTGATCCACGACTAATACCTAATTCTACTGCAATAAAACGAGGAAATGAAATAGCAGAAAAATTAATTCAAAATTACAAAACTAATAATAATGAGTGGCCCGAAACTGTTAGTGTAGTACTTTGGGCCTTTGAAACTATGAAAACTGGGGGAGAAACTATTGGGCAAATTTTTAATTATTTAGGAGTTAAATCCGTTAAAAATAAATCCATTTGGACCACTGAATTAGAAATCATACCCTTAGAAGAAATGAATCATCCGAGAATCAATGTGATTATTACAATTTGTGGTATCTTTCGAGATACATTCCCTTATCATCTAGAATTAATTAATAAAGCAATTGAATTAGTAGCAGAGCTAGATGAAGATGTTGAAAATAATTATGTGAAAAAATCGATGGTTACATTGAAGCAGAAAGGAGTAGAGAATGTCGAAGCACGTGTATTTGGTCCACATCCAGGAAAATATAATACAAATTTAACAGAGATAATAGCAGCTGGAAAGTGGGATGATGAAACAGAATTGGCAGAAGATTACCTTAAAAATATGAGTTTTGCATATATGAAGAACCAAAAAGTAAGACAATTAGAAAAGAATTTTAGATTAAATATTAATGAAATTAAATTAATGAGTCAAATAAGAGATTCGAGTGAATATCAAATAACAGACTTAGATCACTACTATGAGTTTACTGGAGGATTAGCTCGTACATACAAACAAATTAATGGAAAGGATGCAAATGTTTATATAGCAGATTCTTCTAGTAAAGAAATTAAAGTAAATACTTTAAAGGAAAGCATTAAAGAAGGCGCAATAACGCGTTCTTTGAATCCTAAATGGATTAATGGGTTATTAAAGCATAAGTATCATGGCGGTCAAAAAATAGCTGAAAGAGTAGAAAACTTTCTTGGCTTATCTGCTACAACTCATGAAGTAGATAACTGGATTTGGGATAAAGCATATAATCAATATATAGAAAACGAAGAATTGAGGGAACGTTTAAAGGATAATAATAGGTTTGCAATGATGGACATAATAAAAAATATGCTTCAAGCTAATAACAGAGGTTATTGGAATGCAAATGAAGAACAAATAAATAATTTGAAAAAAATTTATCTTGAAATAGAAAATTGGGTTGAATTAAAGTACTAATTTATCTAAATTATTGATATTATACTAAATGATGAAATTTTTCAGCATTAATAATGACTTCTTTTAAAATTTGAAAGTTTTTATCCTCTCCATGAATTAAAAATATCTTATTTTTGATTGGAATTGCTGCTTCTTTTCCGATTAAAACCCATTCTTCTTTAGTTAAATTTCTAACCATTGAACCTTCTTTAAATTTAATATAAACTAATGCTCCTAAAAAACCATTAAATTTAGTTTCTTCAAGTTTCACATCTTCAAAGTTGGGAATTTCACTATTTTTAATCTCATATTCAGTTTTACTCAAGAGCAAATTCAAATTAGCTTGAATTAAATTATTATCATTCTCTATATTTCTTTTATAATTATACTCGAAAATGATAAGACCACATTCCTGTGTAAATGTTCCTTTATGACCTATCAGTTCATAATCATATACTATTCGACCTAAAGATTCTGAATGTTCAATAACTTCTGATTTAACTTTCCACCTCTTTGAAATAAGAGGTTCTATGTATTTTTGAGAACCAGGATGAATAGTATCAATATTTAACTCTTTTTTCTCTTGATATAGTTTATCTAGAGTATCTCCAATATACAACCTCTTTTGTTTTAATTTCTCAATCTTTACTTCCAAATTATCTACTATTTCATTAAAAATTTCCAAGGGGGGTTTAGCTATAAATTTCATCCTTCGAGGTTGTTTCCTTATTTCTAAAATCTCAATCCAACCTTTATCACTTAGTTTTTCTAATATTCCATATAATGTTGTACGTGCAATTTGAAGATTATATTTTAATCTTCCTACCATATCACCATTATGCCCCCTTTCAACTAGTGCTAAATAGACTATAGCTTCCTCAGCAGTTAAACCAAAATCTTGTAAATCTTGGCTATATATTTCTTTTTCCTTATCTTTCATACTTTTTCATAAATTATATAATAATTAATTAACATTTTTTATTATATAAATATGTTGTCGAGATAGGACGACAATAAGAATTTATTTAAATAGAATTCTTATTTTTGTTTATTTAGATAATTTAAAAATTGAAATGAGATGATAATTGTGAGTAAAAGTAAAAAAGTATGCGAAAGAATCTCTGAGGGTGAAGCAATATTAGATCAGATTGACTTCACAACAGAAGAATATAGTGAAGCATGCAGAAAAATGGAAGGAGAATATCGGCGTTTGATAAATTTTATATTTAAAAAACTTGATATTAAAGAAAACTCAAAAATTTTAGAGATCGGACCAGGACCAGGATGGATTGGAATTATGATGGCAAAACAAGATCCTTCGCTAACAATAATTGGAATTGAACTTTCTAAAGATATGATGCGTGTAGCTAATAAAAACATAAGAAAGGAAGGTATTGATGATCGAATTTCTTATATTCACGGAAATGCTGAAAATATGTATAAATTTCTAGATAACACATTCGATGTTGTTTTTGGAAATGGTACCCTTCATCATTGGGAAAATCCTATAAATGTATTCAATGAGATTTTTAGAGTTCTGAAACCAGATGGTATTTTTTGTATTTCTGATGGTCGACGAGATATAGGATTAGGAGCAAAAGTAATTTTTCATACAATGAAATGGTTTATCCCTAAATTTATGAGAATTGGTTGGAAAACTTCGATAAATGCGGGATACACACCTGAAGAATTAACGGAAATATTAGACCAATCAAATCTAAAAGAAAAATATGAATTAAAAGCTGATCTTTTTGATATATTAATTTATAATAAAATTTAATATATAAAAAAAAGGGCAGAATTATTGCCACAAATTGTAAAGGGAGGAAAGTACTTATTTGGATGGTCAAGAGTAGGAAATCAAGGTAAAGTTAAAATTCCTCCCGAAGCTTTTGAGGAGTATAATTTAAAACTGGAGAAATATGTTATCTTATTTTCAGGTAGTAAAACTTCAGGTGGATTTGGATTAAGTTCTGTGAGGATTTTAAAAAATTCCATCATGAAAGATTTAACAGACAAACATACTTCACTAGCCAATTATAAGATACCTGAGGGAGAGATTATCGAATTTAAAAATAAAAAGTACTGTTGGTTAGCAATCCAAAAAGATAGGAGTATAAATCTACCAGAAAAAACTTTACAGGTTTTTGGAATTAATAAAACCGATAATTTGCTTTCTGGAAGATGTAGCCATTTAGCTATCGGATTTATCGCAAAAGGGCCAATATTTAAAGAAGCAAAAAAACATCCTGAAATAAAGATCTTTGAATAATAGCTGAAAAATTATCATTTAATTAAAAATTATATCATTCAAAAATAAAAAAAACTTAAGATTTAATTTTTTTAGTCTATCCTCGAAATCTTTTTTGTAGAGTCTTTCCATGTAGAAAGAATGATAGGAATAAAAAAATAAATCCAAGTAGCAATAAAACTATAAAATCGATTAATAATCCAAAAGTACCGAATGAACTATTTCCTCCTAATCCTGTGTTAATTATATCAATAAAATAAGTTAATGGAGATATAACAGCTAGTGGAGTCGAACTTATTGGCATAAAAAGTGGACTGATAAATATTAATGGAAATTTAATTAGAATTGTTAAAATCATTGTATTTGCTGGCATATCGGTTGGAGGCACTGATAATATCAAACTAAAACTCGAAAAAGAAAAAGCTGCAACAATTATACCGATAATGACGATTAATAAGTCTATGGAAACTTGGATAGATAAGAAGATTATTCCTAATACAAGAGGAACCAAAGAAAATAACATTCCAAAAATCGAAGAGCCCCAAACACTGCCTAGTAAAACAGTTTTGATTGAGATGGGACATGTTATTAATCTTTCAAGAGTTTGCTGTCTCGTTTCCCATGGAAATACAACAGGTCCGATGGATGTAGATGTTAAAAATAAAACCATGGCCATTAATCCAGAAATCATATAAATTGGCTCAATATTTCGCCCAATTGTAAAAGCAAAAAAAAGAATAACTGGAAATAATATTCCTTGAATTACGACCGGGCCTTTATTATAATAAATTCTGAAATCTTTCTTTGCAATAGCAAAAGATCTTCTTATTTGAGTAATTATTTTTTTAATTTTAGATTGTTCTAATATAAAAGGTTTTTCGTTAATCTTTTCCACCTCCTTCAATAATTTTGAGAAATGCATCTTCTAAAGTTGGCTGGTGAGTATTTAATTGAGTTATTTTTAGGTTATTCGATTTAGCATGATTAATTATTTCATATAATGCATCATTCACATCTTCCACAATAATATGATAACCATCTTTTATTTCTTGCACTTCTTTAACGGTCTTTAGATTTTTAATCCCTTTTATTTGTTGTGCATTCTCGTAATAACAATCAATTGCGAGATAGTCCTGAGTTAATTTTTTTAAATTATCGGGGGTATCCAACTTAATAATGTGCCCGTTATTAATTATGGCTATTCTATCACAGAGCTCATTAGCAACACCCATATCATGTGTCGTTAAAAAAACAGTCATTCCTCTTTTGTTATAATCTTTGATTAATTGCTTGATTACACGAGCAGATTGAATATCTAATCCACTTACAGGCTCATCTAGAAATAATAATTTTGGATTATTCATTAACGCCATGCATAATAATAATCTTTGCTTCATTCCTTTGGAATATTTTTTTGCTTTGAAATGACGCTTTTCAAACAGTTCAAACTTCTTAAGTAAAATTTCGGCACGATTTAGATTTTCCTTTTTATGAATTCCATATAACTCTCCAACGAATGTTAGATTTTGAAGGGCAGTGAGATCCATATATACATTTGCCATCTCGGGAACATTACCGATTACTTGTTTTATTGGTATTGGATGTTTCCATATATCTTCTCCAAATATCTTAATTCTTCCTTTAGTAGGGTTTAATACACCTGTTAACGATCTAATAGTAGTGGTTTTCCCTGCCCCATTTGGTCCTAAAAAACCAAAAATTTCTCTTTCTTTTACTACAAAACTAATATTGTCTATGGCTCGAACAGTTTTATCTTTACTCTTTTGAATTTCCTTACTCTTCCTGCTCTTTTTTCCTTGTTTAGATATTTTAAAATATTTTGATAAGTTATTTACTGTTATTGCGTTCATAATTATCACCTTTAGAAATAAAATGAAAAATAATTAAGAGATTAATTAGAGTTACTCATCCTTATCTAAAAGCTTTATATGTTTGAAAAGCTCTGAAAGTGGTTGATCACCATGACACTTAATAACTTGATTTAAAGAACAACCGTTTGGATGATTTTTCTTAATTTCTGGATGTGTACAATCAGACTCTTTTTCTTTTATTTTCATTTTTCACCATTATTGTTTTATTATATCAGGTTTAATAATTTAATTTATGTTTTATTTAGTTAAGTATTAAATTTAACCAATCAAAATTTATATTTAAATATTTCTTATTTTATTATATAGTCATAAAGATTAGAAAATTGGGATCTTATGAAAGAAATTGAACTCTCTGAAATAGAAGATTATGTACGTGCATTACACTGTGGAATTCGATGGAAAATAATTGAATATTTAAGAGATGGTCCAAAATCTTCTGATGAGATTTTTAATCATTTAACTGAGTTAAGAGAAAAAGTAACAGAGGAAATGAAGTATTGCAAAGGAGAATGCAATCATATTATCAAAAAAAAGTTGAAAAAACCTACATTATATTATCATTTGAGAGAATTAGAATCAGTTGGAATCATAATATTGGAAGAATACAAACCTAGTGAACAAAAAAGAGCTCCAGAAAAAGTTTGGAACTTAAGTATGGAGAAATTAATCATAAACTTAAAATAAATATCAGCTTATTCATCAATTCTAAAGAATTCTAATCTCAATAGAATCATTCTTTAATCTATTTTGTAGTATATTCGATAATCATATACCAATAGAATTCAAAATTATGAATTATTTTCTTTTGATCAATACATTTAAATAGTATGATTCGTATGATCATATTAATATGATCATATCAATATGATCATATCAATATGAATTTTAAAAGGTGATTAAAATAACTGAATTTCCTGGTAAAAAAGGAAAATACTTCTTTGGCTCAGTAAAGGTTGGTGAACGAGGTCAAATTGTTATTCCCCTTAAAGCTAGAGAAGTTTTTAGAATCGAAGCTAAAGATGATGTATATATTGCTGGAGAATTAAATAAGGGATTAGGTTTAGCTAAAAGTGTAGATATCGATATTGAAAAGCTAGAAAAACATGAACACTATTTTGGTACTGCTAAAGTTGGTGAGCGAGGACAGATTGTTATTCCACAAGAAGCTCGAGAAATCTTCAAAATAAACTCTGGAGATTTACTCTTGGTATTTGGAGATATTAAAAAAGGAATTGCCTTTACGAAAGCAACAAAATTGAAAAATTTTGCTATCAAGCTGTTTCAGGCATTTGGAGGAGATCTTGGGGAAATTCAGGAAAATAATAGAGGTGATTTAAATGATGATGAATAAAAAACAATCAAATATCGATTTTAGGTGTATGTCATTTTTCTTTAAAATTCGTGATAAATTTCACCCCCCTATAGAAAAAATTAGAAAAGCTAGTATTAAACATGGAGAAATAGTTTTAGATTATGGGTGTGGATCAGGAAGTTATACAATAGCTGCTGTTGAGAAAGTAGGACCAAATGGGAAAATTATTGCTGCAGATATTCATCCATTAGCATTGGAAAAAGTTAGAAAAAAAGCAGAAAAAATAGGCTATCATAATGTTGAAACAATTCAAACAGATTGCGCTACTGGATTAGATGATAAATGCATTGATAAGGTAATGTGTTTTGATGTATTTCATGACATCCCTCATAAAAATGATATATTAAAAGAATTTCATCGAGTTTTAAAACCGAATTCAATACTTTCCTTTGATGATCATCATATGAATGAAGATGAGATAATAGATTTCATCACTTCCAAAGGGCTCTTTAAATTGGCTGAAAAGAAGGATAAACAATATAATTTTATTAAAATCTAGGTGGAAACAAGGATGGAAGATAAACCTAAATATGGATGGTATGTGAAGGATCTAATTATTGGATTCAATATTATAGGATTAATAGGTTTATCTGTTTTTATTTACGGATTTTTAATAAACGGTATAGTGCAAATAATTCTAATAATTTCAGGAATAACTGTTATTATGGTATTTTTATGGCCAGGTATTGGAATGATAATGCTGAATCTAATTTTATTACGAAAAATGCCAAAAATAGATTTAATTGCTAGAATGAAAGCATTAGATGAAATTGAAAATCCTCAAGTATTAGATGTAGGGTGTGGAACAGGTAGAACTGCTATAAAAATTGCTAAAATATTGAAGAAAGGAGGACATTTATTTGGAATTGATATTTATTCGAAATTAGCAATTTCAGGAAACGATTTAGATACTGTACAAAATAATGCTATAGTTGAAAAAGTAGAAGAAAAAACTACGTTTCAATATGGTTCTGCTATAAATATTCCTTTTGAGAAAAATAGTTTCGATATTGTTAATGTTTCTTCAGTACTTCATGAAATACATAACCCAATCGGTCAAGTTAAAGCAATGCAAGAGCTTTATCGAGTTTTAAAACCTGGTGGATATCTTTACTTGAGTGAATGGAACCGAACATCATGGCAATTAATAGCATTTAGTGGCTTGTGCTGCTTTGTTTTTAAGCATAAAGATTACTGGGAGAAATTACTCAAGGAAAATAAATTTAAGAATATAATATATGAGAACATCACAGGTTTCGGAATTTTTACTGCGAGAAAATAAATTTTTTTTTATTCTATTTTTTTATAATTAAAAATAATGCCTTCTTCAATCCAACTCCAATGTAACATTGGTCGTCTAAATTGTGCTTTAAATTCAAAACCAGCGCTTTTTATTTGTTCTTGGACTTTATTTAATTGAATTCCATAAGAACCTATATGAGTAGCAAAATATGACAGAATCCCATAATTACTCTTTAAAACTCGATATATTTCGTCCAATAATTTAATTTGATCGTTCTTATCAAGCAAGTGATATACATCATACATTAATACTACGTCTAGAGAATTGGATTTTAATGGAATCAATATTTTTTTCGAAGTTTTTATGATTTCAATATTATTAATCTCTTGAGTTTTAATTTTTTCAGACAATTCCTCTAAAGGATCTTCATCATAATCAAGAGCATAAATTTTACCAGTATTACCTACAATTCTTGAAGCAATTACTGAATATACCCCTGTTCCGCATCCAAAATCTAAGATTTTTTGTCCACAATTTATGCCAAACTCTCTAAGTATAATTTCTCCCTTTGAATTTAGCCATTCTTCCATGTTTATTTCTACTTTTTATTTTTTATTAAAACAAGGGTTATAATAAATTTCTATAATAAAAAAGAATTGTGAAAAACATAAAAAAAACCTTTAGAGTTTTAAGATAATACTCAATAAAATTGGAAATTGTTCTTCAGAACCCCAAACCATATAGATTTTATTATTAATAGGAACAGCTACATGCCTACCCGCTACAATCTAATCTAATCCAACATTATTTCCCGTTTCGGTTCCTCCTTTAAATTTGAAATATATTGTCACATCTAAATGATCTTGAAGTTTTATATCCTTAACTTTAATGTCTCCTAAATCAGGATTTGTAGATTCTTTTATAGCAAGATCAGGTTGTATTTGTTCTCTCATTTTTTCAGAGGAAAGTTTTAATGCAGCTCTGATAATAACTTCTTCCTTTACTTTTTTATTATATTCAAAAATAATAAGAAAATTTACCGAAAAAGATAAATATTGAAAAAATGAAAAGAATTTGAAATGATAAAAAATAGAGAAGAAGTTTTTAATCCTATTTACAAACAATTCAATGATGAGATTTGTTTATATTGATCTTCTGATACTTTATCTTTTACTACTTCAAAAAGCTCTAGGAGCACATTGTCGGGAGCAGCTGCCATTACATACTTCAAAGGACCAAAACTGTTTAGTTTTTTAATAAATTGAAACCCTTTATTTTTCATGTGCGTTATTAAAGCCTCTAAATCGTCAGTTTCAATACCTAAATGGTGAATGGCTCCACGTCCTTGGTCCTTAGGTGGTTGATCATAAAAGTTAATTTTCGATGATCCAATTGAAATCATTACATTTCGAGCTCCTGCCATTTTTAAATCAAATAAAACTTTAGCTCCAAACATATCCCGATAAAACTTGATACTCTCATCAAGATTAGAAGCAAAAAGATGTGCATGATGAAGTGATGTTTTCATATTTTTACCTTTTTATTTTTTATAATTCATAATATAAATTTGAATAGATGAATTATTTAAAGAAATTTTTAAATCTTTACGCTTTCTTTCTTTTTTTGTTTAAGTAAGTTAATAGGAATTAAAACAAATCTATTGATAAAACTTAAAATCTATTTTAAATGACAACATTTCAATTTTTTTGATTTATATTTTAAAAGTAATATTTTAAAAAACATTCATGAATATTTCTAAGTGGTGATCTAAACTATGAGTCAAATTGGAATACCATTAATAGGAGATAAATTTCCTGAAATGGAGGTAATAACAACTCATGGAATGATGAAGCTACCCGGTGATGCTAATGAAGGAGGAAAGTGGTGGTTTGTTTTATTTAGTCATCCAGCAGATTTTACACCTGTTTGTACAACTGAATTCCATGCGTTTGCGAAGAGAAATGATAAATTTCAAGCAATGAATACAAGATTGATTGGACTATCAATTGATCAAGTGTTTTCACATATTAAATGGATAGAATGGATTAAAGAAAATCTAGATACAGAGATACCATTTCCTATAATTGCTGATCATGGAGTAGTTGCTACTAAGTTGGGAATGGTTCATCCAGGTAAAGGTGCTAATACAGTAAGAGCCGTGTTTATCGTGGATGCTCAAGGAATAATTAGAATTATTCTTTATTATCCACAAGAAATTGGACGTAATATGGACGAAATTTTAAGATGTGTGAAAGCATTACAAACAGCTGACAAAGAAAAAGTTGCAATGCCCGCGAATTGGCCCAATAATGAATTATTTGGTGATCACGTAATTATTCCTCCTGCAAAAGATGTAAAGACTGCAAAGGAAAGACTAGCTAATGCAGGGAAAGATTATGAATGCCTTGATTGGTGGTTATGTCATAAAAAATTATAATTCTTTTTTCTTTTACTAAGATTTAAATTCATTAAAAATGTTTGCTAGTATCTTTTCATTTTCTTAGGATAAGCTTGAAATGGCGTCCGAGGTTCAGTAGAAACCCAATCTATGTTCTCTTCTAAATGTGAAAGAGATCGTAATAAATCAAAAGTTAACCAACGTGTAGCTTTTAGATGTGCAGTATAATCCCATAATCCAAATTCGCCTTGCTCAGATTTTATAAACTCAATAAAATCAGAAATCCGCTCGTCATGCTTACTCACCCCTACTCTCCAACAGAGATTTAATATATGAGCAATATCAAATTTAGCCATAAATGTGATTCGTCCAAAAGATTTTTCTAAACCTATAAGACGAGCAATTATAAAACCTAGACTAGTTCTTAATTTAGAGGTTGTTCCAAGTATTAGATCTAGAGCTCGTTTAGCTTCATCACTTTGACTACGTTTAGGGTGATAAGCGAGACAGCTAAGAACTACTGTCGTATTTGATCGACACCCCCATCTTGAATGAGCAAGACGGCGATATCCAGCAATCCCTCCATAATTACCCGCAGATATACCAACAGGCCACGCACCATCTTCCAAACGTTGTTCTATTAACCATTCAAATGCTTTTTCAGCCCTATTATCAATTGAATACCCACACATAACTAATCCTAAGAGTGGTATTGCTGTCTGAAGAGGCATCATCTGATATCCGATTTCCTCATCAGTAAGATCTTTTTTACCTGGCATCGGCCAAGAACCGTCCTGTAGCTGTTTTGAAAATATGAATTCTGCTGCTCTCTGCACAACAGGATGTGAAGAATTATATCCAAAATATCCAAGTCTCTGTAAGGCCATAGATGTTATTTGAAGATTATCATTGGTTGTTAATCGACTTATATCAAAAGAATCCCATGCTCCATTTGGTTTTTGGAGTGTGAATAAATTTTTGACAAGTGGATCTAATTCTCGCATTTCTGATAACTCTTGAACTTCTTCTTCATCTTCAGAAAGATGTAAGAGTTCAGTTAATACTAAATATCGTAAACATGGGGATGGATCAGTTAATAAAAGTGGAATCCAAGTCACTTTCCTCCCTCCAATACTTTTTTTAAATATGGGGCAGTAGGTGTGTTTAGTTTAGCAACTTCTTCAGGAGGACCTTTGGCAATTATTCGACCGCCTTCTGGACCAGCTCCAGGACCTAATTCTATAATCCAATCACATGATGCTAAAACATGAGGATGGTGTTCGATGATAACAACAGTATGACCATTATCTACTAAAAGATGTAGTGTATCTATCAATTTTGATACATCTTCTAAGTGTTGACCAATAGTTGGTTCATCTAAAATATAAAGTGCTTTTTTTTTAGATTTTTTAGATAATTCCTTCACTATTTTAAGCCTTTGAGCTTCACCTCCAGATAGGGTGTAAGCGGGTTGATTTAATTGCAAATAACCTAAACCTACTTTTTTAGCATAATTTAATTTTGTGGCTATTGAGTCAAAATTCTTAAATAATTCATATGCTTCTTCAATTGTTAAATTATTTACATCAGGTAACGAAACTCCTTTAAAAAATATTTGCCAGGCTTCAACTTGATAACCTGATCCTTTACAGATTTCACAAGTTTCAACAATATCAGGCAAAAATTTCATATCAATTTTAATATAACCATGCCCCTTACAAACAGAGCATCTTTTTGTTAAATCTTTATAGGTTAAACCTAATTGTTTTGCATCTTCGGTCTCTGCATACACTTGGATAATTAAATCTTCTAAACTTAAAAATTTGAGAGAGCTACCTATCTTTTTTTTAGTTTGATCAATAATCACGGTTTTCGGTAAAGTACCCTCAATTTTCTTATATTCCCCTGGTTCAATAGGTTCTCGAGCCACTGAAGTTGTATGTTTTATAGGTACCAAAGCCCTTCCCAATGTGTCAATTAATAATGTGCTTTTTCCTGAACCTGAAACTCCGCATATTCCTATTAATAAATTATGAGGAATTTCTACTAAATTTCCTTTTAGGTTATTTTCTTTTGCTCCATAAATTTTTAACCATTTCTTTGGGTTTCTAAATTTTCTTGATAGATTAAATTTCTTTTTTCCACTTAACCAGTGGCCTGTAGTAGTATTAGATTTAAAAATTTCATCTGGAGATCCTTTAGCCACGATCTCACCTCCATGAATTCCAGCTCCAGGACCCATATCGATAATATAATCGGCAGCTTCCATAAATAAAAGATCATGTTCTATAGTAATAATTGTATTTCCTTTATCACGTAATTCCATTAAAACTTCCAATAATGTTTTTAGTTCAGAAGGATGTAATCCTCTAGATGGCTCATCAAGTAGAACAGTTAATGATGTTAAATCACTCCCTAATAACCCCGCTAATCGTACTCTTTGTGCCTCTCCAGCGGAAAGAGTTTCAGCAACGCGATTTATATTAATGTATCCTAATCCTGTTTTGATTAGAAATTCCAAACGAACTAAAATGATCTTAAGACTGTTTGCTACAAAATCGGGTATATTCTCTTTAATCTTCACTTTTATTAATATTTTATAGAGTTCATTCAAGGGAATCTCGCACATCTGAGGAATATTATACCCACAAAGAGAGATCGCTAGATATTGGGGACGTAATTTCATTCCATTACACTCATCACATACTTGTTTGTCTGTATATGTACCTCCTAAGTCCCAATCTCTTAACCATTGCCCATAAAAGCCCTTGAATTCAAATACTCTACTAGAGACTTGTCCTTTTTTATTTTCAAATTCTACATATAAAGGTTCTTTATCTCCAAATAGAAATGCTTTTTTTGCTTCTTCTGACATTTCATTCCAAGGTGTAGAAAAAGGATTAAAACTATAACGAGTTGCAAGAGCTTGAACTATATAATAACCACCATTAAATGGTTTGCATAAAAAACCTTTTGGGAAAAATCCTGGCGAATACATCATGCCATTGCATATGGGTTTTTCAGGGTGAATTATTAACTTACTTGGATTAGGAACTTGAAATGACCCTATTCCATGGCACTTAAGACAAGCAGCAGAATAATTTGTAGATACAAAATGTCTTGGTTTAGCCAAAGTTATTGAAATATTACATGTTTTGCAATACCATTTTTCATTTCTTTCCATCCATTGATTACATTTAGGACAAGATTGTTTTCCCATATATGAAAATATATTCGCTAGATGGAGTATTATATCAGTAATCCTTCCTACTGTATTTCGAAGATTAAAGAGCCAACCATGTATAATTTTTTCCGGTATTATTGATGCTGTAATACCTAAACCTTTAATATTTTCTACTAGAGCTTCAGTACTTTCTTTAATACTTTGTCTTTCATACATTGATAAAGTTTCAAAATATCTACGTCTCGCTTCTGTTTCAAGTGTATCCATAATTAAACTGGATTTACCTGATCCTGACACTCCTGTAACTATAGTAAATTTCTTTTTTGGAATCTTGACACTTATATTTTTTAGATTATGAATATGTGCGTTTTGAATTATGATTTCTTCTGAACTTTCTCTTTTTTTCTTTTCTTTTTCACTTAAAGGCTGAATTTTTTCCTCTTCTTTAAGAGCTAAAGCTGTAAGAGATTCTTTTATATTCATGAAATCATTTAGAGATCCTTGATATAATATATTTCCCCCATTAGGTCCAGAACCTGGGCCTAGATCTATTATCCAATCAGCAGCCCTTATAATATCGATATTATGTTCTACTATTACTACTGTGGCCCCTGATCGAATCAATCCATCCAAAATCGTTAATAGCCCTGCTAAATCTTGTGGATGTAACCCTGTGGAGGGTTCATCTAAAATAATTAAATGGTCTTTCAAATCCTTCTTCCCCAGATATTTTGACAATTTAACTCGTTGAGCTTCACCCCCAGATAAAGTTGGAGAGGGTTGACCGAGAGACATATATCCTAAACCGATATCATAGAGAGCTTTTAACATTCGCTTAACAGTATTAAGTTCTACATTAGATAATCTCTTTTCATTATCAAAAATCTTTTTAACTTCTGAAATTGGCAAATCATAAAATTCTGCAATTGAATATTCTTTTTCTTCAAATTTTACCTTTTCATTAAGAATCTCTTCACAAAATCTTTGACCATTACAATCTGGACATGTTATCCAATTAGAAGGTAAATACTTCATTTTAATTTCGAGAGCACCCATTCCATAGCAAGTTGGACATTGACCTTCTGGTGTATTAAATGAATAGTAGGTAGCTTTAAATTTAGTAACTTTAGAAAATAACTTTCTAATAATATCAGCAATTTCCGTATATGTTGCTGGATTTGATCTTGGATTTTTTCCTATAGGTCCTTGATCTATCATTATAGGTTTCACTTTTGGGCCTTTAATTTCATCGCAACCAACGGGTTTTTTTTCCTTTAGTGTAGAATATAATACATCTTCTATTAGGGTGCTCTTTCCTGAACCAGATATACCAGTAATAACCGAAAGTCGGTTCAATGGGATTTTAACGTTTATATTCTTTAAATTATGCATGTTGGCATTCTCTATCATTAAAAACAATTGAGGTTTTGTTCGATGCTTTGGGATTTTTACTTTTTCTCTTGAGCTAAAAAACTTACCAGTAGGAGTTGCTACCTTCCAAAGTTCGGTAGGTGTTCCAGTGAATATTATATTACCACCTTCATTCCCAGCACCTGGACCAATATCAACATCGTAATCCGCAGCAGCTGAAGCTCTTTTATCGTGCTCAATATAAATAACAGGGCCAGCTAATTTTGTAAGTATAGGCATTAGTTTTGCAACATCAGCAGGATGTTGACCAATGGTAGGTTCATCAAGGATATGGGTTATATCTTCTAATTCACTTAGTAAAGTAATGGCTAATCGAACTCTTTGAGATTCACCTCTAGAAAGGGTAGGAGAAACACGATCAAGAGTCAAGTAATTAAGTCCTACTGAACTCAGCGCATATATCCTTCTGGAGATCTCTTGTATTAAACGATCTGAAGCCATTAATTTCTCATGAGTAAATAATTCGAATAATTCACCTATTGATTTACTAAGAAATTCTGGAAAAAGAAATCCTGACCAAGTGACTCTTAAAGCAAATGGATGATAGCCTGTTTGATTACATTCTTTACATCCTTTTCCTTTACAATGAGGACAATTTCGCTTGAAATGTGTTGGTTCTAGCTCATCAAACCATGTTCCGCAATTTGCACATACAGGCACTTGAGATATAAGACTATTAATTGTTTTTCCTTCAACAATTAATGAGTTAGCTCCTAAAGCACAAACATTTTTAAAAATATTACGTATTTCATGAATCTTAGTATTTTTATTAATTCGGGCAATAGAAATTTGGATATCATGATTCTTTTTGGAATCTAAAGGTTGGCCAGTCCACAATACGCCATTAATCTTTATTGAGTTTTGATCAAACTTGCTTGATAATATTTTAAGGAGCGTGTGATGGCTCCCTTTAACATTTTTTACTAAAAGTGCTGAAATATTAACAGATTCTTTTTTTGCAATACTTTCTAATTGTTTAATAATCTCCTCTTCTTTTAATACAGACAGTTCAGTTCCACATACATGACATTTCCTCACACCGTATCTAACAAAAAGAATTCTTAATAGAGGTAATATCCCTGCTGCCGAACCTACTATTGAATTTGGATTTCGATTTAATAAATTTTGCTTTAAAGCAATAGTAGGACCAAGTCCAGTAATTGATCGAACTTTTGCGGGATTTAAATATATTTCTTCTTTACTTACGGAGAATACCTCCAAGAAACGACGACGAGCCTCCTTGTAGAGGGTATCAATGATTAGTGAAGTCTTACCAGAACCAGAAACTCCAGTTACAACAGTTAAACCATCATTTATATCTACATCTATATCTTTTAGGTTATTTTCACTTGCTCCACAGATTTGAATTATCATATGAGTTATAAAGTTTATTTATTTGGATTAGATCAAATATAGACCAATTTTAGATTCTCCATTTTTTTTAATTTCTTCGGGACATCCTATAGCAATGACTTCTCCACCTTTAGGACCTCCTTCAGGACCCAATTCGATAATATAATCGCAAAATGAGAGAATTTCTAGATCATGTTCAATAATTATGATACTATTCCCTTCTTGTACTAATCGAGTAAGTAATTCCATAAGCTTTACGGCATCATAAAATGACAATCCAACTGTTGGTTCATCTAATATATATAATGAATTACTTTTTCTTACTTTCCCTAACTCCTTTGCTAATTTTATTCGTTGCGCTTCTCCTCCGCTTAAAGTAGGGGCAGGTTGTCCAAGCTCAATATATCCCATTCCTATCTCATCCAATATCTTTAATACTTTTGAGATGTTTAGTTCTGATTTAAACAATTCTGCGGCTTCATTGACAGTTAATTCAAGCACTTCGGCAATATTTTTACCCTTATATTTCACCTCAAGTATTTCTGTTTTATACCTTAATCCTTTGCATTCCTTACATGGAATTGTAAAACTTGTTAGGAATGATACTTGAAGATCTTGTACTCCTTGACCTTTGCAGGCAGGGCACCGACCACGGTCAGAATTATAAGAAAAATGTCCTGAAGAAAACTTTCGCTTTTTAGCTTGTGCTGTATTAGCAAATAGGTTACGAATTTTATCCCAAATTCCTATAAATGAACAAGGAGTCGATGTACGTACCCGTGATATTGGTTTCTGATTAACTACTACAACGTCATCGATATTTTCCCATCCTTCTACGTGTCCAGAATATTCTAATAACTCTTCATCATTTTGTTCTTCTTCTACACCATTTTCATCCTTTTTTTTTTGCTCTTTCTTCGCACCCCTCTTGAAATATGGTTTTAATAAGAGAACCAATGTATCTAAGATAAGAGAGCTCTTACCGGAACCAGACACACCTGCAATTCCCACCATTAATCCTAAAGGTATTTTAACATTTATATCTTTTAGATTATTAGTATTTGCGTTCATTAAAGTTAAATATTTAATATCATCATCGATAGGATGATGAGTATTATACTTTTTTTGAGGTAGTACTATTTTCTCTGAAAGAAATTGTCCCGTATATGATTCATTAACTCTTTTTATACCTTCTAAAGAACCTTGATATATTATTTCACCTCCATTAACACCTGCTCTAGGGCCGATATCAATAATCTCATCAGCAATAGCAATGAAGCGTTTATCATGCTCAACAATTATGACTGAGTTTCCTAAGTCTCTTAATTGATTTAATACATTAATTAGAGATTCCTTTTCTAGTTCATGTAAACTCATACTAGGTTCATCTAATATATAAATTAGAGAATTAAGACCGGCATCTAAATGTGTCATAAGAGATAATCGTTGAAGTTCACCACCACTTAATGTAGGTAAGGAACGGTTTAAATGCAAATATGAAAGACCAACATTCATCATGCGTTTTAAGCCTTCTAATAAACTACCTAACATTGCTTTACCCTGTGGACTTCTTACATGGATTTCATTTAAACCTTCCAAAAATTCCATTAATTCATCAATAGTCATCATAGCTAACTCACCAATATGTTTAGATGAAATTTTAATCTCTCTGGCTTGTTCATTTATTCGATAACCATCACATTGTTCGCATTTTTTATTTGACATAAAATTTTTATGAATTTTTTGTGTTCTATATGTGCTTTTTGACTCTGTAAGAGCACGTTGTACATGTGGAATGATTCCTTCAAATTTTCTTTCTAAAATTCCAGTAAATGTTTTTGATTCCCATTCAAAAGGTAATTTTTTACCGCTTCCATATAGAAAGACTTGCTTTACTTTTTCTGGTAAGTCTTTATATGGTGTTGTGATGTCAAAATCATAAAACCTTGGTAATTGTTCAACGAACCTAATTTGATCAGCAAAGACAGCTGAACCCGCTTTTGTTATTTGAATTAAATTTCTATTGTAATCTTGAACGATTAAATCCTCAGTAATATTCATAGTATACCCTCTACCTTTACAAGATAAACACATACCAGAGGGTTCATTAAAAGAAAAATATTTGATTTGCTTTCTATCTATAACCATTCCACATAATTCACATTCAAGATTTTCATTAACGGGTTCCTTACAAATAGGACATATTAATATACCTTCAGTAGCATAAAGCATTCTCAGTAAACTATAAATTCCTGTTTTAGTTCCAACTGTTGAGCGTGGATTAAATACACGCGTAGTTCGTTGTTCCACCGCTACCGTGGGACTTAACCCTTCGATTAAATCAAATGGCTTTTCATCTTCAAACTTAGGCGGAAAGCCGATAGATTGAAGATATCGATTCATCCCTTCATCAAATATAATATCAAATGCTAAACTCGATTTACCTGAACCTGAAACTCCCGTGATAAGAATTATTTTTCCCTTGGGGATATTAACATTTAGATTTTTTAAATTATGGATTCTTGCACCAACAATTTTTATCTCATCCATATTCTAACTCATCACTTTTTCTAATTTACTTTCTGAAAAATATAGAATGCACAATCATAATCTTTAGGATTTTTTTTAACCATGTTAATTTCACTTTCATATGGTTTCAATTTTTCTAACTCTGTAGATTTTTTAAATTTAAGACATAATTCCTTGATCTTTTTTTGCATTGGCATATAATATTCTCTCAACCAACATTCCTCTGGTAATAAAAACTTTTTTACGAGATTAAAACCACATTTAGAAAAGATTTCCAAGTTATTTTTAATCCATTTTATTGCTTCCCCTACTATCAAAAACCCATTTATTTTTAATACTCGATTACATTCTGTTAAACTCTTCTTGCTATTAAGGAGGTGTAATACTCCTTCATCCCAAATAAAATTAAAACTCTCTACTGGGAATTCTGTATTATATATAGAACGATTGAATATTTTTATACGACTTGAGAGTCCTTCATTTTCGACTTTTAATTTAAATTTATCTAAAGCATCCTGATTAATATCGATTCCGATAATTTCTCCATCACTAAGCTTAGCTAATTCGATTGTTGCGATACCAGACCCACAACCAATATCTAAAATATATGCATTTTCCATCTTAGGTAACATTTCAAAGGCTTTCCTTGTATATTTAAGAAAAACTTCTCGCATTCTTTCTGGATTTAATTCTTTCAAAATATCTATACTCATTTATTCTCCACTCCTATTTTTCAACTATAAAATCGTTTTAAAACTCTTAAAGCTAATAATGTAATCCATTTACTTTCCTTTCCCTTTTGTTCGATATTTGCTAGCATTCGTCCATTAAAAGTTTTTTCTAGAATCCAACGACCATTATCATTTTGCTTAGACACAACTAAATCAATAGCTTCTTTCATTCTATTATCCTTATAACCTAATTTTGTTAATATATCTAAAATTTCTAAAATATCGATTTTCCACATTAAAGGAAAACCGAATTGAGTCCATTCTTGCTTCGCGACAATATCTAAATTATGACTTTGTTTGTAAACATGATGATTAAGCATGTATTCAGCAGCTTTATCAATAAAGTCATTTATTTTATTTGATCTTTTATCTGGAGGAATTTCTACTAATGCTTTTAAATTTTTTACAACACCCATATGACATGTATGTTTTCCCCAACAATTTATATACCTTTCATAAGGCCAACCTTTAGGAGCACTTTCTATTGCATCATCAAGTCTTTGATATTGCAAAATCCAATCAATTCCATGTTGGATTCTGGGGTCTTGTAGATATCCAAATCTAATTAAAGCCCAAACCATATTTCCAGTTAAGCAAGGAATAACTTGTTCATGGACTCCACCATTATCTTCATGTCCATGGATAGAGAAACCTCCACTACGATGATCTTGAGAGCTTTTTAGAATAAATTCAGAAGCTTGTTTAATTCTATAATCATTACCGTCTACATTAAGTTCTGCTAAGAGTATAAAAGTCCAGACAGTTCCTTTATACTTCGTTGATACATAAAAATTTTCGCGATTTACCCAATATGTTCCTTCTTTTTGGTTATCAAGGATTTTATTTACAATATCACTTTTCATTATGTTTAGTTCAGTTTCTTTTACTTCAACAGACTTCTCATCTTTATCTAAAATATTAACTAAAGTAAAATATCTAACCGAGGGATTATTTTCTTCTAATAACCATTCTAAAGGATCTCTATTTAATACAGATTTCCAATCACTCATATCTTTCACTTTAAAAGATCAGATTTTTATCCGTGATAAATTTTTAAATAGCAATTCTTCTTGCTTTATAATCTTTAAAACAATATTTCGTAAATCCTGTAAATTAATATATGCTAAACAGTCATTTTTATATTCATTTGCAGCTTTTTTCAAAGTTATAGCTACTAAGTTCCAATCATAAACCACTTGATCCATAATAGGGATCACTTCTTTTAAAATATTAAAGTCCGATTCACTCCACGCTCTCGGACCATCTCGAAGTTGTGGATGAGTCAATAATTCATTAAGAAATTCAAGATATAATTTCCTGAAACAAGACCCTCCCGTACCCCATTCTTCAATATAACCATTCAGTAATCCAAACATTAGTCTCGCCCGCGAGATCGATTTTCCTTGAGGGTCCTTTGTTTCTCCTTGCAGTTTCTCCTTCCATAAGGAAATTGAAGCAGCAAATTGTTTCAATCCCTGAATACCATTATTATTTACTGATGGTCGCAACATATTATTTACAACTTTTTGAATTGCAACTTTCACTCCTGCTGCTAAAGGTGGATACTTTCCATCAGATCTTCTTATCATAGAAAATTGTACATTATTAGGGTGCATGAATTTAGGTCCATATTCAGAAATCCTAGCTTGCTTTAATTTTTCAATAGAAATTTCTTGAAATCCTTCATATTCTGTATCGCCTATATACGCAATTTCTTTTACTTCATCATACCCTGCTAGAGTAATAGCATGGCCTCCAAAATGAATCTCTCCTTCTTGTTCAAAATAAGGTAAGTATCCTAGATCAACTTTTAGAATTAAGGGATTGTTTTGATCCAACATTTTTTTAGATTCTTCCCATGCTTTATCTGCACTTGTATATGATTGCTTTCTTAAAGTTATCCCTAATAATCGACAAGCTAAAGAATTTGAATCAATCGTAGCTTGTTTACCTCCAAGGAAAAAAGCTATATCTGATTTTGGTATAAATGAAATGCTATTTGTTGTATCAAAAAAACCAAAACCCATCGTAGCATCTAATCCAAATGCCATAGGCTCTGACATTGGAAAACCATGAAATTCAAAAAGATCTCTCATTGAAGATGATTCACAATGACTTCCAACCCTATGAACGAATTTATTTATTAACCACTTTTGAGTCATACTTACCTTCTCCTTCTTTGATTTCTTCTAAGACCCATTCTAAAAATAGGATATCTGTCTCCAGGATTTTTATAGGATGAATAAATAGCCCTGAAACATTAATAGGATAATTAGAATTACTCTTAAGCATTACTTCTAACTCATTTTTATGCTTTTTTATTGATACTATTGAATACGAAAAAGCCTCAATCAATTGTTCTTTAGAAAGAAGTGGAAGCATAGAAAACGCTACATAGAAATCCTCATCATTCTTACCAATAAATCTTTTAATTACGTCAAAGACCTTCTTCTTTAAAATTCTTGCCCCATAATCTGTTATCATGTAAACTTTACGTTTCCGATTATCTACTTCTTCTTCAAAGAAATTTACTAATTTAATTTTCTCTAATTCTTGAATTATTCTATATATGGAAGATTTACCTATTGCTGTCCAATTTCTCATTCCTCTCTCCTCTATCCGTTGATTAATACTATATGCATGGCAAGGTTCTTCTGCTATTAATCCGAGAATTACAAATTGTTTATGACTTATTTCTTCCTTCATTTTCAATTTTTTTAATATTCTTATTTGAGAATATATATTCTTATATGAGAATAATCAACATAATTATATAAATATTTTTATTCAATTTAAATTTCGAAAATGCTTCTTTAAAACCATGTCAAATGAAACAACTCAAAATGAAGTCTCCATATAGACTTTATCAAAATAAAAAAGATAAAAATAATTACTTATGCAATCAAAATAGCTTTGGAATCCATTTAGGTACTTTTTGCTTATATTGTAAATAATCTTTCCCAAATAATTGTTCCAAGACATTTTCTTCATAATTCACTGATCGATTATAAGATCTGAAAATAATTACAAAGAGAGCCAAGGCGATTAGTGATAAAGAAAAACAGATGAAGGCAATGTAAACCATAAGTATCCCCAGATACATGGGATTCCTCACTTACTGCAATAATCCATTCTTGATTAATGTATTTGAAGGATTATTCTCATGAAATAATGTTTTATGAGAAATTTATATCAATAAAACCGCGAAACTAAGAAAGATTATTAAAAGAATTATCCGTACTAAAAGTGGGATAAACATAGATAGCATAGTTGACCATTGGAAAACCATAGAATCTAAAATAATAATAAGTATAAAAATACCCTTAAATACTATTTAACTTTTCAAACTGGCTATTGTATAATTCAGCATAGTAACCACCACGGGCTAGCAACTCATTATGGGTGCCTTGCTCCACAATATCTCCATCCCGTATTACAAGGATCAAATCTGCATTGCGAATAGTTGATAAGCGGTGGGCAATGACAAAACTGGTCCTATTTTGCATTAAGGCATCCATGGCTTTCTGGATCAAGATCTCCGTGTGGGTGTCAACGGAACTGGTAGCCTCGTCAAGGATGAGAATTGGGGGATTTGCAAGGATTGCGCGGGCGATAGTCAGTAATTGCATTTGACCTTGGGAGACATTTGTTGTTTCTTCATTGATCACCATATGATATCCATCAGGTAGCGTTTTGACGAAAGGGTCAACATATGCAGTGCGTGCAGCAACGTATATATCCTCGTCGGTTGCATCTTGACGGCTATAGCGGATATTATTCATTATGGAATCATTATAAAGCCATGCATCTTGCAGTACCATTCCAAACATGCTGCGTAGGCCTTCACGGGTGAAATCTCGGGTGTCATGGCCATCTACTAGAATTGCCCCGCTGTTCAAATCATAGAAACGCATAAGTAACTTGACGAGGGTGGTTTTACCTGCCCCCGTTGGGCCTACAATCGCAATCTTTTGACCAGGTTGGGCTATCGCAGAGAAGTTATGGATGATAATTTTATCTGGATTATATCCAAAATGTACATTTTGGAATTCTACTAATCCTTTGACATGCTCTAACCTCACGGGGTTAGGTACATCGAGGATTTCCTCTTCCTCCTCGAGAAATTTAAATACCCGTTCTGCGGCAGCGGCTGTTTGCTGAAGGACATTAGAAATATTAGCAATTTGACTGAGGGGTTGGGTGAATGAGCGGACATACTGGATGAATGCTTGAATATCCCCTATAGTGATTATGTTCTGGATTGCCAACCACGCGCCGAGGATAGCGACAGCTACATATCCCAAGTTGCTAATGAATAACATAATTGGTATCATCATTCCTGAAAAAAAATTTGCTTTCCAAGAACCCTTATACCATTTATTATTTAACTGGCTGAACTTCTCCACGCTTTTTGCTTCCCCGCTGAATGCTTTTATCACAATATGACCACCATACATTTCTTCCACGTGGCCATTGACATGCCCCAGATAATCTTGTTGTTGTTTAAAGTACTTCTGTGACCGGCCGATAATTACACCCATTAGGATCATTGACAGCGGAAGCATTGCAAGTGCTATCAATGTCATAATCCAACTTATAGTAAACATCATAATCAAGACACCAATTACCGTTACCACCGATGTAATGACCTGCGTGAGACTTTGACTTAATGATTGGTTGATCGTGTCGACATCGTTTGTAATGCGAGAGAGTACTTCCCCGTGAGTAGTTCCATCAAAATATTTAAGTGGCAAGCGGTTAATCTTTTCTGCAATATCACGACGGAATCGGTAGGCAATATTAGTTGAAACGCCTGCCATAATCCAGCCTTGTATAAAACCAAAAGCTGCCGAAAGAATGTATATTGCTAGCACCCCAAGTAAAATTGCTCCAATATAGGCAAAATTAATCCCTCCTGTGCCATTAATCTGGGCTATTACGCCATTAACCAGACTGGTAGTGGCAGTTCCGAGAATCTTTGGACCGATAATGTTTGCAATAGTAGATGCCGCAGCAAATATGAAGACCAACAATACTAGCTTTTTATATCTGCCCATATAACGGAATAATTTGCCCATCGTCCCACGAAAGTCGGTCGCCTTTTCGCGAGTACTAAATGCGGCGCCCATTGGACCACGACCTCTCACTGGACCTCCAGATCGTTGCATCATAATAATTCCTCCAAGTTAAGTTGTGAAATCGCTATATCTTTGTATATAGCACAATTTTCCATGAGCTCGGTATGTGTCCCCTTCCCGACAATCTTCCCCTCGTTGACAACAATAATCTGGTCTACGTTTTTGATGGTGGAAACTCTTTGTGTTACTATAAGCATTGTGTTTGCTGATATGGATGTTCGGAGGGCTTTGCGCAAAGCAACATCGGTTTTAAAGTCCAAATTGGAAAAACTGTCATCTAAAATGTTAATTGGAGCTTTCTTGACTAAGGCTCTGGCTATTGAGAGTCGCTGCTTTTGACCTCCAGACACATTCATCCCGCCTTGAGCAATCTCGGTAGCCATCCCTTCGGGTTTGGCAGTCACGAACTCGGTCACTTGGGCGATTTTTATAGCAGATTTAAGATCATCTTCACTTGCGTTTTCATCCGCAAAAAGGAGATTACTCGCGATGGTCCCAGAGAACAACGCGTTCTTTTGCGGCACATAACCAATTTTGTCACGTAATTCTTGTTGGTTCACTTCACGTACATCAATATTATCTATTAATATCGCTCCCGCGGTGACTTCATAAAGGCGTGGGATCAAGTTTACAAGCGTAGATTTACCAGAGCCAGTAGGTCCAATAAAAGCCGTGACTTGCCCTGAGTGAGCTGTAAATGAAATATCGTGCAAGACATCTTCTGGTGCTCCGGTATAGCGGAAAGAAACATTTCGGAATTCGATTTTTCCTCTAAATGACTCGTCAAAATGCTTTGGATTTTCGGGATCCTGGATTAGAATATCGGTTTTTAAGACTTCAGCAATACGATTTATAGATACGGAAGCACGTGGCAAAATAATGAACATTATCGACAACATAAGGAAGGCAGTAGTCACTTGGATGGCATATTGCATAAAGGCGATTATATCACCGACTTGCAGGTTTGCATTAGCTATCTCGTGCGATCCGACCCATATAATCACGATTGCGAGTCCATTCATCATCATCATCATCAAGGGCATCATAATTACCATAACACGATTGATAAACAGGGATATTTTTGTAAGATCGATGTTGGCTTTGTCGAACCGAGTCTCTTCAAATTGTTGTTTATTAAACGCTCTTACCACCATTATCCCTGTCAAGCTCTCGCGGGCTACAAGATTGATGCGATCCACCAATTTCTGGATACTTTTGAACTTGGGCAAAGCTATATAAAAGACTACGAGGATGAGGCTGAGTAATATGCCCACCGCCATCGCAATTATCCACCACATCGTTGGGGCTAAATTAAGAGCATGGATGATCCCACCAATTCCCAAAATTGGAGCATAAAACACCATACGAATGATCATCATTATCGCCATCTGAACCTGTGTTATATCATTCGTCGAGCGTGTAATTAAAGATGCTGTAGAAAAACTATCAAACTCAGTACTCGAAAATTTTTCGACCTTTTTGAATATATCCCGGCGCATATCACGGGCCATTCCCGTAGCAATCTTTGCGGCCAAATAACCTACTGAAATTGTGCATGCCATTGAAAGTAGAGTTAAGAGGATCATTAAACCTCCGAAGTAGAGCAAATAGTTTATTTGTAGCTGGTTTACATTCATGCCGAGCGCTTTATACTCTGCTCTAACAACCTGTGTTGCAGCCTGGATAATCATAGTCTCCCCAAGAGCGCTAAATTTCGAGTCGACAACAGCTATAATTACCAATGTCGAAATGGGATGCGTTTTAAGATACTCAAACAAGTCTGTACCGCCTGGGAGAGAAAGTCCTAATTGCATATTTATAAGAATTCGTAACGTATCATTCACCATTAATAATTCAACGAAAGATACAGTTAGGAGGGCTCTGGCCATAATGGGGTTTAAATGTGCAATTTTCGCGCTTTCCGAGTTAGTCAATATATAGACCGACTGGTTAAGTAGTGCTGGATATTTTTTGACATACCGGTCAGCTTCTGCAGTTGCGTTATGTACCAATGTATAAACATTAAGCACGTCTGTTTGGTTTTCAGGAGTAAGAAATATTAAGGTCCGATTCATCTCGATCTCCCGGATTGCCTTAGGCACAGCATTTTCCACGCCCCCTTGTTGAATGCCCACATTCACGATTTTTGAGAGATAGTCCGGTAACGTCAGGTCGAAATTTGCTTGACCATATAACAACCCGATTGATATAAAAATCATAATGAGATAAGGCTTTGAATACCTAATTATCCTAACTTTCTCCATAAAACCACCGAAAACTTAGATAATATCTGCCTTTATATCTCCGTTTGCTTTGGAATTAGTATTGTCCTTCAATAACTTTTTCAACACATTCTGCCCTTGTTCCATTTTCCCAAGAATCTGAGTTAAAAAATCTGCTTTGAGTAAAAGAATTAATTTATCGTCTATTGTGCCCATTACAATTAATTTATCACCTGCTTGAAGTTGTATTTTCTTACGCAGCTCGATCGGCAGCACAACCTGTCCACGTTCACCAACTGTCGCACTGCCAAAGAATTCTAAATTTCCAAACATAATACTATCCCCTAAATCAAATTATTATGTGATTTAAAAAATATTTAACAAATAAAGTTTATCATTCAAATCATATTTTTCATACAGATCAGAATAAGTGGAATGAAGCAAGAGAACTATAAGTTGTAAATTTTTCCTAAGTTATTCTAAATGTGAAAAAGGATTTAATACTTACGCAATAAATTAAAAATGTAATGAGTGTTAATATCTAAAAGCCTATCTTCAACTTAGGGAACGCAGCTAAATTTTTCTTAATTTTTCTCCTAATTTTAAAGGAAAAGATGTGAAATTAATCTCAAATTTTTATTTTTGGTTTGGTTAGAATATGCTCGCATTTAGGACAAATTTTATAATAGCGATAGCTTTGCATAGTGCTAAAAAAATTTGAACCAAGGATACCTGCGGGTAAAATAAAAAGGGATACTCCAAGAAAGGCTAAAGCTATTGTACAAAAACGACCACCTGTAGTTATAGCATATACATCACCAAATCCTGTAGTTGTAAATGTGATAATTCCCATCCACAAAGCAGTAGGGATATCTGAAAATTTTGTTGGTTGAGCACTTCTCTCTAGATAATAAATTAATGTAGAAGCGAATATAAGAAATATCCCGCAGAGTATGACTGTGACAAAAAACTCTCGTTTTGTTTCCTTAAAAATTAATCCCGCAACTCTAAATACATCAACAAAATGCCCAATTTTAAATATAACTAACATCCTTAAAATTTGTAGATATAAAACTAAAATGCGTACATTACTGAAAACAGCCATAAGATATAGAGCGACGAGGATGATGATGTCAATAATAGCAATTGGGCTTAAAACATATTTTATCCTCCCTCTAATAGGATCTTTATATTTATCTTTTTTTGAGGCAACGATACACCAGACTCGTAATAAATATTCAGCGGTAAACACAATGATTGAAAATAGTAACAAAGAATTTAATAAGGATCTAAGCCCTAATGATAATTCTGGGTTAGTTCCAATCATTATTGCAAAAATATTTAGTGTTATAATGCTTGCGAAGAAAATAAATACAATCTTTTGTCCTAATTTAGTTGGAAATCTAAATTGAATTAACTTATAAATTTTCTTTTTATAGTTCCCCTTGAAAGTAGTTTTTAAAGCTTTTTTTTTATCTTTCTTCTTTCTTAATTTTATTATAAACTCAGATTTTGGGATAATTTCTTGACAATTTGGGCAAACTTCTAAGGATGGTTTCCTTTCATCAATTTCCTCGAGAAATCCCGATACAATAACACTAGCAGGTAATAAGAATAATGTTATCCCTATAAAGGATATGACTCCTGATACGATTTTTCCAAGTAGAGTTAATGGTACAATATCCCCATATCCTATTGTAAAGAGATTTATTGCTGTAAACCACATAGCGCTAAAGAGATTAGCTATTTTATCAGGTTGGGCTTCATGTTCAGCAATATATATAAAAATAGATCCAAAAAACATCAAAATTAAAGAGAGCATTAACGTGATTAATAATTCTTCCTTCTTTCGTTTTATTACCCCTAATATGATTTTAAAAGATCCAGAATAGCGACTGAATTTAAAAAATACAAATAAACGCAACAATCGTGCAATATCCATTACTTCATAAACAAAAATACCTATTAAAAATATTACAAATGAAATAGCACTTAGAAAATCAATTATTCCTGTAATGCTTGTAAAATAATTCCATCGTTTTGAAATTAAATCCCTATTTATAACATTTTGATTATAAGTCCAAATGCGGAGAAAATATTCTAACGCAAATGTTAAACCAGTTATACACGATAATATTACAAAAATCACATGGAAATGTTGCTGTAAATTGATATTAGTTTCTAATATTGCAATAATACCATATACTAAACTTGATAAAATCAGCCAGATTGCTATTAGTTTTGCTGAAATGGTTCTTATTATAGGAAAACTCAAACTTTTAAGGATTTGCTCTTTAAAATTATGGTCCTCAATATTTCTATTTGTTTCCATGATAATTACTAAAATTTAAAAATTTTTTAAAAATATTATTAAATTTCATATTTTTATAGTTGCTAGCAGAAATTAATCTAAAATTGGAGTTAAAAAGAATATTGAGTTAATTAGATATTTAATCTAATGTAAGATAAAATTTGTTTTTTTGTATTGCGATTTGTAAGGGTAAAAATGATAAAAAATTACTCATGGTATTTCATTAAATTTATAAAAAGAGAAATCAAAACAAAATGTAACCTCTTTAATTTTTAACAAAAACTGAATGTGAAATGCAATATGAGTAGAATTATAACAAAAAAAAGAGTAATTTTGATTTTCTTTTTCCTCTCTGTTTTTATAATTGGAACCGTTTTAATCTTTACAGTCCCTTTTAGTGTTAAAAGCACTTATGGGCTTACAACGCAAACTTCAGATGGAGTAACGATTTCTTTCAACGTCTTCGAACCACAAGAAAGTCTTTATCAAAAGTATAATGACAATAATCCAAAAAAAGCCGTTATAATTGGGCATGGTATTATGGCAGACAAGGAAATAATGAAAGGATACGCTATTGAATTGGCTAATGCAGGTTTTATCGCAGTAGTGTTTGATTTCAGAGGACACGGACAAAGCCTCGGGGAAATCGATCGAGGAGCGATAATTGATGATGTTAGAGCCATTAAAGGTTATTTAAACTCTAGAGATGATGTCGACATAAATAATCTTGGATATATAGGTTATTCTATGGGGGGCTTCCCAGGAAATCAAATTATTTCAGAAGATACCGATTTTAAGTGTTTCATTGGAATTGGAACGGGATTACCCACAGAAGATTATCACCCTGAATATTCAATAAAAGCCAGTTCTAATCGAAGCTTAAATATCCTCATGATTCAAGCTCGATTTGACGAAGTGGTTACTGTATCAAGACTAAAAGATGGTATGGCATTAAGACTCAACATGACTCCTGAGGATATCGATTTAAATAAACTCTATGGAAGCTTCCAAGACGAAAACGCATCAATGATCTTCCTAGACGATAACACTAATCATTTATTACTCGCTTGGGATCAAGATTTTATAAGAGAAGCTAGAAATTGGGTAATTAGTACATTTCCAGATGTAAGACAACCCGATGAGAATTTTTATGTAAATATAAGATGTATTATCTTGATAATTCAATTAATTGGTGGTATTGGTTTGTTTTTTTTAATTATTGATCCTCTTTATGAATTAATCTTGAAAACTAGAAAAACAAATCGAGAGGACGAAGCAATTTTAAAAGTAGATTTGCCTGATGTGTCAGTAACTAATTTAGCATTACGAACAGTTGCCTATTCTTTAATCCTTGGTTTACCAGGAATACTTATTTTTATGCCTTTATATTTCTTTCCTTTATTTACAGCTGGAAATGTTTTAATGCTTTTATGCGGTCAAATGTTTGCAATCTTAATTTTACTTTGGAGAATTGGGAAGAAAGCTGACATTCCTATAAAATACATTTTAATTGGACCATTTAAGAGTAGAAAGAATTTCATTAACCAAATACTATTAGGAGTAATCTTAACAACCATTTTGTATATAATCATCTATTTATCAATAGGGCTAAACTATTTTGCGATACTACCATCTCTCACTAAAATAGTATTCATTCCAATTTGTTTTGCGATATGTTTCTTTGTATTTCTCATATACAGCTTACTAAACCAAACAGTTCTCCAAAATAAAATCAAAGATGGATTTAAAGGACAGATAATATCGGGATTAATTACTTTTGGGGTACAGATTTTGTACATGATAGTATTTCTGCTACTTTTTAGCTTTTTATTAGGAAGTTTTTTCAATTTTGGAGTCTACTTGCCTATTACCTTACCTACCACTTTACTATCGAGTTTTATCTATGTTGCTATATATAAGAAAACAGGAAATATAATCTCAAGCACATTAATAAACAGCTTTATCGTTTCAATGATAATCATTACGGTATCAGTTATTTAAATTCCAATTTCTTTTTCTTTATAAACATTATAGAGAATATTTAAAAATAGAAAAATAATAAGACATATGGAAAAAAAACTAATTTTTATTAGATTTACCTATTGGTATGGTACTATTCTTGATCTATTAGTTTTCCTTGATATGATCATTTCAGTTATATTTGAATTTTCAGTATCACTACCAAATGTAAGTACAGATATCTCTTATAAATATCAAACGGGAACTGGAGCATTTTTAATTTTAGGATGGATAATTCTTCTTATTTGGGCAGACCGAAAACCGATTGAAAGAAAAGATATATTAATCCTAACAGCAATACCCGTTGTAGCTGGTATTATGATTGTAAATGTTTTCTATACAAACTTCTGGATTCTTTCTTTAATAACTCTCATAATTTTTATAGTAGCTTATTCACTAGCAAGAACTTTTGATTAAAGTTAAACATAAATTTAAAAAAATTTTATTTTACTGGGTTTTTAATGTAAAAACACCAATATAAACACCAAATATCCAGCCTCCAAATAGTACTAGCCATTCAAATAATGTAATTATAGAAATATTATCAATGAAAATCCAACTCATCATAAAAATAAAACTAATAATAGCCAAGATAAATCCTGGAATTGAATGATATTTAGCAACTTTATTAGTTAGAATTATCAAAATCCCATAAAAAATATTAGATAACATTCCAAAGAAAAAAAGATTAATAGCAGCAGCTGTATGTGGACCACTCATAGTATCTTCAGGGAATAAAGCTACAAGGAAATTTGCAATTATCGAAATAATTTCAATAGAAAACCAAAGCCAGATCATCCAATTTTGTCTTATATTCTTTTTTTTAAAGTATGCAACTAAAAAAAGGGCTCCAAATGGAGATACAAGACTATTTACAATCAATCCGGTATTAAAAGCAATGAAAGCGTTATTAGGAGCACTAACTGCGCCCAAATCACTTATAAAGTTATTAAATATGCTATAAGAAGCACCTCCCAGAGTGTAAAGCATTACTGAGATTACAATTGTAACTATACTTATTATTACACCAATAAAAAAGAAATAACTACCATTGAATTTATCATAGAGTTTTTCAATTTTCTCCATTAGGAATTCACGAATAATTTTAAATTAGTAATTTTCTAAATCTAAATTTCTAATTAATATTGTAGTATAATTTATAGCAACTCCTTTAAAAAACCTGATACTCAATAGAAATTATATTCTAATTATTTTATCATTAAATAAATGAAATAAGTTTATATATAAACTTCATCTATTCATCTTTAACATTCAATTTATCTTATAAAATTAAAAAGTTGAATTAAAAATGAGTGAGAGTAAAAAAAAAGATTCAAATGAATTATTGAACTTTCTGATGATAATCATCGGTGCTCTTTTCGTCTTACTGGGTATAATTAATATCTTAGCTTGGGTAGGGATTGATGTAGGATTTGTTATATCCATTCCTGCTATTCTCGGATCTTCAGGTTTAGTTTCTATCGTTCTTGGATTTTGGTGTTTAATCTCAGGCATTGGCATGTTTCGTGAAGAAGAATATGCTATGGGAATGGGCTTAGTTGTATTAAGTGTTATGGCTGTTCAGACGTTATCAATAATGTTAACATGGGGCGGTATTGAATGGTGGACAAATTGGATCAACTACATCATCTTAATTGCTTTTATAATTGGAGTATTAGGATTTTTTTGGCTAGTGTTTACTTATAAAAGATATGATTAAGCGAAAAGTATTTTTATATTTTTAATTACCTATTTTTTTTTATATTTTATACCTCTAATTTTTCATAAATAAAATAGAAAAAAGAAAATTTTTTATAATAATCAAAGAAAATATTAATAATCTTTAACATATATGTTAAAACGCTCTAATAGTCAAGTTTTAGGAATTGTAGGGAGCCCCCGTCGAGGCGGTAACACTGAGATTTTAGTAGATGAAGTATTATCCGGTGCAAAATATACTGGAGCTTTAATTAAAAAAGTAATATTAAATGATTTAAATATTAATCCCTGTCAAGCTTGTAACAGTTGCTATAAAACAGGTAAATGTATGCATAAAGATGATATGATTGAATTACTGGAGAAGATGGAGGGAAGTGATATCTGGGTTCTTGGTACTCCTATATATTGGTGGGGTCCTACAGCACAATTTAAACTATTTTTAGATAGATGGTATTGTCCAAAACATCAAGATTTTAAAGGAAAGCGAGTCATTCTTGTTATTCCCTTTGAAGGAGGACATCCAAAGTATGCACGCCATACAGTAGGTATCCTTACAGACGTTTTACACTATTTGAATATGGAATTATTAGATACAATATTAGCTCCGGGGGTAGGTAATCGTGGTGCAGTGCGTGAAAAAAGTGGTATAATGAAAAAAGCTTATGATGTTGGCCAAAAAGCAATAAAAATGTTAGGAACAACATAATAGTAATATTAGGCTTTAATTATATGCAGTTATCTGAGTTTCTTAAGAAAATTGAATGGTTAGAAAGCGATCACCCTTATGGAAGTGCTTGTATCAGAATTGATAGTGAAATAACTATATATGTGGATCCTGCCAAATTATCAGAAGAAAATCTGAAAAAAAAGGCTGATCTTATTTTAATGAGCCATTCCCATGATGATCATTTCTCTATTCGAAACAATTGAAAATTTAGTGAAACCAACAACTATTATTGTATGTCCTTATGATTGTAAGGAAGCATTATTAGAGAAAATTTTGATATTTAATCCAAAATTTGATTCAATTTCATCCACTTTTTTAGTTAACTCATAATTATTGAAAATAAAGCTAAAAAGTATTTTTATTTTTATCTAATTTTTTAGTATGTGTTAAAAACAAAAGAATAAACCTTTTATCAAAAAATTAAAATTTTAAATCTCATTTTACAAACCATCTTTGGAATAAAATAATACAAACTTAGGAAAATGACTAAGGGAATAAATACTCCTTCTGAAAAGTCATTCAATAAGGTATTTTGGCCTCTTTATATATTAAATGGATTTCAAAGTGTAGCATATGGGGCAATGATTGTACTTGTGGTACCCCTTGCTCTAATTATTTGGCCAAACGATCTAGCAGAAACTCATGCGTTGGAAATGGGAATACTTTATACAACATTATCTTGGAGCGGTTCTTTTGCGGGTCTACTTTTTGGTAAACTTATTGATAAATACTCTCGAAAAAAAATTATCATCATTATTTCTCTGTTCAGAGGAGTTTCAATGCTTTCTTTAGGATTTGCTGTTTATGGTGGTGAAGATAACACATGGTGGTATTTTTTTACTTTCATTGCTCTTTTTGGCTTCTTTGCTGGAGGTTCATGGCCAGCTATTAATTCATTATCTAATGATATCGTCCCCCGAGCTTACCGTTCTCGATTTTTTGGTGTATATCAAATTGTACTTAATACAACAAATATAATAGGTTGGTTAATAGCTACATTCCTAGTCCAAATTGGGCTTTGGAGATTTTTTTTTTGGGGTATTGGAATATCTATTCTTCTCGGAGGTCTAATTTTTGCACTTAACAATGAAGAGCCTAAAAGGGGTGCTCAACAAGAAGAATTATTCGATTTACTTCAAGACGATTCCATTAAGTATGATTTTCAGATAGATAAAGAAATGATGCGGAAAACTATGCTTAGCAGAACTAATATTGTAGCTCTTATTGAAGGAATTTTTACTTGCATTCTTATGAGTAGTCTCAATTTTTTAATTTTAAATTATGTTCAAAATCCCCCTTATAATTTAGCCCCATTTTCAATAGGAGTTTTTATGGTTTTTTTTGGATTAACAGGCGGATTGGTGGGTCAAATATTTCTATCCAGAGTTAGTGACAAAATAGCTCTAAAAGACCCAGTAAGAAGATTACCAATTATAGTTATTGCTATAATAGGAGGTTTAATTACTTTCGCTCTTTTCTTTTTCTTACCCTGGGTTCCATTAAGCCCAGAACAGGGTAAGAATATTGCCTATATTATGACAATACCTACTATGTGGCTGATGGGTGCGTTATTTTTCACCTCGAGAAGTATCTTTTCTCTTTATATTGTAAATCAAAGTCCGGTAATACAACAGATCAACTTACCTGAAGCACAAGGTCAAATAGTTTCTTGGAACCAATTTTTAGAACAATTTGGGCGCGGTCTTGGCCCCTTATTATGCGGAATTATGTTAGCTTTTACAAGTACAAATTATCAAATAACAGTATTAATTGTTTGTTTATGTATTCTGCCCGGAGTAATACTATGGATTTTAGCAATGAAATGGTTTCCTATGGATAGAGAAAATATTAAAGCTATTTTAGCTGATCGCGTAGAGATTTTAAACTCTAGAAAAAAGTAATATCTTAATTTTAGATAAAAGAAGAAAGTTTATCACGGCTTATAGTAGAATTTGAGCTAAGAATACTGTTTGATTTCCCTCCTTCTAAGATCTCAAGGAAGTGCAGTTTTTAAGCTCAAACAATCCATCTATTATAAGTTTAATCACTCAGAAAGAAATAATGCGTTTGTCCATTTTCATAAGCTATCTGGATATATTCATCGGAAACCATTTCAGTTAGGATTCTTTTTCCATTGTTCTTTACATATTTCTTGTAATATGAATTTTTAATACTATCATCTAATTTATTTAACAAAGCTTCCGCTGTGTATGCTTTCCCTATATTTGTTTTTAAATATTTAGTTAACTTATTTTTAGTAGCTATGTATAATTCCTTAGTTATCTCATTATATTTTTTACCGTTTCTTCTAGAATTATTAGTTTTAATAAAAATGTAATAAAATAATATGGTAATTAGTACTAATCCACCAAGAAATAGCCACCATTGAAGGGGAGGAGAGTATACTAGACTTATAGAAAATAAAGTTAAATCTATTACAATCACAATAATGGATATTAATCCATACGGAACCGAAACATCCGATTTTAAATATTGATAACTAGATCGCAGATGTGGATCAGATCTGGACTTACTATCATCAGACATTATTTTTCACCTAAAAAAGATAATTAAATTTCAAAATTTGTATTTCTTTTACATATACAACTTCACATTGTTAATTGAATTCATGTTAATAATATCCCATTGCATATATAAATATAATTATTATCATTTGTGATTAATTAGATATAGTAAATCTTGTCTCTATAAGATATATGTTCGATTGATTGAAAATCTATTAAAAGATTTTCAAGCTAATTAATTGCTTTATAAATACCTTCAATTGGAAAGAATCGATCATTTTTTCCGATACATACCACTAATGGATGAGAGAAAGGTGATGCAAATATTTCATACAACTTAATATGATTTCTTAAATTCGACACATAATCAGATCCACAGTGCTATATAGCGAACAAAATATCTTCTCTTGTCTCAAAATACCCCGAAACTCCAGACATTTTAATTTTTCAATCTTTTTATAACAGATGATAACTTTAAACGCTCAAGATTAAATCACTCTTACATGATTATATTCAAATTTATTGAATTAGGAAATATATATTTCTATAGAGCTTCTAATAAATAATTACCAAAGTCTTAAAAATCTTAAAATCAAATAATTCATAAAATAAAACAAAATCTATTCAAAATCTATTTAAATAGAAAAAAAAGAGCGAAAAAAAATAATGATATCATTTATTTTACTTGCAATTTTTGGAATTTGGGTTTTAATTAACCGATTTAGTCAAGGTGGTAAAGTTGAAGGGCATCCACTTGGAATGCCACGAGGGACTGTACGAGGCCTTAGCACTATTCTACTGGTAGCGTTTCCTTTTTGGTATATTTTAAGAGGTGAGGTGATCCCCGGTCTGATAGTAAATGTGATATTTGTTGTAGTTGCCTTCTATTTTGAGGCAAGAAGAAGTGAGCACGAAAAAATAAAAACTATTGTCGAAGAAATGAAAAAACCTGATTTAATTATCCAAGATTCAACAAGAAAAAAGATGCCTTTATACTTGCCTAAATATTCTGTTAGATTTATTTTAGTATCTATGTTGATCATAACTTTAATTGTTCATTATTCCATACGAAAGGTTACTTTTGAAGTTACAAACACAATATTTGATCTGCTAATAATTATCATATTATTCATCATTGGTGCTTCTTTTAGATCAGTTGCAAATTCTCGAGAAAAGAAAAGAATGAAAAATCAAATTGCTAATATGGATGCTTCTCTATCGGAAGCTGAAATTATCGAAAAACTATTGTTAGAAGAAACAAGCTGGTGGAAACGAAAAGGAAGAAATATCCTCTCAGTTGTTATGTTTGTAATAGTAGTAATTTCATTAATTTGTTTTTCCTATGAATGGGATTTAACAATATTTACCTTACCTGATTATTCTTTGACTTTAGTAGGGTTTTTACTATTGCTTATCAACGCATATTACGGTTTCAGAGATTAAAATGTATAAAAAATAATTAATAAATTTCTTTGTTTTTTAATTCTTGATTCTACTATTTTACAATCCAATAAAAATATACAAGTTTTATTAATAGTAGAACACTAAATTAATTCAAATGATAACTTTCGAAAAAGATGGAAAAATCTTTGTTTACAGGGTTGCTGGAGTAGCGATTTATGATAACAAATTACTTGTTCATAGAAGTATCATTGATGATTTCTGGTCATTACCCGGAGGGCGATGTGAAATTTTAGAACTTTCTAAAGATGCACTTATAAGAGAGATGAAAGAAGAAATTGGTATAGATATAAAGGTAATTAGACTTCTTTATTTTGTAGAGAATTTCTTTTATTTTGAGGGTAATGATTTTCATGAAATATCTATTTTTTATCTCATGGAATTTCCTCCAGATTCAAAACTAGTGTTTGAAAATGATACTTTTTATGGAAGAGAAACTGAGTTGGGGTTTGAAAAAGATAAGTTCTATGGAAAAGAACTTGAACTAACTTTTAAATGGGTTAACATAAATCAATTAGAGGAACTGAGGTTATATCCTTTATTTTTACGTAAATCTCTGAAAAATATTAAGCCATACCCAGAACATATAATAAATCGAGATGATTAGATTAGAAAATATTTAACAATTAATTCATATTTCAGCAAATGAAAAATTGCAGACATACATAGCATTAAGTACTTCTGAAACGTGGATAAAATTAACTTAAATAACGTGTTTGAAATTATGAGTACTTAATATTTCTAAAGTTCTTATTCTTTCATTTTGATTAAAAAAGAATTAATAAAATGAAAATTAACTATAATAAGTAACAAATAATTCAACTAATATTGAGATGAATAACTTATGGTTGATGTAAGTATTGTTGAAGATTCTGACATTTATAGAAAATTACAAGAACACCTTGATCAAATGCCAATTGGATTCCCTTGCGCTAAATCTGGTTCAGATATTCGAGTTCTCAAGCACCTTTTTACACCTGAAGAAGCGAAAATTGCTACATTCTTAAGATTTGGGTGGAATAGAGATCTTGAACCATTAGAACATATTTTTGAACGAATAAAAAATACTGGAATCTCTTTAGAAGAATTAGAAACCAATTTAGATAATTTAGTCAAAAAAGGTTCCATTTTGTCGAAAAGAGAAGGAGATAAGAAATACTATGCTAATGCAATGTTAATTATTGGTATGTATGAATTCCAAGTTAATAAACTTACAAAAGAATTTTTAAAAGACTTTAGTGAATACTTGGGTGAAATATGGGGTGTTGAAGCTAATAGAACTGATTACCATCAGCTTCGAACAATACCAGTCGAAAAAAGTCTTGATCCAGAGCTTGTAATTGCCCCTTATGATAATATTAGAAAGATCATAGAAGAGTGCGAAGGGCCCTTCGCAAAAATTAATTGTGTCTGCCGTCAAGAAATGGATATGCACGGAAAACCATGTAAAATGACTAAACATAGGGACAATTGCCTAGGATTTGGAGATTTGATTCAATTGTATGTAGATCAGGGATGGGGTACTCAAATTAGCAAAGAAGAAACTCTTAGAATTTTGCGAACAAATCAAGAAGAAGGTCTAATTCTCCGACCAAGTAATTCTCAAAATGTCGAATTTATTTGCAGCTGTTGTTATTGTTGTGATAGAGGGATCTCAGGATTGTTAAAAGTTCCTAATCCAGCCGATTTTGTTGTATCTAATTTTTATTCAGAAATAAATCCTGAATTATGTAATGGGTGTGGTTCCTGTGTTGAACGTTGTCAACTTAAAGCAATAACTCTTAATGATGATGTATCTTCAATTGATAGAAAAAGATGTATAGGTTGTGGAAATTGTGTTGCTGTATGTCCTTCTGATGCAATAATACTCCATAAAAAGGAAGAACAATACATTCCTCCTCAAACTATGGATGATCTTTATGATATGATTCTTGAAGAAAAAACTAAACTTAAAGGTTAAAAAGAATTAATTCAGTTTATTTTTACTATAATATACTACATATTTTAGATTTCTGGATATTTATAGTTATTTTTATTGATTTACAAGCATTTCTTTCCGAATAAAATGTCGTAAACTTTTACCTTTTATCCAATACCATTCAAATAACTCTTTAATCCAGTTTATAAATACTTCATGATTATCAATTAAACATTGACTATAATCAATTTCACCATCTTTACTTAAAAAGAGTATCGCTCCTTTATCAGAAACAATCAATGAGATTTTAATTTCATCCAAAATTCGAATATTTTCTAACATATCTCTAAAAAATATTTTTGGATCTTTAAATAATTTTGACCAGCCATCAGGTATATTATAGGATTTTAATAGATTCCTGTCTACTAAAGCTCGTATCTTAATTGATTGGTCTCTCATTTTTTTCTCAGCTTCCTTCAATAAAGATTTTTGATATTGATCTGTTATTGCATAAAGAAAATTTTCAGAATTTTTTACTAAATTTTCAAAGATTTCCATGTTTTCCATAGTTTTATCCCCAAATTCTATATCTTTTAATTTTCCTAATTGAAATATAAGATGTACCGGAATTGACGTTATGTCATGACTATTTAAGAAATCTCTATGGTTTAATGAAACCTCAAAGATATCCATCATTCGTAGGAAAATTTTCCCAATATTAGTTATCCTATACTCATTATTTATATCCTTAATAACCAGATTTTTTTCATTTAATCTTTTTATATGGCGAGATACTTCAGATCCGGGAATATTTAAATCTCTTTGGATTTGTTTATGTCTTTTTCCTTCATAATATAAAAATTTGAGTAGGTTATATCTTTCTTTATTAGAAAATTCAAATAACAAATCATTTACATTCAAGATTAATCCTATTTTCAAATTTTTACTTTCTACAATATTATTATTATAATTAAAAAGATAATTTAAATCAATTTAAATAATTTAGAAAAAATTAAACTCATTTTAAAAAGGTTTAAAATAGTTATAGGGTTAATTTTTTAACAAATTTATGATCAATGTATCAAAGAATTTATATATAATTTCAATAAAAAAATATATTGTCTTAAATCTAAATTTATTAAAAATTTATAGTCAAAAATTAAAAAAAATAGGTGTTATAATTTGTATGAAGAATTAGAATTACGAGCTTTAAAATTATTAGCGAAAAGTTTCGAACATAATCAAGCTCTACATATGGAAGCCCCTCAAATGGCTAAATTACTTGGAGTGAAAAATAAGGACATACAACCAGTATTAAGGGTTTTAGGAGATGCGAACCTCGCAAATCTCTATGAAGAGGGTGATAATATCAAGCTAGCAAAAATTTCATGGCAAGGATTAAATGAAATCGGTGATGTAAACCTAAAATATGGAATGGGTAAAGATGCATATAAAAATTACAATGCGGAGGGATATCGATAAATGCCTTTTGACTACATGCCTTGGTGGGATAAAGAAACTAAAGAATTTGCTGATGAGGTTGAAAATTTTTGTGATACTGAACTGGTACCACGAACAACAAAATTACTAGAACAAAATAAAGATCCAATGGAAATCCAGTGGAGTGCTTCAAAACTGTGTGTAGAAAAGGGATTCCATCCTTTAATGGTTTTAGCTGAGAAAGAATATGGTGGACGTGATAAAGGATATGCGGGTTATACTATCTTAAATGAGGAAATTGGCCGATCGAACTTAAATGTAAATCCCTTATTAACTAGTGTCTTTGGTGCAGGTCCAATACATTTATTTGGTACAAACGTTCAGAAGAAGAAATTTTTAGAACCTATAGTTAAAGGAGAGAAATGGGCTTCGATTACAGTGACAGAACCTGACGTTGGTAATGATGCTGCTGGAATTCAGCTTCACGCTGAGGAGGATGGTGATGAATGGGTTTTAAATGGCTGGAAGCGTTACATTACACTCGGTGCACTATCGGATTATCATATGCTTTATGCCAATAGTGATCCCGAAATGAAAAGAATACATCGGCATCTTACTGCATTTATTGTACCAACAGATACTCCAGGTATTTCAATTGAAAAAATTAATGATTTAATTGGAGACGTTGAAATGGCAAATTCTGTAATAAGATATCGTGATGTGAGGGTACCAAAAGAGAATATGATATTAGATCCAGGCGATGGATGGACGGTCATGACAAGTGCACTAAATATTGAAAGATTAGGAATAGCAAGTGTAGTAGGTTCATCAAAAAATCTGATAGAGACAGCACGGGCTTATGGTCGAAGAAGAGTCCAATTTGGAAGTCCAATTTCTCGGTATAATGGTGTACAATTAAGAATGGCAAATATTTCAATGAAAATGCATCTTATAAGGGTCTATATCTATTATCTCGCACATTTACTTGACACGGGTGAAGCGGACATGTTTACTTTTGCATTAAAATCTTCAACTGCAAAAATATTTGGAACTCAATCATTAACGGAAATGGCTTTAGATGCTCTTTTCATCGTTGGTGGTGATGGATACCTTCAAGAAACGGGGATTGGTAGCGTATTAAAAAATGGAGCATTGATGGAAATAGCGGGTGGGTCAAATGACATACTGAAATTATTTATTGGTAGACAAGAATTCAAGCAAGATGTTGATGAACGTATGCTAACTCCATCTGTTAGGGGTCCAACAAAAGAAGAAGCTGATAAATTATAAATAAATTATGGAGGTAAATTTGAATGGCAAAATATAAAGAAATTAAATTTGAAGTGAAGGATGAGGTTGGAATAATAACTATAGACCGACCAGAAAGAAGAAATGCTTTATGCAGAGATGTTTGGGCAAGTATTGGGCAAGTATTATCAGATACTTGGGATGATATAAACGTAAGAGTTATAATATTGACAGGAAATGACGATGAATATAAGGGAGGTCGTGCTTTTTCAGCGGGGCTAGATATAAAAGAAATGTCTTCTACAGGTTTTACGAATCTAGGAGATTTTCTTGGTATCTTACTCGATCCTTGTGAATTAATGGCACGTTATCCAAAACCTATAATAGCTGCTATAAATGGTTATGCATATGCTGGAGGGCTTGAACTAACATTATGGTGCGATTGTGCTATTGCTGCTGATGATGCAGTAATGGGTTTTTGGGAAAATCGAAGAGGTTTAGCGAGCGGTGTTGCATTCCTATTACTTCCCGAATTGATTGGAATGCGTCATACAAAGGAACTACTATTAACTGGTAAAATTATTTCCTCAGATGAAGCCCATAGGATGGGTTTAGTTAATCAAGTAGTTCCCCATAATGAATTAATGAATGCTGCGATGGAGATGGCAGAAGGAATGAAAAAAGTTGCCCCATTAAGCCACAAATGGACTAAAAAATGGTTTCAACAAGGATACCATTATACGAGAACTAGAGCGATTGGCAGTTTATGGGAACCATTCCAAGAATTATTCCATAGTGAAGATGTTATTGAAGGTTTTACGTCTTTCATGGAGGGGAATAGAGAACCAAAATGGAAGGGAAAATAATTAGATTTTTTTTTAATAAAAGTAAAAAAGTAGGAGGTAATAATAATGGTAGATGAAGAATTAATTGAAGGTATTAAAAAGATGGTTAGTAAGTTGGATGATCCTGCATATCAAGAAAGATTCGCAGATTTTAATAAAACTTTACAATTCAATTTTACTGATACAAACAATTACTATCTTGTTTTTAAGGATGCTAAGTGTGAAATTAAAGAGGGTGAAATTGAAGAACCTGACATAACTATAACAACCCAAAGTGAAGTTATTATTGATATCATGGATGGCGAATTAAGTCCAACAAAAGCGTTTATGGGTGGTAAACTAAAGGCAAAGGGTCCTATGTCAGACATGCTTAAAATGCAAATGTTAATGAAATAGAGTCTTAAATATATTAAAATATTTTTTTTTCATTTTATATTAAAATAAAACTAGATAAGGTTTAAGAAATGGAATTCAAATATATTTTATTTGAACTTAAAAATAATGTAAGTATTATCACTTTCAATAGAGAATATAAATTAAATGCCATAAATGGCAAAATGTTTGATGAAATATATGATGCTTTAGACGAAATCACTAATAATAGAGAAATTCGAGCAGCAATTATTACTGGAAAAGGTCGTGCTTTTTCAACGGGAGGAGATTTTAATCAAGCAAGCCAAGGGATGGCAGGGGATGTAGATACTGTTGAAGATGGAGGAAAAATGCAATCAGGAGAACTAGAAATTGATGTTTCTCAAAAAAGAACAGTGTTAAAGTTACAAAGAACACCTAAACCCATAATAGCTGCTATAAATGGGTTAGCTTTAGGAGGCGGGTTAAATATTGCGCTAAATTGTGATTTAATATATGCTGCAGATAATGCAGAACTTGGTACTTTTTTTATGAAGAGAGCGATCATTCCTGAGATGTCTTCCACCTATATTCTCCCCAGAATAGTAGGAATACATAAAGCGAAAGAATTGATCTTTTTCGGTGATAGGTTTAGTGCTCAGGAAGCTTTAAACATAGGATTAATCAATGGAGTTTTTCCCGCTCAGGAATTTATAGATAGAGTTATAGAAGTTGCTGAAAGGTTAGCAAAGGGTCCTACTTATTCGATTGGATTAGCAAAGTTAGCTATTAATAAACTCCTTGAAGATAAAACAATACAGGCACTTGATAATGAAGCTGATGCTTTGTTTAAATCATTTGATTCAGAAGATTTTACTGAAGGATTATTAGCATTTTTTGAAAAAAGAGATCCTAACTTTTTAGGTCGTTAATTAAATATTTTGTGATTTAAAAATGGATGAGGGAAAAGCAAAAAGATTATTGAAGATTTTCAGCTTGATTGGAGGGATCTATGAGGTTTTATTTGGGATATTAATGATATTTTTTATCATACCTTTATTAAATTTATTAGGATCAAATATTCTTCAATTAGAATATCCAATTTTTTCTCAAACTGGAGGGTTATTAGCAATAATTGTTGGCTTAATTTTGATTTTCTCATCTCTAAATATTGAAAAATATTTGTTAAATATCATTTTAATAACATTCTTACGTTTTGCAATTCAGGTTATAATTATACCTAATATGATATTGAACCCTGAGATTGCAATCGGCTTACTATTATTTGGATTAATGGATATTATATTTGCCCTAATTACTATTTATTTTATGAGAATGGCAAATTTATCATTTAATATCTTTAAAGTTGTACAATAAGGAGGGCATCAAAATTACGCAATCAAATAAAATTTTAAACGATATTTTGGCAGAGGATAGATATTTTTTAATGGAATATGAAAGTAAGAATCTTCTTTCTGTATACGATATTCCGGTTGGGGAATATAAGAATACAAAAACATTAAGTGAAGCTATAGAATTTGCAAACGAAATTGGATATCCGGTTGTAGCTAAATTAATGAGTCCAGATATAGTACACAAAACAGATGCTAAAGTTATTAGATTAAATATTAAATCTGAAGATGAGTTAATTCAAGCGTATGAGGAAGTAATTGCAAATGGAAAAGATTACAAATCAGATGCTGAAGTTATTGGAGTAAATATCCAAAAAATGGCTAAAAAAGGTGTTGCTGAGATTATTATAGGGGGTATACGAGATAAAAATTTCGGACCAGTTCTTATGTTTGGATTTGGAGGAATTTTTGTTGAGATTTTTAAAGATGTGTCATACAGGGTTTGTCCTATTACAAAGGAAGAAGCAAATAGGATGATTCGAAGTATTAAAGCTTTTCCCTTATTGAATGGATATCGTGGACAACCTAAGGGGGATATTAATCAACTTATTGATATTATGCTAAAATGCTGCGATCTTTTAATGAAAAATCCTGAAATAATTGAACTTGATTTAAACCCTGTAATTGTATTTGAAGCGGGTAAAGGATTAATGGTTGTAGATGCTAGAATTATTCTAAAGGAGGTCAATTAGAATGTCTAAACTAGCGGAATTTGAAGGATTTTTTAATCCAAAATCAGTCGCATTCTACGGTGCTTCTAATATAATGCAAAAATTTGGAAGTATTCATCTTACGAATTTATTATCTGCGGGATTTCAAGGTAAGGTGATTCCTATTCATCCAAAAGAGGAAGAAATTTTAGGTTTTAAAGCATATAAAAATATAAAAGACATTCCCGAGCAAATAGATTTAGTAGTAATGGCAATTAATCCACAATTAATAAATATTATTCTTGAGGATTGTGGTCAAAAAGGAGTGAAGCACGTTATTATTTTATCTGGAGGGTTTCTCGAAGTAGGAAATAAAGATGCTCAAGATAAAATGAAAAAGATTGCTGAAAAATATGATATTAAAATCATGGGACCTAATTGTTCCGGTGAAGTAGTTACCCCTAATGTGAATATAACTCATGTACCATATCCTCCAAGAAAAGGAGGTGTATCGATTGTCTCACAATCGGGAACGTATGCGGTTCAACCATTAATTGCTATCAATTCAAAAATAGGATTAGGAATTTCAAAAATAATTTCTGTCGGTAATGAAGTTAATACCGATCTAGTCGATTATTTAGAAGTTTTTGAAGAAGATGACGAAACTACAAGTATAGGAATTTACTTTGAGGCAGTTAGGAGAGGAAAAGAATTTATCGAGTTATTAGATAGGATTAACCAGAAAAAACCTATAGTAATAATACCAATTGGACAAACAGAAGCAGGAACACGATCAGCAAAATCTCATACAGCAGCAATTACTTCTCCTGGTTATGTTATAGATTCAATATGTGAACAGACAGGAGTAATAAAAGTTAAAAATAGTATAGATATGTTAAATTTACTTAATGCATTCGATTCACTCCCTCTTCCTAAAGGAAATCGGGTAGCGATTCTTACAATGGGAGGAGGTCCGGGTACTTTAATGTCAGATCTATTTGAAAGTAATGGAATGCAAGTTCCAATGCTAAGTAAAGAATTACAAATGAAATTGAAACCATGGATGCCGGAAACTGCTTCAACAATAAATCCAATTGATCTAACATATTCAGATGATATGCAAAATTTCTTAAATGTATTACCCGAAATTCTATTAAAAAGCGATGAAATTGATTCCCTTATTTTTTATGGCCTTATGGGAACAGAATATTTTAGGCACTTAGTAAATGTACCAGATTTTATGAGAGAACATGAGAGTGTTGTTACTATGAAAAATTTTGGAGAAATGATGGAAGATTTTTTTATAGCTCTTTTTGATGAGATAATTGAATATAAAAAAAAATATCAAAAACCTATTATATTAACTTGTTATAATACCAGAGAAGAAAAATTTGTAGCATACTTACAAGATCATGGAATTCCTGTTTACTATCCTGAAGAAGGAGTATGGACTTTAATAAGAATGTGGCAATATGCTAAATTTTTAAAATCAAAAAATATATAATTTTTTTTATGCTTTTTTCTGTATTGTATCAGTTTAAACCTTTAGCTTTCCTAAGCTTACGTGGAGCAGTACGATAAAACTTTACATCGGGATACCCGAGTGTAATTACACCAACTTTTTTACCACGTATCTTTGCTAATTTCATTATCTTTGGATTGAGTTTCATTGCAATCTGAGTCCAACCATTCCAACATGTTCCTAATCCAAGAGTTTGCGCTGCTAATCTTCCATATGTAATCAAATTTGCTATGTTATTAGACTCAAATTCCAAATCCAACGAAGAGTATACTAAAATAACGTGAGGTGCATCATAAAAGATTGGCGCATTAAACTCCTTTGCGAGATCTGAAAACCTTTGTCCATATGTTTCTTTTAATGAAATATTTTCGAAAAATTCCTTTTGAATAGCATCAGAAAGAATCTTGATTTCTTCTGGATTAGAGATAATTCTTATAGATTGGGTTTTTATATTTCTAGCAGTAGGAGCATAGGACATTGCTGTGACAACTTTTTCTAATAATTCTATGGGAACTTTATCTTTTTTATAATGGCGAATGGATCGATGTGCTTGGAGGAATTTTAAAAAACTTTGATAACTTAAAATGTTTTCAGGATTATTTACACCTTCAAAAGTAAAAGATTCTCCAATATCTTCATATAAAATAGCATCTTCAGGACATCTAGCAATGCAATGACCACATAATATACATTGATTCTCAGGATCCTGAAATTCAATTTTCTCTTTCTCAACTTCCAGAAATAAAGCTCCTCCGCATGCTTTTATACAATTGCGACAAATTATACATGTTTCATAATCAATTCCTAAAATAGGCATTATTTTTCCTCATTTTGGCATTTTGTATTATAATATATCAAAAATGCATTTTTTATCAAATTATTTGTTTTCATCACAAACTTTCTGTTTTTAAATCCTAATAATAAATTCTGTCAATAGAACAACTCAATTTTGATATTATATTAAAGAAAGTGAGAATTATAATTAATTATGCTGAAAAAATGTTCTAAATGTGGTATGATTCGATCAACAAAAGACTTAGTATTAATGGAAGAGGGATTTTACATTTGTTTTTCTTGTTGGAATAATTATAGCCGAGAAAAAAGCAAAGATATCAAGGAGGAGTGAATAATCTAAAAACCTTAACTATTTCCTAATCATAGGAAATAAGAAATGTGTATTTTTCAAGATTAAATTTTTTAATTTTAATTTCATCTTTTAGTTCTTCTTTGGGAAGAAGAGGCATCTTGATTACTATTTTATATTTATCTAAGTAAAAATTATTATAAAAAACATTCTCAAATTTATCCCAATCAATGAATTTTTGTAATGAAATCTGATTGTTTTTGATTGTTGGGACTAAAGACATAGCCATTTTTCTAATTTTTACAGATTTTTATTCAATTTTAATTTAATTATATAAATTTTATGTGGTTCCTTTTAGAATGCTGAAATTGTTCTGAAACAACAAATGGAGGGTTATTTCTGAATGATGGCGTAAATTGGTACCATTTATAATATAATAAATTGTATATTTAAATGTTTCTTTAATAATAATTAAAGCAATATTGATCCCTTAACACTAGCTATGAACTTATTATTAATGAGACTTATATCTCCATGCGATCTTTTAATAAAAATGATGTTTAACCTGTATTTTTTCAATATGAATGACAAAATAGTATAAATTTGAAAACCTTTTTCGATAAATTTTTTAAATCTGATTTTATTAAAACCTAAAAGTAATCTAAAAGTTGAATATGGGAACTGGTTTTTTTGGAAAAGTTTTATGGATTAATCTTACAGAAGAGAATTTTAAGGAAGAATCACTATCCGAAGAGATTTATCGTCAATATCTTGGAGGATATGGATTAGGTGTAAAATTGATTTATGAAAATATGCCAGCTAATATTGATCCATTAAGTGCTGAATCTGTTTTTGGTTTTTTTCCGGGATTATTAACGGGAACTGCAGCACCGTTTTCAGGGAGGTATATGGTAGCAGGTAAATCTCCTTTAACAAGGACTTGGGGAGATACTAATAGTGGAGGGACATTTGGCCCTGAGATAAAGAAATGCGGATATGATGCAATTATAATTAAAGGTGCTACTAACACACCTAAATATATTTCGATAATTGAGGATGAAAAGAAAATTTTAGATGCTTCAGAGATTTGGGGTTTAGATATAATCGAAACGGAATCTAAGATGAAGGAAAAACATGGTAAATTTATTAAGGTTGCAGGAATTGGACAGGCTGGTGAAAGATTGTCCTATCTTTCTGGCATTGCTAATGATAAGGGAAGAATTGCCGCTCGAGCAGGTTTAGGGGCAATAATGGGCTCTAAAAAATTAAAAGCTCTTGTTTTAAAGGGAAATAAAAAAATTTCAATCCATAATCGAGATAAATTTTTAGAATTAGTGAAAATCTATAATGAAAATGGAACAAATGAGGTGCCTAATAAATTAATAAGATCAATCCTTAAAAACGTCCCAAGATTAGCTAAAACAATTCGGAGATTTAGAATAAGGTTTGCCGGACCTCCAAAAATGATAAGAGAAATTTATAAATCTTTTGGAACTAGTGTTGCAAATACTCTATCAGCAGAAACAAACGATTCTCCAATAAAAAACTGGACTGGAATAGGGATGTATGATTTTCCATTTAAAAAATCAAAAGATTTGTCTGCAATTGAGATTCAAAAATATAAAATCAGAGAATATGGATGTTTTAGTTGCCCAGTTCAATGTGGTGGAATTTTAAAAGTTCCAGAAATAAATCTAGATGAAACATTTCTTCCAGAATATGAAACATGTTGTTCTTTTGGAGCTCTTTTACTCAATAATGATTTACTTTCAATATTCGAGATAAATGATTTATGTAATAGAGCAGCAATAGATACAATATCTACTGGTGCAACTATTGCGTTTGCGATGGAGTGCTTCGAAAATGGAATTTTAACTGAAGAAGATACTGACGGTTTAAAATTAACGTGGGGTAACTCAAAAGCTATTGTTGAAATGGTAAAAAAAGTAATTAATAGGGAAGGAATCGGAGATGTTTTAGCTGATGGAAGTAGAATAGCTTCAGAAAAAATTGGAAAACAATCTACAAAATATGCTATCACATCTCTAGGTTCAGAAATCGCAATGCATAATCCAAGAGTGTTTCCTTCCTTAGCATTCACTTATAATTATGATCCCACACCAGGAAGACATACCGCTGCAAGTATTGATTTTGTTGATATAGGCCCTATTAATAAATTTCAGAAAGGTTTTAAACTACCAAAAGGATGGAGAAAGAATGAGAAAAAAAAGCAAATAGGACAAATGCTAGTTACCTCTTTCCATCAAGTTTTAAGTAGTGCTGGGCTATGTATGTTTTCAACTTTGTTTGGTCCTTATCCTTTTATTGATCTCATTAATAGTTTTACTGGTTGGAATGTTTCTGTAGACGAATTGATAAAAATTGGGCTTAGAATTCAATCCCTCCGTCAAGCTTTCACCTTACGTGAAGGGATAGATATTGCGAGTAATAAACTTCCTGGTAGAGTTACTGGCCATCCTCCAGATAAAAGGGGGCCAACAAAAGGTATATCCGTTGAGTATAAAGATTTCTATGAAGGATATTGCAGTGAAGTGGGTTGGAATCCTGAGAATGGATATCCATTAAAAGAAACTCTTAAAGACCTTGATTTGGAATTTGTTATTAAGGATTTATATTGAAGCTATAATTTTTACAAAGTATAATTATTTAGAATTAATAATTTATATGTAGAAAGACCAACAATTTTAAAAATGCACAATTCAGCCCAAACAGACTTGAAATCCTTCATTCAAAATGATATTATTAAAAACATTAAGAAAGTAAGAGGGAAACATGCCCCAATTTCTGAGATTGTTAATAATGCTCCTAAAACCTTAATAGTAGAGAAGATTTATGATTTAAGTGAAAATTATAAAAATTTTTTCTTTTTTATTATAAAAAATTATTCTAAAACACCAAAATTAAGGTATTTTTTAGCTCTTTCACTGGCACACACTAGTTCTGATTTGTTAGTTCAACTTGCAAAGGAATTTACCGTCAAAAATGACTTGAAATTAATTCAATATTCAATCTTTCCAAAGACCCTCAGGATTAAATTATTATTACTAAAAGAAATTGAAGAAGTTGAAGATTATACTAATTTTATTGAAAAATTGAAATCTTTTAGAAGAGAATTTCGATATAAATTAGAACAAGTTAAGAATTTAGTAGAAAATGAATAATTTTTAAGCTTAAACACAATAATTATATTAATCATTATAACAGTTTTGATTTTAGATTCCAAATTAGTTTTAAAATAAAATATGGGTTAAAATAATGTCATTTCGAGAAAATACGGTTAAGATTGTAAGTACTCTTGGTCCAGCTTCAAGTTCAGAAGAGATGCTTAAAAAATTAATTAAAACTGGAGTTGATATTTTTAGATTAAACTTCTCACACGGAACTCATGAAGAAAAAAAAGAATTATTCGAAAAAATAAGAGAAATAAGCGAATATACTAAAGATGTAGGAATTTTAGCAGACATTCAAGGACCAAAAATTAGAGTAGGAAAATTCAAAGAAGATCAAGCTTATAACTTAGGAATTGGTCAAGAAGTAAAAGTATTTGAAAAAGAAATCGAAGGAGATCAAGAAAAATTTTCAATTCCATTGAAAGGGTTTCTTAAATCAATGAGTGTGGGTGAAATTTTTTTTGTTAATGATGGAATTATTAAAATTAAAATCATACGGAAAGAAGCTGATCATGTTGTTGGAGAGGTTTTAGCTGGAGGTTTGATTAGTAATAGAAAAGGAGTTAATATCCCGGCGGGAGAATTGTCTCAAAAAGTCCCTACTGAAAAAGATATTAAGGATCTTGAATTTATAGCGAAGATTGATCCCGAATATGTTGCGATCTCATTTGTGTCGGGAGGAGATGATGTTTTACATGTTAAACGAATACTTGAAAATTATGGAAATTCCAAAATCAAATTAATTTCAAAAATCGAACGACCTATAGCATTAACCAATTTTGATCAAATCTTAGATTTAAGTGACGGAATCATGGTTGCCAGAGGAGACTTAGGTGTTGAAATAGATCCGGATAAAGTACCTTTATGGCAAAAGGAAATGATCTATAAATGTAATCGAGAAGGCAAACCTGTTATCGTAGCAACTCAAATGCTTGAATCAATGGTCTCAAATCCCATACCTACAAGAGCAGAGGCAAATGATGTATATAATGCTGTTATGGATGGAACTGATGCTGTAATGCTTTCAGCAGAAACAGCGGTAGGAAAATATCCTATTAATGCTGTTCAATATATGAACCAAATTGCAAAAACAGCGACTGAGAACATGCCTAAAAGGATTCCAGATGAATACGATTCTGATAGATTAACTCACACGCAGACTCTAGGACATGCAATATATTCATTATCCTCAGAAATGGAAGCATTAAATTTTAGAGGTAAAATTTTAGTGATCACAAGAAGAGGTTATGGAGCAAGAATGATCGCAAAGTATCGACCACCATTACCCATTATTGCTATAACACCACATAAAAGAACTGCTAGAGAATTAAATTTGGTATGGGCTGTCCAAGCAATGCAAATTGATAGTAACGATTTCTTCAATATGGATGCTGAAGAAATCATCGAGCAATCTGTTAAACATGCTGTTGAAAAAAAATTTCTAGATGAGAATGAACATGTTATAATTTTATTGGTTTCAAGAAAATTCGAACGAAGAGGAAATCTTGTAGGTCTTTATTATGTAGGGGAAATTCTCGAATCTGAATCTAAATAAAAGATCTTTGACAAATTTTTCCAAATTTTTCAATATGAATAAGCGTATGTAATTTTTCCTAAATTCTATCAATAAAATTCTAAATCTTAATAAGTTAAAGAATTTTTTTAACAATTAAAAAAGTATAATTATACTTCTTAAAAGTTAAGGATTGAGGAAAAAAAAATGAGTGAAGTATGGAAACATGCATCTTGGGTATCAACTCTGGGGAAATGGGCTTGGGTAATAGGAATTGTAAGTGGAATTATCGATATTTTAATAGTTCTTCCTAGTCTAATACTCCTTGCATCTTTACCGTATGGTATTGGGATGGCTGGTATAGGATATCCTATTTGGTGGATCATAGCTGGAATATTAGTAATATTAATCTCTTTTGTTATTATAAGGCCTAAATTCTCAAATAAATGTGCCAATAGAGATTGGGATGGTCTAAATAATTGGGTTATACCACTTGGAAGTATTAAATTCCCATGGATGCTTTTTTGGGGAATAGTTGTAGAAGTGTTGGGATATGGATGGGGTGGATTTGCAATTATAATACCTGCATTGGTCTTAATATTTGCTGGTCCAAAACCATATGAATGGAAAGCTATAAAATAGTCAATGATCTCTTTTTCTATTTTTTTTTTATTATCAATAAATCTTGAGTCTTTTTTTATATTTATATAAACCTATTTATTTGATTCATAATATTTCACTAAATATTTTAATTCTGAAATAAAGATGTACAATTCATATAAAATATATGATAAGAAAATTTATACAGGTATGAGCGTAGGGGGTTCTCACTCTTGGATTTATAATGATGGGAAATGGTTTGAAACTAAAAAAGCCCCTGATAAATGGAATTTTAAATTTGAGAGTTTAAAAACTAGATTAACTCCCGCTCCTTTGAACACAGGAGCTAGTATTAATACAAAATTTCATTGGTATATAATAGCAGATCAAATTGCAACTAAAATAGATAGCAATTCATACATGACTTCAATGAAAGGAATGAAATTTAAGATTGGACATAAACGACCTTATTGGAAAACTTTTAGTTATAATTATCCAAATCAACTTTCATACAAAGAAAGAATAATACAAATTTTAGAAGCAATTCTGACGAATTTAAAAAGTTGAAACAATTATTATGTAAAAAATTTATTAAATATTTCGTTTTGAAACAATAACAATGACCACAATAAAATTTAATATAATTGAAATTCCAAATTTTGGTTAAATATTCGATATTGTTAAAGAGGACTACTATTTTTAATAAAACTTTCATAATCCAAATCCCTTGAATATCTAAAACACTTTCTTACTCTCATTTTTCAATAAAATAAAAATTGATTTAAAATTGTTCATAATGAACAATTTCATTAATAGACTTTCTTTCTTTAACTTCACCTTTAGGTTTAATTGGATAACCTAGTGGTGTTAATGCCATTACTTTATATTTTTTAGGGATTTTTAATACTTTTTTAACCTCTTCCTCATTAAACCATCCTATCCAACAAGTCGCTAATCCTTCAGCTGCCGCAGCTAAAATTAAATGCTCAAAACAAATTCCAAAGTCTACACCATAATATTTTTCACCGCTTTTATTTATCCCTGACTCATCTGTGGAAATTATACCAATAATAAAAACAGGAGCTTCAATAAACTTTGTTTCTTGTCCAATCGCTTTCCAAACAGCTTTAATATTATCTGGTTTTTGTACTATGATATAATGGACGCCTTGTAAGTTTGCCCATGTTGGTGCTAGACGCGCCGCTTCTAAAATTCTTTCGAGTTTTTCTTTTTCAGGCATTTCTGGTTTATATGCTCTATAACTTCTTCTCTTTTTTACTACATCGTAAAAATCCATTTTGATATTCTCTAAATTATGTATTATTTTATAATTTTAATAGTAGTAAAATTTTTAATTTTTTCATTATATAATAAAATTCAATTAAAAATTGGTGATTTCTAAGTTGTATTTAATCATCTATCATTCTTTTATGTCCATTTGGGCATTCCCCATAAGTACAATCATAAAAACCATCATCAAATTCTTCTCTAGCATTATAATGCTCCCAACAATAGATTCTATCACATTCGGGACAGTAAGCATCTAATCCTTCAAATGAATGATGCTTTTTCATAAAATTATGGACCTCTAATAAGTCCTTTTTTTGTAAAATTCTAAATAAAGTATTTGCGAGATTAACATTCATCGATCTCTCATGTGTAATTCCTCTAAAAACTAACGCTTCACTTTTATCAAATCTTCCATACCCAATTTTAAATTCAACTGCATTCTTACTGCACACTGAACATGGTAAATGATACTCTAAGTCAGAGACTTTAATAACTCTTTCGGTGGGCCTTAAAATTTTTTTTTCATCTAATAAAATCTGAAATTCAAACCAAAACGCATCCCAACACTCCTTAAAAGCTTCTTCAGCCTTTTTAATAAGTTTAGATGATTTATCATTTTGGAAAATTTTAAGTTCACTAACGATTTTGGATAAAAGATTTCTCGCAACATATAAGAAACCCTTTGAATTATCAATATTCTTAAATTCTATTTTTCTGGTTGGTCTTAACATTTCCCACGCAGAAACCGTATTATAATATAATTCTTTAACATCTGAAATCCACAAGTTTCTATTTAAATCATCTAATTCTTTAAGAAGATTTAAATAATCAATGATTTCATCTTTAATATCCTCGAGTTTTTGAATATAATTTCGGATATTCCAAATGTTTTCTTTTAATTTATCATTTTCACCATTCATTTCTAATATAAACCTAATTTTTTTTTTAATATATATTTTAATGCTAAAATGGAGCATATAGATAATTAAATAATTTAATAAAATTAATAATTCCTCAACATTCTTAAAATCCTTAAAAATTTTATAGTAAGGGTTTAATTCGAAACAAATATGGTAGACTTATTTATTCTTTATATTATAATTTAGTGGGATTAAAGTCTTATCAAAATTTTCAATTTTATTTTTTCTTATACATCATAAGTACAAAACATAAATAATTTAGATGGATACCTTCTAATAGATATCCACTATATAATTATTAATTATTAAATTTGAATAATAAAAAAGAGTTAAATTGAAAAATGACTAAGAAAGAAATTTTACAGATTTTAAATCTCATTGGATTTATTGCAACTGTAATTGTTAATTTTCTGGCAGTTACTTTACCAATTGGGCTTGGTACTACTCAAGAATTATCTGATGCAATCCCAAACTTGTTCGTTCCAGCAGGAATTACTTTTTCAATTTGGAGTATCATTTATATCTTTTTAGGACTATTCTCTATTTATCAAATGAGAGATATTTTTAAAAGTGACAAGATTGAAATGAAATACTTAGACAATATCGGATATTTCTTTATTATTGGGAGTTTAGCCAACGTTTTATGGATAATTGTATGGCATTATAAATTGGTTCCTTTATCTCTAGTTTTTATGATAGTTCTACTAATCTCTTTATTACTTATCTATATTAAACTAAATATCGGAAAATCAGATGCCTCTAAAATGGAAAAGATTGCTGTACATATACCATTCAGCATATATCTAGGTTGGATAACTGTCGCAACAATAGCTAATGTCACTGCAGTTTTAGTTGTTCTTGGAGTGAGTAGTTTTGGAGTATTAGCGGAAATCTTAACAATTATAGTAATAATTGTGGCTGTGCTCATAACTTTTGCTATGCTTTTATTACGGAAGGATTACATTTACAGTTTTGTAATAGTCTGGGCGCTGTTAGGAATTTTCATTAATCAAATAAAAAATAACTTAACCATAGCAGTTACAGCGTTGATCTCAGGGGGTTTAATCCTTGTGGGAATCGTATATATAATTATTCGAGAGAAAAAATTGCCTTAAAACATATTTTTTTTCTATATTTTTTTTAAAGATAATCAGAAATTCTGATTGTTATTATGTCTTTAATATCATAATTTTCATCAAATAATTTTTCAATGTTCACTTTTTTGATTTTAGTTGACTTATTTAGCAATAGAAAAGGTAAATGAGATCCATACTTAGCTTTTATATGCGAGATTATTGATTTTAGAGGGATTTCAATTTTATCATGATATTCTTTTCCATTTAATAAACTTTTTTGACAGATTTCCTTAATACAAGATATAATCTCTTCAGTACATAAAGTACTTAGATGCTTATCTGTGAATCGCGCTAATTTGTAACCCTTAGATTCTATACATAAAATTTTATAGTTGGGTATTCTACCAAGAGTAACACTCCGCTTATCTTTATAATATTTATCATATCCCATATAATTATAATCTGAGTTTTTGTGCTTAAAAAAGGGTGAAAAATGAAGAGTAAATGGTGAATTAATTATCCTTCTTCCTGATACATTCATATAATATATTCTACCGCCATATAAAGAATGAACTCGTCTTTCCATCCCTAATACTCCTATCTCATTCTCATTTTGAGGTTTTTTTTTGTCAGAAACACATGTTCCATTGCCATTAAATATCCATAGAACATAGATGTCTTTATGTGTATAATTTTTGGTTCGTTCGATTAATTTTCTATTACTAATTTGAGAGTTTTGACATTCAATTACAACTTTCTTCCCATTGCTCAATTCAAAATATACATCGGCTACTTGGTCTCCTATCTTATGTTCCAATTTTCTTACAGAAACTCTATTGAATTTCGGGACCATTAAATACCAAAAAGCTTTCATGGTCTTATGCTCTATAGTTTCTGGCTCAAAACAATAGTTCCTATTACCCTTATGTAAAAAACAACCTAAACTTTGATTATAAAAAAGTGGTTTTTTACAAATTGTACATAGCCAAGTATAATTTTGTATATCCTCAGGAAAGCCATCATAAATATTGAAAATCTTACCTAACTCAAAATTAAAAGCAATAATTATTTTTTTGTCTTTTTCCATTACCTACTTATTAGGTCACATTTAAAAAAAAACCACGATTTTTATTGTTGATTCGATGAAATGGCATTTATACTATCATACTATATTTGTTATTAATCTCCTTATGCATTATAAAAAATATCTCTCTTTATTCTGTGCTTTAACAGTCAATAACTAAATTTTAAAATATAGACTTACTAATTACATCAATGAGATCCAATAAGTTAATTATAAAAGTAATTCAGCAAAAAAAAGAAGTTTACTATCCGTTATTTACACTTTCAATGAGTTATTTTTTAAGCTGGCTTATAATCATATTCATCAGTTTTGCACATAGTCAAGTAGCTTTGCCTTTTTTCTTTTGGAGTATAGCTATGTTGATTTTTATATATTCACTTGATGTATACCATATAACGAAGAAAAGTGATGATTCTGTTATAAAAAAATTAATATTTCTCCTGATACTTATCTCATTGGTTATTAGTTTAATTGTTGTTCTTAGATTAGTAATATTGGTGTTTTTCAATATTTATTACCTAATTCCAATCTGTATCTATCTACTTATATCAGTTTTAGTTTTTTTTATCCTACGTAGAGAAGTAATAAAATATTATTTGAAAAAAAATAAACAGATTATAAATAACTAAAAAAACCACTATTTAAGAACAAAAGATTTGAAGATTAACCATGAAATCAAATGAATTGCTTTTAAGTAAAGAAAAAAGAGAGTTATACATTTTAATCTATATTCTTATCATCGTCTTCATCACTACAGTCCTAGTTGCTCTTAGAATTATCTTTTCATTTTTTCAAGAAGAATCCCCTGGATTGTTTATTATTGATTTGTTAATGAGAAATAGAGATCTAAATTTTAAAACCAATTACGATTTAATGTATAACGGGATCATTCATTATTATGAATATACTCCTTTAATTAATGAAAGAGCAATATATCTCTATTTTTGGTATTTTATTTTTTACCCCTTTTACATTATCCCTCAAGAAATTTCGCTCTATCTTTGGGATATGTTAAGAATCATTGCTACGATTTATATCGCTATTAATATCAGCAAAATAGTTAAATATAAAAGAGACCTACTCTTTTTCTTTCTCTTTTCTTGTATTGGATATTTTGCTGATATGTATTTAAATAATACGAATTGGATAATTCAACTATTCTTATATGAATCATATATTCAGTTAGAGAAGAATAATAAGCTTTTATCAGGAATTTTTTTTACTATTTGTACGTTTAAAATAACCCTGATTATAATTCCGTTTATTTTTATTCTTATAAAGAAAATTAAAGGAAGAGATTTGATTTTTTATTTTTTACCTTTTTTGGTAATCTGTATACCTTATATAATTTTTCCAGAGTATTTTTCAATGATGGTTTCTAATTGGTTTCAAAGTATAGAAACAACATCTGGATTCTCAATTGTAAATATATTCTTAATATTTTGGCGTGTAATTCAACCTGCGCAATTAATGTTTTTGAGTGTTATAATAGTAATTATTCTTGTAAATATCAAAAAGGAGAATGAAAAAACAAGAATTGGTTCTTTGATCTACATATTTGTATCTATTTTATGGGTGTTAATTTGGTTAATTTTTTTAGGATTAGCTCTATTAATTTGATTTTATCAGATTTTTTCATGATTTTGAATGATAATCAACACAAACGAAATATAAATAAATATCATACATGAGAAACTATATACTGGAGCAAAACAAGCAAAACCATAAAACCTAATTAAAAAAATTATATTAAAACCAATTCCAAAAAGCAAGGCTGTTATTATTGGGACTTTAAATTTTCTATCAATTATTTTACTTCTTAAAGTAATTATTCCAGATATGAACATTATTAACGTTCTTATAGGCTCAAACAATGCTAAAAATAAATATAAGCCCAATAAAACTAGTTGATTTAGAGATATTAATTGTTTTATCCATAAAATTAGAATAAGACTAATTATAAATGATATTATTGTTATTAAAACATTTAAAATAACTAATCCTACTAACAATTTATATCTCTTTCTAGTATTCATTAACCTGTTTTGCTCTAATCTAATTATAATAGATATCCAGATATCTAAAGCCTACATCCTCAAACTTAGAATAAATATTAATAAAATTTGGATTCAACATAAATATTTTTATATTAAATTAAATTAATAAAGATTGGTTTATCCTTAAATGAAAATAGAATTGAAATCCTTATTATTTGAAAAAAATAGTCGATGTGATTATTTATGTCTGAAGATGAAGTAATTTGCAATAATTGCAGAAAGCTGACTAAAAAAAGTCATAAATACTGTATGCATTGTGGTAGTTTACTAACACCATACTCACCATTCTCATCGCGAGAAACTCAAGAAAATTTGAGCGATCCTTTCGATACCCAATCTATACCCTCAGATAAGATAGGTAAATTTCGCCTAAGAGACCTTAGTCCTGCCTATAAAGTGTTAGCATTTTTTATTATCGTTGCCTTAGTTGATTTTGTAGCATCATTTATATTCATGTTTGGCTACCATTTACCATTAAATACTTATTTTATGCTGTTTGTAGGATTTTATATTTTATTTATGATAATTGTTGGGTTAATATGGGCTGTAGCTGCAGGTTCAGATTTTACGCATGCAGCTTTGAAGGGTTGTGCCGCTCTTTTTGGTATTATCCTTCTCCTAGCAATTATTATTATACCGATCTACGTTATATATGCTTTACCAGGTATTGTTGGTTCATTTTCTTTTTCTTCACCTGCACTTGAAGAATTAGGGCAAAAAATAACAGATGCCATTAGCAATGCGTTAAATAATTTTATTGAATCAATATTTCGAGAAATTGGCAATAATATTAAAACTTCTTGGGAAAATGCATTTGCAGATGTCGAAGTTCCTGGTTTCGAGCCCTTCTTATTTCTTGGTTTATTTATTTCACTTTCTATATTTATTATATATAAGTACCATTTAACTATAAAAAAAAATAGGATTAATAATTAAGATTATTTTTATTTCCTTTTTTTTAAATGACAGTAATTTAAACTGAATTTCAATATGCTATATGACGAAAAATGAAAAAAAACCAAAATAAACAGTTGTACGATTCTAGACTAACACTCCAGTTGAATGAAAACACATACAAATTTTCAAATCTTCAACTTATCTATTTAATTATTGGTAGTCCATTATTGTCTATTTTCATTTATTATTTTCTAAGACTTAGTCTTAATTATTGGATATATGAACTTACATCTATACAGATATCATTTTTCCTAAATTTATTTTTTAATCTGAATTCAGAAGTAATTATCTATGCAGATCACAATATATTTCCTATAATTTATATACCTAACCACCCTTTTGAGGGAAGTTATGCTATTACTATAAATTGTATCGCAGCTCATATTTTTAGCTTTATGATTGGAATCATTCTGTTTATACCATCATCAAAAGAGTCTTATAGTAAAAAGAGTTTTATGTGGAGAAAAATAAAAACATTAACAGTTTCAGTTGTGGGTATTTATCTATTAAACATCTTTCGAATTGTATTTCTGCTATTTTTTAACTTTAAAGGAATACCGTTTGAATTCATCCATGAGTCCTTATTTTTCTTATCTGCTGTAATCGGAGCTTTATTTGTTGTTATCATCCTTAAAAATTGGTTACCGGAATTGTTTATATCAATCTATTACATATTTTGCTTAATTTCTCAAAAAAGAACAAATGAATAATATGATTCCATTTCAACAATTTTGAATACTCTTATGTATTTTCATAATTTCTAAACTTAAACAAATTATTTACAATTTGCTGATTTTTAAAAAAATAGAATCCCCATTTTAACCCCTTTCACCATACTTCCAGCTTGGTTTCATTTATTTTTTAAAAACGTAACCTTTATATATATGGTTTGTATATATTATATTGTCAATCGATGATTGACAATGAAACATTACATATGGAAAAAATGGGGTTTAAAACTCAAAAAATAAAAGAATGACGTATATGTTTGAAAATGAAATGGGAGATGTGAGATCTATGACATTTGAAAATTATTTTGATAGATTTATGAATAACCGTGATATTTCACGAGGTGTATCGAATCTGATTTCGATTACACGAAGCGATTATGAGGCTCTTAAAGCGATAGCAGAAAAATATGAAGCGTTAGTAGAAGAACATAAAAAGATTAAAACTCAAAACGACCGTTTACTCAAAGAACTTGATGACATGAAAGATGATGGTCGCAAATTTAAGGATTTAATGGAAGAGAAGGAAAAATATTTGAATTCACTTTTACGAGTACGCGCTGATTTTGAAAACTATAAGAAGCATTCAGAACAAGAGAACAGTAGATACAAGTCATATGTCATGGATGCAATGTTAAAGAAGTTAATTGATCATTATGATGATTTGGTGCGAGCTTTGAACTTGCTTAAAACGCTTGAAAACATGGATGGCATTAAGAATGGATTTGAGCTGATAATTAAGAATTTTGAAAAGCTATTAGCGGAGGAGGGAGTGAAACCGATGAATTCTGAAGGTGAGAAATTTGATCCATATAAGCATGAAGCTATAATAATTGAAGAGGGTAGAGATGATCTCCCAGAAAATACGATATTAGAAGAAATAACTAAAGGTTATTATATAAAAGAAAAGATTTTAAGACCTGCGAAGGTTAAAATCTCAAAAAAATCAAAATTAGAAAATTTAAATGAAAATTAAAAAAAAAAAAAATTTTACAAATAAATATAAAAAATGGAGTGATAAAAATGGGAAAAATAATAGGAATTGACTTAGGAACGTCAAATTCAGCAGCAGCGGTATTAATTGGCGGTAAACCAACGATTATTCCTAGTGCTGAGGGTTTAACCTTGGGTGGAAAGGCATTTCCCTCTGTAGTTGCTTTTACGAAGGACGGTCAGAGATTAGTAGGAGAACCTGCTAGAAGACAAGCAATCTCAAATCCAGATCGTACAATTACAGCTATCAAAAGGAAGATGGGTACCTCTTACAAGGTAACAATCGATGGAAAAGATTATTCACCTCAAGAGATTTCTGCAATGATTCTGAGAAAAATTAAAGAAGATGCCAGTGCTTATTTAGGGGAAGAAGTGAATGATGTAATTATTACTGTACCCGCATATTTTAACGATAATCAAAGACAAGCTACCAAAGACGCGGGAAAGATTGCAGGATTGAATGTGAAACGTTTAATTAACGAACCGACTGCCGCAGCAGTAGCTTATGGATTAGATAAGAAAAATGCAAGGCTAAAAATCGCAGTACTGGATCTTGGTGGTGGTACTTTTGATGTCACAATAATGGAGATGGACAATCAAGTTTTTGAAGTGATTTCTACAGCAGGGGATACTCAGTTAGGAGGTACAGATATGGATAAAATTCTTGTTGATTATATAGTTTCTGAGTTTCAGAAAGATCAAGGTGTTGATTTAAGAGGAGATTCTATGGCAATGCAACGAATTAGAGAAGCAGCAGAAAAAGCTAAAATTGAATTATCTACGTCGATTACAACTGATATTAATTTACCTTATGTTACTGCAACTAACGAAGGTCCAAAGCATCTTAATATGTCTCTGACAAGAGCCAAATTGGAGCAACTCATTGATCCTGTATTAAAGAGATTGGATATTTCAATCTTAAAAGCTTTACAAGACGCTGGTATGGCAAGAGGAGAAATTGATAAGATTATTTTAGTTGGTGGACCAACAAGAATGCCTGTTATACAGAAGAAATTCGAAGATTTACTGGGTAAAGCTCCAGAGCGTAGTATCGATCCAATGGAATGTGTTGCGATGGGTGCTTCAGTTCAAGGTGGAGTATTAACTGGTGAAGTTGAGGATTTATTATTACTCGATGTTACACCTTTATCATTAGGAGTTGAGACATTAGGCGGAGTTTTCACAAAATTAATTGAAAGAAATACTACAATCCCAACTAAAAAAGCCGAAACATTTTCAACGGCAGCTGATAATCAATCAGCAGTGGAGATTCACGTATTACAGGGTGAGAGACCAAGAGCAGCAGATAATATTACATTAGGAAGGTTTCATTTGAATGGTATTCCACCTGCTCCAAGGGGAATGCCACAGATCGAAGTTACATTTGATATAGATCAAAATGGAATTCTTAATGTTTCAGCGAAGGATAAAGGTACTGGAAAAAGTCAGTCTATAACAATTACTGCATCTACTAAGATGTCTGATGATGATATTGAGCAAAAAATTCGAGAAGCTGAACGAAATGCTGAAGAAGATAGAAAATTCCAAGAATTAACTGAAGCAAAAAACCATGGAGAATCATTAATCTACCAAACTGAGAAGCTACTGAAAGAAAATGAGGGTGTAATTGGAGATTTAAAATCAAGTATATTTGATAAGATCTCTAGTTTAAGAAGTGCGATGGAATCTAATGATGTAAATCGAATTAAGAGTGCTACAGAAACCTTACAAAATTCATTACATGAAGTTTCATCTCGGATATATGGACAACAGCAAGGACCCAATCAAGGGGCTTATCAAGGTGCTCCACCTGGAGGTATGGGAGATGTCCCACCGGGTGCAACATATGGATCTCAAGGAAAAACCCAAGATGAAATCGAACAAGAACAATTCAGAAAAGCAACAGGCCAAGATGATAATGTAGTAGACACTGAGTATGACTAACTTAATTTTTTTTTATTTTTTTATTTTAAAAAATTCACGTTTATCAAATTATTATTCACGATTATAAGAAGAGGTTGTAAAAAATGGCAAAAGATTATTATAAATTATTAGGAATAAATAAAGATGCTTCAAAAGAGGAAATTAAAAGAGCATTTCGAAAAATGGCTCGTAAATATCATCCTGATGTTAATCCAGACGAGCCAAAATCGGGAGAGAAATTTAAGGAGATCAACGAGGCATATTCAATTTTAAACGATGATAAAAAAAGGGATATGTATGATAGATTTGGTGTTGTAGAAGGGGATACTTCAACATATCAGAATTGGGGTGGAGCTCCTGGAGGTGCAAGAGGGAATCAAAGTCCAGACGGTACAACCTATTATTATTCTACATCAAGTTCACCTGGAGGATTTGATTTCAGTGAAATTTTCGGAAACCATAATAATTCAGGGAGCAGGAGTGGTGGATTCGATTTTTTTAATGATTTAGGCGATATATTTGATGTTTTTAATAGGAGAGGTGGAGGGAGCACAAGAGCAAGATCTCCCAATTATAATAATACTCCAAGAGAAGGGGATGATTTGAGATACGATATGGAAATAGATTTTATGGATGCCTTTAATGGAGGAAAGAAGAAAGTTCAATACAAAGATCCTACTACTGATCAAATGAAGACGTTAAATGTAAACATTCCAAGAGGTATTAAGGATGATCAAAAATTACGTCTAAAAGGGAAAGGTATGCAGGGAGAAAATGGAGGATCTCCTGGAGATCTCTATATTGCTATACATATTAGAAATCATCCAAAATTCGAAAGAAAGGGGGATGATATTTATGTTGAACAAGAAGTTCCTTTTACTACAGCTGCACTTGGAGGAAGAGTTCAAGTTTTAGGAGTAGAAAATACTTTAAATGTAACAGTACCTTCAGGTACTTCAGATGGATCGATTTTAAGATTAAAAAATCAAGGATTTTATAAAACGGGTACAGAAGAAAGAGGAAGTGAATTAGTTAAAATAAGTATTAAAGTACCTACAAAATTGAATAAATCTCAAAAACAATTATTGGAAAAATTAAAAGAAGCTGGATTATAGGAGTGATTATATAAAATGATGAAATTTGATAAATTTACCATTAAAGTTCAAGAAGCCTTAATGGCTTCAAGATCTCTGGCTCAAGAACGAGATCATCAACAAATAGAGCCAGTTCATTTATTAGTTGCTTTAATAGACCAAGAAGATGGAATTACGACATCATTATTACAGAAATTAGGAATAAATATAAAGAATTTATTGAGTGATTTATACAATGAGATGGGGAGGATTCCAAAGGTAACTGGTTCGGGAGTAATTGATGTAGTATTATCACGTGAATCAGGTACATTATTTGATGCCGCTTGGAAAGAAGCTGATACTTTAAGAGATCAATACTTAAGTACTGAACACTTATTATTAGCTATGAGTACTAAAGATTCATTATCTATATTTCCAATTTTGAATAAATCTGGAATAACTAAAGATAGGATTCTACAAGCACTAAAAACAATTAGAGGTCATCAAACAGTTACAGATCAAGATCCAGAAGGTAAATATCAAGCAATTGAAAAATATAGTCGAAATTTGACGGATTTAGCAAGAAGAGGTAAGTTAGATCCTGTCATAGGGAGGGATGATGAAATTAGAAGAGTAATGCACATTTTATCACGAAGAACAAAAAATAATCCTGTTTTAATTGGAGAAGCTGGAGTAGGTAAAACAGCTATAGTAGAAGGTTTAGCGCAAAGGATAGCTAGTGGAGATGTTCCAGAATCTTTGAAAGAAAAGGATATTTTAGCAATGGATCTGGCAGCAATGGTTGCAGGCGCTAAATATAGAGGTGAGTTTGAGGACCGGCTTAAAGCTTTTATAAAGGAGATTGAAAAAGGTTCAGGAAAATTTATTCTATTTATTGATGAACTACATACTTTAGTCGGTGCAGGTGCTGCACAAGGAGCAATTGATGCTTCTAATATGTTAAAACCTGCATTGGCACGGGGTGAATTAAGAGCTGTAGGAGCAACCACTCTAGATGAATATAGGAAATATATTGAGAAAGATGCTGCATTAACAAGAAGATTCCAAACAGTCTATGTTGATGAGCCTACAGTAGAGGATTCAATTGCTATTCTTAGAGGGTTAAAAGAAAAATACGAGCTTCATCATGGAGTAAGAATTACTGACTCTGCTATAATTGCAGCAGTTACATTATCACATAGATATATTTCCGATCGGTTCTTACCTGATAAAGCTATTGATTTAATGGATGAGGCTGCTTCGAGATTAAGAATCGAAATCGATTCAATGCCAATTGAGATTGATGAGATTGAACGAAGAATTATTCAATTAGAGATTCAAAAGGAAGCCCTTAAAAAAGAGGATGATAAATCAAGTAAAGAACATATGAAGAAACTTGAGGAAGAATTACAGAATCTCAGAGAAGAAAATAATAAATTAAAACTTCAATGGAACAATGAAAAAACCCTAATTGTAAAAATCAATCAGATAAAGAGAAAAATGGAAGAAACTAAAATTGAAGCGGAGAAAGCTGAAAAACGTGGAGATCTTGAAAAAGCTGCTGAATTATCGTATGGGGTACTTAATGATTTGAAAAAAAAATTAGAAAAATTTAATAATGAACTCGGAGAAGTTCAGAAAAATAAAATCATGTTAAAACAAGAAGTAGACGATGAAGATATTGCTAAAATAATTTCACAATGGACTGGGATACCAGTGTCCAGAATGTTAGAAGGTGAAAGGGAGAAATTGTTAAAGATGGAGCAACGATTAAAAGAAAGAATTATCGGACAAGATGAGGCATTAAACAAAATATCTAATGCAATTCGAAGAGCAAGAGCAGGAATACAAGATCCGAATAGACCCATTGGATCCTTTATCTTCATGGGTCCAACAGGTGTAGGAAAAACAGAAACTGCAAAAGCTTTAGCAGAATTTCTTTTTGATGATGAAAATGCAATGGTAAGAATTGATATGTCAGAATTTATGGAAAAGCATAGTGTAGCAAGGTTAATAGGCGCTCCTCCCGGTTATGTTGGTTATGATGAAGGAGGATATTTGACGGAAGCAGTTAGAAGAAAACCTTATTCCGTTATTTTATTTGATGAGATCGAAAAAGCTCACCCTGAAGTTTTCAATATTCTCTTACAAATTTTGGATGATGGAAGATTAACTGATGGTCATGGTCGTACCGTTGACTTTAAAAATACAATTATTATTATGACTAGTAATGTCGGAAGTCAATACATTCTTGATTCTCGAAATGAAGATTCTAATAAAAATAGAGAAATTATTTTGAAAACTCTTAAAAATTATTTCAAACCTGAATTTCTTAATCGAATTGATGAGATTATTATTTTTGATTTCTTAGATGAAAATCAATTAAAAGAAATTGTTGATATTCAAATTAGAAATTTAAATAAAATTTTAACTTCTCATAAAATCCAAATAATACTTACAGAAAATGCAAAAAAATTCTTAAGTAAGAAAGGTTTCGACCCAGATTATGGTGCAAGACCTTTGAAACGCACTATCCAGAATTATGTACAAAATCCTTTATCATTAAAATTATTAGAAGGAGAATTTGTTGAAGGCGACATCATTAAAATTGATGTAAATAAGACTGATTCATTAGTATTTGAAAAAATTGGAATAATGGAGGGAACTTAATAATTGGTCTACAATTGTTTTATAATTTTAAATAAAATTAGTATATTGAGGTTATTAAAATGGGGTTAAATACTAAAAATAACGTTTTGTTAAATGTTTGTCCCGAATGTGGGGGATCAATTATTCCATTGATGAATACTGGAGATATTGTATGTAATCAGTGTGGATTAGTTATTAATGAAAAAAGTGTTGATTTTTCAAATAAAGGGAGGAGAGCATATACTAATCAAGAAAAAAATAATAGAGAGCAAACTGGTGCTCCAATTTCAATACTATTACCAGACATGGGATTAAGTACTGTTATAGACAGAAGTAAAATAAATAATCCTGATTTAAAAAGAGCTGCTAAATGGAATACGCGCATAACCTGGCAAAAGAGAAATTTATTAATAGCATCTACAGAATTAAAAAGAATTAGCACTAATTTGAATTTACCCAATTATGTAAGAGAGGATGGAATGCGCTTATATAAGGAAGCTTTTAAAAAAAAATTGTTACGAGGAAGATCCATCAATGCAATGGTTGCTGCGTGCTTATATTTAGCATGTAGAAGAAAGCAAATTCCAAGAACACTTCAAGAAATAACAAATGATGCATCAGCAAATGCTAAAGATGTAAGGAGAAGTTATACTACATTAATTAGGGAATTTAATTTAAAATCTCCATCAACCGATCCCGTATCTCTTATACCGAGATATATAAACGAGTTAGGATTAGATTCAGAAATTGAGCAATTAACCACTAAAATTTTAAATGCCTATAATTCTAAATTTTCTATTAGTGGAAAAGACCCAAAGGGATTATGTGCTGGTGCCTTATATTTAGCTTGCAGAATTAAAAATAAAGACATTACACAACAACAAATTGTAGAATCAGTCGCGGTAACAGAAGTAACTCTTCGTTCAAGATATAAAGAACTGAAAAATAAATTAAAAATTACTATACCAACATAAAACTAAAAAGATTTTTTTTCCATTTATCTGTTAATTTTAAAGTTTTTTATAATTTAGTAAAAATTCAATAAATAAACACACAAATAGAATATCTAGTCCTCCCAATATAACTATCAGGAAGTTCTTTTCTTCTAAAATAAAGTAAATTAATGAAATTATAAAGAATCCAGTTTTTGCAATGATACCATTCTTTATGATACCATAATTCTTTGAAATATCCAGACTTACAAAGATATACCCAATTCCAAAAGTAAAGATTAAAAACAGATAATTATGAAGCCATATTGTACCATCTGACATTATTGCCCTACACAAAGAAAATATTGTATTCTTTATAAAAATTGAAGCTAAAAAAAGTACTAATGTATTAATGAAGGGGTATATTGCTGCAACGATGAATATATATTTATAATAAGCTCCTTTTTTCAATTTCTTCTCACCATATCTTTTTAATGCTAATTTCAATATTATTTTAAATTATATTTTAGTATCTATATTTATATGAGTATTGATATTTCAATATCAATACAAAATTTGATTTTTAATTAAACTCATTTTTATATAAAAATGGTATCATATAAAGAATTGGGATTGTCAAATACAAAAAGAATGTTTGAAGTTGCCCTAGAGAGAAAATTTGCAGTTCCTGGATATAATTTTAGCAATTTAGAACAATTGCAGGCTATTATTATAGGTTGTGGTGAAACTAACTCTCCAGTAATACTTCAAAACAGTCCAGATGCAGGAGAATATGCAAATCGGGCAATGGTTAGATATTTAGTAGAGGGTGCAGTAGCGATGGCAAAGGATTTGGGTTATAATATCCCAATTACATTGCATTTGGATCATGGAAATTCATTTGAGTTAGCAAAAATCTGCATTGATACTGGTTTTTCAAGTGTCATGTTTGATGGAAGTCACTTAGAATATGAAGAAAACATTAACATTACTAAAAAAGTTGTTTCTTACGCTCACGAAAGAGAAGTAAGTGTAGAATCAGAATTGGGAGTTATTGCGGGTCTTGAAGGACATGTAAAAGCGACCGAACATTTCTATACGGACCCCGATCAAGTAGAAGATTTTGTAAATAGTACTGGTTGTGATTCATTAGCAATTGCTATTGGGACTTCTCATGGTGCCTATAAATTTAAAGTAGAAAGAGAGGAAGATATCCCAGAATTACGATTTGACATACTTCAAGAAGTTAGAAAACGTTTAGGAAAGTTTCCAATCGTTCTGCATGGTTCATCATCCATACCCCAAAAATATGCTAACATAATTAATGAATATGGAGGGACTCTATCAAAAACATTTGGAATACCTGAAGCTCAATTAAGGAAAGCAACTCAATATGGAGTCTGTAAAATCAATATAGCCACAGATAGTCGAATGGTTTTTACAGCAATGATAAGAAAATTTTTAGCAGAGCATCCAGATCAAATTGGTCCAAGAAAATATTTAGGTTTAGCCCGTCAAGAGCTTATCGAAATGATAAAACGAAGAAATAAAGATACACTAGGCTCAGCAGATCAAGCAAAATATATTTAAGAAAAAGAACTTACCCTTTTTCAATGACTATTCCTGTACCACCTTTAGGATATTGAAATTTAATTGCACCAGCATCACATACTTGATAACAAGCAGCACATTCTAAACATTTCGATTGATACTCGTCTATAATATAAATCTTTCCTTCTTTTTTTCGCCATAAATTCATAACACATATAACTAAGCAACGTTCACAGCGATTACATTTATTAAGATCTATCGAAATGAAGTTTCCAGTCCCTAGAATTCGTTTAGTTAAGCCTTCTATTTCCATATTCATTTTTATTAATCACCTCTTTTCTTCTTTTTCTGTGGTAACATATCCAAAAGTTTGGGTAAAACTTTTAAAATTTTCTTAGGATCCATTAGTTTATCTAAATCATCCTCAAAAACTTTGGATAATAGAGGAATTACATATGCCATTATAAATGGCGTCGCTTTAGGTATATATGACCTTACGTGACTTATTATTTGACGCACCCTTAAAGCATGAGGTTGAGACCAATCAAAGATTCCTCCAAGAATTTCCATTATCATAGGAACAAACCAAGACATTGTTTCTTTTGGGCTAAATGGTAAAGCTTTCCATATATTCCATAACTCGTGTCCTGCCTCAAATTCTTTTCCAATACTAGTTTTTTGCCATTTTTCATCAAATTTTTTAAGTGTTGCTTTAGACACATCTCCAGATGGTATTACTTCAGAAGCTACTTCTGCTGCTATTTTTCCTGTCACCATAGCAGGATATATCCCCTCGGCCTCCAAAGGACATGGAAACCCCCCAGCATCCCCAATTAATATAACACCATCAGCATGAGTATTAATAGGAAAATCTAACCAAGGAAGTAGGTGAGCTTGAAGTTCACGTGGCTTAGCATCTAGTATTTTTAACAATCTTTGATAATATTTTAGATTAATAACGCGATTTAAATAATACAATGGATTGCTATCCCACCAATTCATCCAGTTTCCTAGTCCTTGATGAAAACCATCATTAAAAAAAACTTGATATGAAGCGGGAAAGTTTGAACCCCACCATACACCTAATGTTTCATCACCCATAATATCATCAATTTTATCAGAAGATGCTTGAAAATCGTATTGCGGTACTAATGTAACTTGATTTTGAGCCCATTTATTTCTCAATCCAGACTTTTGTGCCACAGTTGATAGGACTCCATCTGCACCAACAACAAGTGGAGCCCTGTATTTCTCTCCTTTTTCATCAATCACACCACATATTTTGCCATTTTCCTTCAATAAATCTACAATTAATGTTGAAGTCTTTAATTCAGCACCAGCATCAGTAGCAAATTTAGCAATCCATGGATCAAACTCACTACGATAAACATTCATAGTAATCCATGATTTTGCGGGTTCATATGAAACGGATTCTGTCGGTCGAGCCATAATGTAACCCGCTACAATATCATCATTATTTACAAAATAATTACGCGAGGCAGTTCCTGCTCTCATTGAAGGACACTTATCAGGTGTTAAATCTTTCATCATTTCAGGGAAGTCTCTAAACATACGTGGTCCTAAACCACAACCAGAAGAATTCTTTTCACCCGGTTTACGGCCACGTTCAAAAAATATTACTTTTAATCCTTCTTCCGCAGCAACTTTTGCTGCCATAGAGCCTCCTGGTCCAGCACCGACAATTATTAAGTCAAAAACTTTCATTTGAATTTCCTATTTAAACTTTATTTAGAAATAATATTTATTTAATAATGCTCATCTGATATTTAAAAATTTAGTTTTCTAGATGATAATATCTTAATAGAGAGAAATATTTTAAGTAGAAAGGATTTACATTCTTACTTTATAAAAATGAGTGAAGAAGAGATTTATCAGAAATTAGTGAAAATCTGCGGATCGAAGTTTATTTCTAAAGATCCAAAGTTATTAGAAGATTTTTCTACTGATTTGAGTTTTGTTAAAGGGAATAAACCAAAGTATGTAGTATGGCTAAATAAAGCAAAACAAATTGAAGATATCGTAAAATTAGCAAACTCTTCAGGATTTTCAATCATTCCAGTAAGCTCTAGTCCCCCCATACGTTATCATGGAGATACAATTCCACAAAAAAACAATTGTATTATTGTTGATTTATCTAGAATGAATAAAATCCTCAATATTGATAGAAAAAATAGAGTAATAATGGTTGAACCTGGAGTAGTATTTGGTCAATTACTTCCAATCCTTCAAAAGAAAGGTTTAAGGTTAATTCAACCTCTCTTTCCAAGAGAAGGTAAATCTGTACTAACAACAGCTCTTGAAAGAGTACCAACCACAATTCCTCGTTATCAATGGGATAGTTCAGATCCTTTATTATGTACTGAGGTCATTTTCGGAACGGGTGACCTTTTTAGAACTGGTACCGCCGCAGGTCCTGGATCTATTAAGGAACAAAAAAAGTCGGGTCAAGCTCAAATAAATCCAATGGGTCCAACACAATTCAGTCCTTACAGATTAATACAAGGTGCCCAAGGAAGCTTAGGAATAGTAACATGGGCTACTCTAAAATTAGAATTAAAACCCACAATTCAAAAAGTGTTTCATCTCCAATCGGATAATCTTCAAGATTTATTAAATCTTCAACATCAATTGTTAAAATACCGATTAGGTGATGAAATGTTAATTATTAATAATATTAATTTGGCATGTTTAGTTAAACAAGAATTGGAAGATATTAAAGAGTTAAGTAGTTCATTAGCTGAATGGAATTTAATCTTTGTTTTAGCAGGTCGTGGTAAATTAGCAATTGATAAAATATCTTATCAAGAGGGAGATATACAACAGATTATTGAAGATCTAGAACTTGATCATTTGGAAAAAGTAAACTATATCACCGATAGTAAAATGATTTATGCTTTAAATGAATCAACTTCATACCCTTGGCGAAAGAGATTAAAGGGTAGCTTTCAAGATATTTTCTTTATCACTAGTTATGAAAAAATTCATGAATTTATAAATCTTGTTCAGAATGAAATTTCTGAAGATCTTGGTATATATATTCAGGCTATAAATCAAGGAACCTCTTATCATTGTGAATTTGATCTTTATTACAATCCAAATAATAAAGTAGAGTCAAGTTTGATAAAAGAAAAGTTTTTAAAAATTAGCTTAGAATTAATGGAATCAGGAGCATTTTTCAGTCGTCCCTATGGTGTTTGGGCAAAAGAAGTATTTAAGAGACATGAAGTCTCTACTCGAATTGCCTTAAAAAAAGTAAAAAGAATTTTTGATCCTAACAATATCTTAAATCCTGGAGTTTTATGTTTTGATGAGTAGTAGAACTAATATAAAAAAAAATTAAATTCAATTTAAGGAAGGTTTAAATAAGTTAAATGTAATAAAAAGAGGAGTTTAAAGATTTTTGAATGAACAAGAATATAAACTGATGATAAAACGATGTCTTCGGTGCTCGATATGTAAATGGATACCACAGCTACAAATAAAAAGTCAAAAATATTCTACTATTTGTCCTTCAATAGATATGTTTAACTTTCATGCATATAGCGCTGGAGGGCGCATAATTATAGCTTTAGCATTGGAAATGGGAAAAATTAAACCCTCTAAAGACTTAATGGATATCGTTTATAAATGTACTGAATGTGGAGGTTGTGCTGTCGCTTGTAAGTTTTTAAATACTTTAGAACCCCTTGAAATCATAGTTAAACTCAGAGAAAAATTGGTTTCTTTAGGATATGGACCAATGCCAAGACAGCAACAATATATCGATTCTATAAAAAACTACAATAATCCCTATAATGAACCTCATGAAAAGAGGTTAGCTTGGTTACCAAATGATATCAAAATTGATCCCCACGCAAAAACCTTATATTTTGTAGGATGCACCTCATCGTATCGGAGAAAAGAAATAGCGATTGCTACTGCTCGTGTAATGAATGCCGCGAACTATCCATTTAGAATTCTTAGTGAAAATGAATATTGTTGTGGAAGCCCAATCTTAAGAACTGGAGATAAGAATTCATTTATAAACCAATTAAACAAAAATATTGATATTATTGAAAAAGAAGGAATAAAAACTATAGTTTTTAGTTGTGCTGGGTGTTATGATACATTTAAAGTTGATTATCCTTTAGAAAGAGATTGTAACTTCAAAATACTTCATACAACAGAATTATTTAATGAATTACTCGATATTGGACAATTAAATTTGATAAAAAAAGTGCCATTAACAGTAACTTATCATGATCCTTGTCATTTAGGGCGTAATTCTGAACCATATGAAGAATGGGACGGTGATGAATTACAAATGATGCCTCTTGTATCTATTAATATGCCTGAAAAACCAAAGAGATGTGGAAAATATGGAATTTATGATTCTCCAAGAGATTTGTTAAATAAAATACCAGGGCTTAATCTCATCGAAATGGAACGGATTAGAGAATATTCTTATTGTTGTGGTGCCGGAGGAGGTGTAAAATCTGCTTTTCCAGAATTTGCTCTTAAAACTGCTAAAACTCGGATTGAAGAAGCTGAAAATACTGGAGCAGATATAATCACCTCTGCATGTCCGTTTTGCTCCACAAATTTAAAAGATGGAATTGTTGAAAAAGACTCTAATCTAAAGTTTTATGATATAAGTGAGTTATTATTAATGGCATTAGGATCACCAAATAAATCTATTAAAGAATCTTCGATGGAGGTTGCTTAATTGGTCTTGGAGAAAGAAGCATTTAAAGAATTTCAGGACGTAGTTGGTGTAGGAAATATCGATGATGGTGATGTTATAACAAATGTATATGCTTATAACTGGTGTATGGAAATTTTTAATTATATGGAAGCTAAAGATCCAGTTCCTTTTTCTCCAATTCCTAAAGCGGTTGTTTTACCGTCAACTACTGAAGAAGTTCAGCAAGTAGTAAAATTATGTAATAAATATAGAATTGTATTCAAAGCTCAAAGTACGGGACTTGGTCCTTGGAATCAACCCTCTGTGGATAATTCAATAATTATAGATCTTCGTAGAATGAATAATATTGTGAAAATTGATGAGAAAAACCTATATGCTGTAGTTGAACCATATGTGAGTGGATCACAGCTACAAGTTGAAATAATGAAATACGGGCTCAATTGTCACATGCCAGGGGCAGGCCCAATGGTCTCTCCATTAGCTAGCGCTACATCTATGAATGGTCCGGGTTTTACATCTCCTTCTACAGGACACAGTGCTAGAAACGTTTTAGCAGTTGAATGGGTATTACCAGATGGAGAGATTATGAGATTAGGGGCTTATGGTCAAAAAAACAATCCTGATTTTTTTTACGGAGATGGCCCAGGACCGAGTTTACGTGGCATTATGAGAGGTTGGGCGGGTACAAAATCAGGACTTGGAGTTTTTACTAAAGTTGCAGTAAAGTTATTTCCCTATCCATGTAGTACAGATTTTATCATTAAAGGTAATTCTCCTGACTATGATTTTGATATCCCTGATTTTATGAAATTGTATGTTATGGATTGCGGTAATTTCAAGAAACTAGAAAAAGTCATGTTGAGAATAGAAGAAGAAGAAATATCATTTATGTGCAGTTATTTATCTGGTTTTGCGGTGATGGCTATTTTTTCTAATTCAATTGAAAGTTTAATGGATAAAGTACCAATAGGCCAGATGAAAGCTCCGTTGGTTGTAATAATAACTGCTCGTACAAAGCAAGAATTTACGTATAAACAAAAAGTAATGGATTTCTTGATTAAAAAATTCAAATTAGAAAATATAATTGGAACAATATATACTCCTAAACCTATATTTTATGCTGAGGCTCTCCGTTCGAATTTAGGCTTACATGGTTTTATAGCTACTGGAGGTTTTCAATCTTCTAAAGGAGTGGCAGATACAGCAGCAGTATGTCTTCGAAGCACTAAATCAAATATTCCTTTAAAGCAGGAGTTTATTAAGAAGAAGGCAATTGCTAACGATTTTGGAGAGGGTACATGGATGACCTCTTATGAATCAGGTCATTATTTTCATATGGAATCCCCCACGATGTTTGATCAAACTGAAGAGAATAGTGTGAAAGGAATGGCTGAATATATGGAAAAGAGCAATCAATTAGATTTATTAAAGCATCTTGGTGCTCCATTCTTCGTAGAAGGTACACGTATGCATGAGCTATTTGGACCTCATATGTCTAACTATCATCTATGGTTAAGAAAAATTAAAGAAACATTTGACCCAAATAATATATCTGATTCTGGATTTTATATTTCACCACAAAATAAATAAAAACAAAGAGTTCAAGAGTAATAGCATGGTAGAATCAAACCAAGAAAATAAAAAATTAAGAGGTTTCGCAGTCCTAATCAATAGTATCCTAGCGCCTCTTAATGAAAACAAGAGATTTCAAGATAAATTTAGAAAGGTTAATACTAAAATTCTTTTAAATGCTTCGAATTTAAATAATGCGGCAATTATTATAGTTAATAAGGGATTTTTGAGAGTTGAGAGCATTCCAAATAAACCAAAAGAAAATTTAAGAAAGCAAAAAATAGGGTGGAATGCTTTTTTAGAGATGGATACACAAACTTTCCTTGCTATTGCCATGAATCGACTTTCGCTATTTGGAGTTGCAAAAAAGTGGTTAACCCGTAAAGTAAAAATGCGTGGAATCAGAAAATTGCTCATATTATTGAAAATATTTAAATTTTTAACAAATTATAACGAGTAGATTTTATTTTAATTAAAAGAAAGTATTGAGAAAAAGATTTATTATGAAAACAAAAATTGTAGAAGCTTGGTTAGGACCAGGTAGAAAGGATGGTCAAATTAAACCAATCAATCCAAAAGATGATGCATTACACATCGATATGGAAAAGAAAGGAACAAGAGAATGGTGGTATTTTGATGCTCGTTTTGAAAATGGATATACAGTAGTAGGATTTTTTCGAGCAAAACACGAACGGACGGGTAAAACTGGTGTAGAAATTACGATTTATAAGCCCAACGGAGAAAAAACACAGAATATAATCGATTACCTTCATTCTGATTTTGCAGCTTCTCAAGATTTACCCGATGTGCAAATTGGTAAAAATTATATAAAAGTTGATTATTCTAATAAAGATTTACCAACCTATGAAATTTTCTTAGATGAAGGTGAATATGGGCTTCATTTAAAATATACTGCTTTAGTTCAGGGTTGGAAGCCTGGAAAAGGATATATTGAGTTTGGAAAGTCAAATGAATTTGGATGGGTTATAGCTCTACCTCGAGCAGATGTTGAAGGAACTATTAAGGTTAATAATGAAACAATTCAAGTAAAAGGAATTGGATATCACGATCATAATTGGCTAAATTTCAATTTTGCGATGATAATTGACTATTGGTACTGGGGTAGGATTTATTCTGAGAATTTTACGGTGGTTTTTGCTTATATCAAATGCAACAAGAAAATGGATAATCACCCAATACAAGTTTTAATGATCGCGAAAAATGAGAATGTATTTCTCAGTACAGGTGAATATGAATTAATTCAAGAAAATTTTGAACATAATAATAAAGCTGGAAATAAATATCCGAAAATTTTAAAGATTATTATTGGAAATCAGCACGAAATTCTTCTCGAAGTTCAAGAGATCATTGATGCTGTTAATTTACTTCAAGAATTAGGACCCATCACACGGTTCCTAGCGAAAAATCTTTTAAAATTAAAACCAGGTTATTTCCGATTAAATTCTCAATTTCAACTCAATATATCTTATGAAGGGAAATCGTTTATAGAAAAAGGAAGTACACTTCACGAAATGGTTATAACTAAGTAAAAATATAAAATGTTATTAGAAATCTTAATTTTTATCTTTTAATGCTTTTTTTGGAAATAAGCGTTTTTTTAATTTTACCATGCTTGTGTCCATATCATATTCTACTAAGCCAACCTTTGCTAATTCTTGAACTGAATGCAATACAAAGGCTCCTCCAATACCAGTTGTAGTTTTTATTTGATCTCTCGTCATTTCTTCCTTTTCTCCATGTAAAGTCATTAAAATTCGATAATGTGGTTGACCTTGCCATATTTCTGACACTAAGACAGTATAAATTGACAGTAATGCACGAACTCTCTCGAAGTTATATTCTGCTTCTTCTGCTTCTGATGCTGCTTGCATAAATTTCTCTAACTCAACCTTAACTTTCTGATACTCATCTAGTAATTTCATTTGATCTTCTGTTAATGACCCTATTTTTTGGTCTTTTTCTCGTTTTTCAAGCTCTAGCTTTTTTGTTTCCTCTTCTAATTTCTTTTTATCTATCTCTAACTGTTGTTTCTCAGTTTCTAACTTAGACTTTGCTTCTTCTAATTGTATTTTTTCATTTTCGAGTTTTTCTTTTTCTTTACTAAGTTCCATTTTATCATTCTCAAGATTTAATAAAGCAGTTCTTGAAGTCTCTAATACCTCAATAAATTCCTTAAAACTTAATTCAGCAGCTTGAATTGTTTTATCAATAACATTTAACGTTTTTTCTTCATCTGACATTAGAATTACAGTAAAACTAATTATTTTATATTAATAAAGATTTATTAGAAATTTTTAAAGTTTTATAAAAATTCACGGAAATAAATCAAAATAATGTATTTTATTTAAAATTAAAGATATAACACTATATATAGTTCCTTAAAAAGCAATGTAATTTGTTATTTGATTTTCTATAAATAATTTTTTCCGATTTTATATTCTATTAATTACTTCATCATATAGTTTTTTAAGATATTCTTTAATTTTTACAAGATGATTTGTACCTACTTCTGTAATGGAATAATATTTTCGAATTTTTCCTCTTACATTTTTTTTTTTAAATGATAATAAACCAGAATATGTTAACCTATTTAACCATGGATATAAAGACCCATCTGAAATATCATATCCATGCTCAGCTAACTCATTTTTTAACCAGGAACCATAAAAAGGTTCTTTATTAGCATGATATAATATATATAGCAAAATCGAACCTTTTTGAAATCTTCTTAAAGGATTTATGGATTTCATGTTAGATCCATATTATATTGGTTTTAAATAATTAAGATCAAGAATTCAATAATATTAAAAAGGAATAATTTATATTTAATATTATCGCGAATCGATATCGATAATCGATATCAAAAAAAGTATAATAATGACTTAATAAAAGTAATACTGATTGATTTATGTCAGGGAATAATGATTCAAATCAAAAGTATACTCAAAAGATAAGACTAATTTTGGGAGTTTCAGTTCCTGTTTTTATAATGGGACTTGTATCATTTTTCACTGATATTTCAAGTGAAATGATCCAGAGCATTTTACCATTATTTATTATAGATCTGGTAGAAACAAATCCTATATTTATTTTAGGTTTAATCGCAGGAATTACAACTGCTCTAGCCAACATATTAAAAGGGGTATCAGGTTGGATAAGTGATAAAATCAACAAAAGGAGACCTTTTGTCGTAGCAGGGTATACTATTTCAAATCTTTCTAAACCATTCATAGGTTTTAGTCCATCATGGCAATTTGTTTTAGGATTAAAAGCAACTGATCGATTTGGCAAAGGTCTCAGAACATCTTCGAGAGATACACTTATTTCTTATTATGCGGTTGAGCAAGGAAAAGCTTTTGGAATTCATCGCGCAATGGATACACTGGGTGCCGTTGTTGGTTCTCTTCTTGCATTCTTATTTTTATTTTTGGCATGGAGTTATTCTGAAATTATATTTTTCTCTATTTTTCCAGGACTCTGTGCAATTGTATTAATCCTTTTCATCAAGGATGTTGATCCTACTAAATTAGATGAAACAAAACTGAAATATCATGATGTACCAAAAGTAGATAAAATTGATAGAAATTTTATTAAACTTATAATTATCCTTGGAGTAATTGAATTTGCTAGCTTGGATATTGCATTCCTCCAAGTTAGATCAAGAGATTATATTTTTTCTGGATTAATCTTTCTAATACCCATTTTTTATTTATTAACTAACATAGTTTATATGGTTTTATCACCTATCATGGGATCTTTATCAGACAAAATCGGACGTAAACCTATTATCGTAAGTGGGTTATCAATTCTTTTAGTTTCTACTATATTTTTGGCATTTCCAATTGAATCTTCAACTTTTTCTCTTATCGCAATCATAATTATTTATGCATTTTATGGGTTCTATTTAGCATCAGTAGATCCTATCTCAAGGGCGTATATTGCCGACTTAGCAGGCAAAAATAAAAGAGGTCGAGCATATGGTTATTATTATCTCTCTGTTGGGATAATTTCCTTAGGTGAATCACTGCTTTTTGGTTTCATCTATGATTTATTCTCTTTTTTTTGGGCATTTCTCTATGTATCAATTCTTTTATTTATTTGTATTATAGTGTTTATTATCACTGATTTCTCCAAGATTCTACACAAGGAGTAATTATTCGTTAAATTATGAATCGATGTAGAGTATACCTAAACAATTAAATAAATTAGATTATAGGTTATTTGCGGTGATATAAAACATGAAAGAAGATTATTGTCTTACTTCAAAGGATGTGGTTCTAGCAGCTATGCAATCATCTAATAAAAATATGGAAGATTTTAAAGTCGATCCTAATGTTATGATTGTTTTCTCTGGAGCTTTATTAAATTATTTAAAAGAGAAAGCTAATTTAGAACAATTAGATTGGTTATTACCGTTTCACCCATATGGCTCTGAAAGATTGCATCGAGGTAAATATGAACACATTCCTTTAACAGTAATTGTTCCACCTATGGGAGCTTCAACAATGGCTTCAGTAGCAGAAGATTTAATCTTTTGTGGATCAAAAGTAATTCTTCTTGTTTGTGGTTCATGGGGGATTGGTGAAAAAGTAGAATTACTTGATTATATTATACCTACTCATGGTTTAGGACCAGATGGAACAAGCATACATTATGGAAGAAAACTAAATGAAGAAATTGAATTAAATAAAGAGATTGTAAATATTTTTATAGAAGAAACAAAAAATAGAACTAAAAATTACCATATAGGGAAAAACTATTGTAAAGAAGCATTCTATAAGATCAATAAAACAGAAATTCTTGAAATGCAACAGAAAGGGTGTATTTCAATGGAAAATGGAGAAGTCAATGTTCTCTCAACAATATGCAAACAAAATCAGATAAAATTTGGTGTAATTTTTTATAGTTATTATAATCCTCTTGAAGGGTGGAACATTTCATGGAAGGAAGAAAATTATAAAGATTGTGTAGAACTTGAAGGAGATATTGCATTAGCTACAATGTTAAGAATAAATAAATGATAATTGAATTATAAATTCTATTTAGCTTGCGTCCATAAGTGAGCTAGATATATTAAAACTTCAGATGCTTTTTGTAGAGCTAAAGTTGGGATGTATTCTTTTCTAGAATGGAACAATAGCCCTCCAGCAAAAATATTTGGCGTTGGAATTCCTTTAGCACTTAATCGAGCTCCATCTGTACCTCCTCTTATAGGATGAATTTTAACTTCTAAATCCGCCTTTTCGATTGCTTGCTTAGCTAAATCAATAACTTTCGGCTTTTTATCAAGGTAAGTCAACATGTTTTGATATTGATGCTTAAAAATAATCTCAATTTTTAATCCAGGATAACGAATCTCATATGCTTTCTTTAGATTTTTTAAATAATCCATCCGTCTTTGGTTATTTTCTTCTAAAAAATCTCTAATTAGTACTCTTGAATTTGCTTCTTCTGCTGTGCCTTGTAGTTTTGTTAAATGAAAAAATCCTTCCCTTTCCTCTGTATGTGTAGGTGATTCAGATTCGGGAAGCTCACTAAAAAACCTACTCGCAATCTGTATTGCATTAACCATTTTATTTTTAGCATCTCCAGGATGAACATTCAATCCTATAAATTTAGTTTGAGCTAACCATGCATCAAAACATTCAAATTCTAATTCACCCATTTCACCACCATCTACGGTATAGCATATTTTAGGAAGCTTTTTTAAATCAGCTTTATCAATTCCTAATCCAATTTCTTCATCTGTACTAAAACAAACATATATTGAACCGTGCTTTAATTCATCAAACTTTTTCCAAGCAGCACATGCAGCCATTATTTCGGCAATACCTGCTTTATCGTCTGCCCCCAACAGTGTATCTCCCTCAGATGTGATTATATCGAGACCTATATATTCTTCTAAATTGGGAGAATCTTCAATGTTTAAAACTAAACCTTTATTTTGAGTAAATTTTATCTCTTTTCCATCATACTTTCTATGAATTACGGGTTTTACATTCTTTCCACTAACTGCAGGTGAAGTATCCATATGAGCTAATAATCCAATAGCAGTTACTTTTTCAAGGCCTTTACTTGGTGGAAGATATGCATAAACAAAACCGTATTCATCATGAATTATATTTTCAAGATTTAATTCTTTTAACTCTTCTACTAGCAACTTTCCAAGATCCAATTGAATCTTTGTTGAGGGAACCGTTTCTACACTCTCATCTGAAACAGTCCAAATTTTCACATACCTCAAAAATCGTTCTAACGCTTCATTTAGCAAAAATTCTTGTATGTCTTTTGTAAGATCCATATCAATGAAAATTAATCTTAAATTTTAAAGGTAGATATTCTATTAAAGTAATCTAAAACTTTATCGTCCTTTGAATTTTGGTTCTCTCTTTTTTATAAAAGATTTCATTCCTTCTCCAAAATCATAAGTTCTTATATTTTTACAATATAATCGAAATTCATTTTGTAAAGATGGAAACAGTTCATTAAATTGAGAAAAATTCAACATAGCTTTATTATATCCAAGGCATTTTGTAGGCATCTGTGCAATTTTTCGAACAAATTCAAATGATTTTTCTTTAAATTCGTCTAACGGGTAAACTTTAGTTACTAACCCAATATCCAAAGCTTCTTTTGCTTCAAGATGACGCCCAGTCAAAATTATCTCTGTTGCTCTTCCAAAACCAACAATTCTGGGCAGAAACCAACTTGCTCCGCTTAAAATACATTGGGCTCTTTTTGTACGATGATCACCAATTTTCAAATTATCTGCTGCTAATCTAAAATCACATGCAAGAGCTATGTCAAATCCTGCTCCTAAACAATATCCTTTCAATAAAACTATCACAGGTTTTTGAATACCTCGTATCAAATTGACAACTTTATGATGGGGGATTCTAGAACCATCTTCTAATGGTATGAATTTAACCCCTTCTGGTCCCATACTTTTCATATCATCACCAGAACAGAAATTCTCACCAGCTCCTTCAATAATAACAGCACGAACCAACTTATCTTTCATGATAGACTCGAATACTTCTACTATTTCCATTAATAATGGGTACTGTAAAGCATTCAACTTATATGGACGATTTATAGTAATTTTACTTATACTATTTTTAAATTCATATATTATATACTTAAAGTTAGCACTTAAAATCAGAATCCTCTCTAATTTAAATAATTAAGATAAATAAAATATAGATCTTTAGAAAAATAATATTTACTTATAGATTAATCAATACTATTTTATAAAATATTGAATAAGTATTTTTAATGAATTTATCTGAGGAGGAGGCATCAACAACAACCAAACCGATTTATGAAAGACGCTACGATATAGATTGGTTGAGAATAGTTACATTAACTAAATAGAAGAAAAAATATAATTTAATTACCAAATTTCAAATTTATCATCTAATCTAGTTACAAACACTATAAAATAAGGAATGACTAGATCTAAAACGCCTGAATAAAGATTAATTATAGGAGTAAAAATTAATAATGCGGTAACTCCTGTAATATTGCCTAGACCAAGAACTTCAAGATTTACAAAAGCTAAAGTATCTATTCCCCAAACTATTGCAAAGAAGAGAAAATTTAATATTAACATTACTCCAATCCTTACAATTATACTTATTACTCCAGTAAATGCAAATCTTCTTGGATCTTTTAGTTTCTGACTATTTATCACTCCTTTTTCCCTTAATCTTAAAATTAAGAAAGGTATGATTATCAATGGGATTGTAGCAAAAAATTTGAACGCTGGACCAATTCCAGTATAATCAATTATCAATAAACCAAATGAGCCTACTACGCATGAAATTATACCTGCCATTGTACCAAAAAGTAAAAAACAAATAATCCATATCCAAGATGTTGGGTCAAACATCGCAATTCCCCAACCTATAATCCTCGATGCATTAATGATGGGAGATAGAACTACAGCGACTACAGTAGAGAGAGCAGCAAAAATAACCCCTCCCGCGATTTGCAACTTAATTTGTAATTGCTTTCCTCTTGTAACTTCAATTTCATCTGGTCTAATTTCAGACATAATGTATCATTAATAATTCATTTTATTTTTATTGAGGAATGTAATATTCTTTGGTTATTTAAGATTTACGGGTAATTGGAAAATTAATTAAACTACATAGAATTAACTTTTCTAATGAATCATGAAACTTTATTCCAAGATATGCTTTCAATTGTTTTAGAATTAACTCAAAGATCAATTAGATTCTACATTTTTATATTTACTGTTCAAATTTTACTAATTCTTATCTACTCATTTTTGGAGATTAAAAAAGAGTGTTATGAAAACCTTTTTCCTAGCCCTCTGTATGTAAAATATTTATCTATGAATTCGCCATCTGAATAAATATTTACTTCATTAAAATGTTCAAGAGGTTCACCAGCTTTTCCAAATCTACAAAAAATTGGGTCACCCAAATTAAGACTTATTTTTTTGGGGTTAAACTTAAAAGGAGTTTGAACTTCTCCAAATTCTTCATTTTTATAAGTCTTTAAATTATCAGGTTTAACTACAATGGGAAATGCTCTTACCGAACCAGAGCTTACATAACCTCCTGAAAAACTGGTTATAATATTATATCTTGGTTTCCTTACAACTTGAAGTACAAAAAAAAGAGATGGTATAAAATCATGTAATGAATTAATTGAATCAAATATATGAGATTTAAAAAGTAAAGATCCAATACCAATTTCTGTAATTGAAGGTTCTTGAGCAGTTTCTTGGAAGCATCCAGATCCTCCTCCGTTCACTACTTCTGGTTTTAGTCCCTCTGATATTAAATTATTAATAACCTCTTGACGCAGTTGATTCACATGTTTACGAGACCGTTTTTTTATCCATCTCATTAAAGCGCTAGTATCTCCTATACTTGCATTTTGAGCTTCATAGCCCATAATTCCTCTATATTGAAGATTCTTTCGTTTTTCAATCTCTCTTGCTAGCCTAATTACATCTTCTGATTTTCTTAAAGGACTTCTAAGCACACCAACATTTATGCTATAAAATCGATCTGCTACGTCTAGTTCTATTAAAATTTGAAATTTTACATTATGTTTATTTGCTGCTTTCTCTAATTGATCTAAATGAAAAATGGAATCAACCATTACAGATATTTCTACTCCTTCTATTGAAGCGGCTTTACATAATTCCTCTATATCGACGGGAGAGGTTGTAGGATATCCTAATAATATATCTTTAATCCTGTAATTTTCAGCAAAAAAGAGTGCTTCAGCAGAATTATATGTAAAAATTCCATTCACAAAATCTTTTTGTTCTACAATTTTTATCAATTCTGGTACACGTACTGACTTTGTGCATAATCGCAGAGTTTTTTTTGATTTTTTTAAAAAAATCCCAACTCTTTCCAAATTTTGGTTAAAAGCTTCAATATCACAAATGACTAATGGAAATTTTCTATTTCTAACTAATTCTTTTAATTCCTCATAAGATAATGATATCAACATATAAATTCCCTATTTTATTAAGAAATGAAAAAAGCATTAATTTATGTATATTTCAAACAGTTACTTTTTAAAACCACAATTTATTTCAATAAACTTTTCTCTTTAGCATCTAATTCTAACCAATCACTTACGCTCTTGAGTTGTTTTCTTGAAGTTCCACATAGAATCTTTAAAAATGGAAGAAAATCTTGAATAAAATCAATTTGAGAGATTTGGTATTTTCTTTTAAGCTTTTCTACAAATTCCTTTTCAGCAGGCGTTAACGAAAAATAAGTTCCTGAAGTGTATCTTGGAAATACAACTCTCTGAAATCCTTTTGAGACAGGTGTATCTTTTCTCGATAAAGCAACCCCTCCCGCAAAGAGGTCAAAAAAATAGGGGAGAAGTCCCCAATATTGTGTAGTACGAATTCTACCAAAAATTTCATCTGCTAACGAGAGATTCTCAAAAGCGTTGGCAAGGTCTCTATTTGATTTCATGAAAGTAAGGAGATTTTCATTTATCCATTTATATAGAAAGTTGTAATCAACATCAGATTTGTCAGTTAAATCTCTAGCTTCTTTTAAAGAAGATACTTTAAATAAATCTCTAATTAAGGTAAAAATTTCTTCCAAATTATCACGATGTAAACTTAGAATTAAATCTCTAACATCTCCTTCTATCTTACCTTGACAGATTCCTTGAATATCATTAATTACTCCTCTCAAATCTCCGTTATTTTTATCTATAATTAACTCTAAATCTTCATTTTTGAGATTTGTAATATTCTCCTTCTTTATGATATTATTTGCTATTTTAATTACTTCATTCTTGGGTAAAGGATGAACCTCATACCTATTAATCTTATTATATAATGGTTGTAGATTTGTTTTATATTCATTAGAACACATTATAATAGGGAACTGTGTATTCTGAATTAAATCCAAAACTGTAGGAATTGCCCCTCTATCTTGAACCCCATAAATTCCATCAATCTCATCAATAAGTATTAATTTCTCTTTTGATTCAGAAATAAAATCCATGATTCCTCGAGATTTGGTAGTTTCTTTCAATCTCCTTTCTAATGTACTTCTTGTTCGTGTGTCAGATGCGTTAGTTTCTATTACTTCCATATTAAAATCATTTGCAAGTGCATAAACAATAGATGTTTTACCAATTCCAGGAGGACCCTCTAATAAAACAGCGGCGATATCAGAAGATATTTTTTTTTCTTCTTTTTGCTCCTTTTCAATTACAGTTCTATTAAATTCCCGAATTTCTTTATTCTCAATATTGACTTTTTTTCTTTCTTCGAAGAAATGTTTTACAAAATTCTCTAATTCTTCACTCAAATTAATTCGTTGCCTGCCCAATCTAGCAGTGGGTAAAGCCATTTCCTTGATGCTCTTTGGGCGATACTTCTCCACCCACGGAATATCTGAATCCTTTTTTGACATTTGCTTTACTCACCTACATATATTCTGAAAATAAACAGATTTTTGATAGAAGAGCAGATATTTGAATATCTATATCTCTCCCATCAAGTGTTCTGAAGTCAGAATCGGCAATTAAGTTAATTAATTTAATCCTAGTAAATTTACTTAGTGGTAGGTTATTAATTTCAATAAGTATAAGCCTATAAAATTCATGAGCACTAAATTTATAACTCGAAAGAATTTTTCGTGATAATTCCCTAGCTTTTGGGAAATCTCCTTTAAAAGCTAATAATAAAAGGCTTTTAATAAGATCATTATGAAATTTCTGAGCGTTTTCATACAAAATTTCAACAGTAATGTTATTTCCATTAATACTACTTAATTGTAAGAGATCAATTGCTCGAGAGATTTTACTATCTGAAATTCGGTACAAAATTTCAATACATTCGTCAGAAATTTCTAATGACTCTTTTTTAGCGATATAAAGAATCAATTCTTTAAATTCAACAAATTTAACACGAGAAATCAATATTATTTGACATCTACTAACAATAGGATTAATTATACTTGAAACATTAGTCGTAATTAAAATCATCCTACAATTATTTCCATAGATCTCCATTAATCTTCTAAAACTTTGTTGGTTTGATCCTAAAGCTTCGAAATTTTTCACAACAAGAATCTTAAAAGGAGCATTTCCTAATACTTTTAATTGAACAAAAGGTTTTACTCTGGCTTGAATAAATGCTGGAGTTGTAATGCTTCTTCCAGCACTACTACCAATTTTATTCGTAGAAACGTAAGCCTCAGCTTTAGCTTCTTTTCTCTCTTCATCAGTTAGAGGAACATCTGCGTAAACTAACTTAAAATTGGCGTTGTAATCTTTACCCAGAAATTCCTTTGAAAATAATTGTGCAATTATCGTTTTTCCGATACCATTCGAGCCTACCAATAATAAATGTGGAAAATTATTTTGTTGAATTATATGCTTTAAGGTCTCTTTAACCGTTTCTCTTCCACTGATCTCATCCAAATTCTTTGGATGGTACTTTATTCGCCATATTGGAATTTCTTCAGTCATATTTGCTTTCCTTAAGATCCTTTTTTTTTTTGTAAATCCTTAAATTTGAATATATTCTATGATCGTTGCTAAAAGTGCTGAAATTTGCATTTGTTCATCTGCTCCTTGACTTATTCGATAATCAATTTCTCCAATATACATCTTTAAATCGACTAGGTTTCTAGGCTCTAGTTTTAATGAAGGTAAAACCTCAGATATTTGCCTTATGAAATTACGACTGTCAAGAATTTCAATAGAATCAATAATTTCTTTCGAGCTCATAAAATCCTTTTTCTTTAGGACCGAAATTAAATTGTTTAAAGTTTTTTCGTCTAAAAATCCTGAAATTCTTAAAATCTCATTTACGTCTAAATTTTCCAAAAGTTCAAGAGCCACCGCCATCTGTAGAGTATTTATAGCTTTTCTTAAATCCCCTCCCGAAATAAAATATAACTGATTGAAAAATTGCTCCGATTTATCAGAAGGGATTTTCAATTTCTCTTTTATAGTAATATATTTTAACCTATCGATTATCTTTTCTTTTGGTAAACTTACAAATCTAAATACTGCGCATCGAGAAATAATTGGATCTATTATTCTATTTATATAATTACATAAAAGGATGAACTTTACATTATTTGATGCTTTTTCAATAATCCTCCTAAGAGCCTGTTGGACTGTTCCCGGTATATTATCAGCCTCATCTAAAATTACGAATTTTAAAGACCCGTTTTTAATTAAACTTTGATTAACAAAATTTTTTAGCACATTTCTTACAAAATCTATTCTTACAGTATCAGAGGCGTTCAATTCTAAAAGATTTGTATCTAACTCCTCCTCTTTAAGAAAATGTTTTGCTATAATTAAGGCAGTACTGGTTTTTCCTGTTCCTGCTGGACCTGTAAAAATTAGATGAGGTATATTAGTAGTTTTTACGAATTCTCTTAGATTATTTATCGCAATATTCTGGCTTACAATATCATCAAATGCCTGTGGGCGATATTTTTCTGTCCATGGGATCTCCAACATATCACTAATCCTATTGCTATTATCTAAAAACTAAACTTTAGAGCTCTTTTCTGTTAGATCCAATTCTAAAACTTCATATACCTTCTTGAAATTCATTTTTTCATAGAGCTTAGAAGCTTCTATTGCTTTCTCTTTAATATTTACTCTAATTTTTTCAACTTTTATCTTTTTTAAATGTTCTAATGCCTTTTCTAATAAAAAACTGCCAGCTCCTTTTTTTCGATAATTTTCTTTCAGGTAGAATTGCTTTATGGCGCCCTCAGATGAGCCAAAGGGATCAATACGCAACTCAGCGATAATCATTCCTATAATCTCATCTGAATCTTCGTCAATAGCTATTAATATTCCATGACGTTGAAGGGGATCATAAAGACGACGTCGAATTCCCCAATCAAAACGTTTAGGATCAAACTTTTGTTCCAACCCTTCGACTAGCTGCTTTGTTAATTCTTTTAAATCATCAATGTTTTCTGGATTTGCGACAAGCACCTTAATATTTAGACTCATGGTTAATCATCATAAATGACATATACTTTCTTATTAAAATAATAATTGCTATTTTAAAATTTAAATTTTCTTGACTCAAAATTAATAAAATAACAAGTGAGGTGTTAATTAATATATCTTTTAATTAAAACAATAGCATTTTAAAAAAATTAAAATGGAATTGGCATTTGTGAATAAAAATATTAAAAATGGCGAGCAGATGTACCATCCCAAGCCTTAACACTTTCATTTACCCATCCACACTTTGGACACTTATCTGGAAGTTCCCAACTTTCAAGAGCGGGGTGTATACGACAGTATAGACCCCCACAACTTTCACATACTAAGTATTTTGCTCCACAACCAGAACACATTTTCAGTTGACCTTGCTCTACAAAAGGGAACGCCCTTTTCATCCATAAATGTAAATTCTCGAATCAAGAATCTAATTCATCGTGAGCAAGAGAGAAGCTTTCTTTTCCACACACATCACATGTTTTTCCATCCGACACGTTTTATCACCAAAATTGAAATTATTTAGATTGAATTTAATACATTTACTAAATAAATATATAAAATAAATAATAAAACTACAAATTAAATATTTACTTATAAAGTAAAAATTCAATGGATTTATATTTAAAGTTGAATATTGATTTATTTGCTTCTGCAAATTTCTAATTCGATAAAATCAAGGAATAACTAGATGAAATTATTAATTATTAGGAGCAACTACAAAATAAACTCAGATCTATTAAAGAAAATCAAATTAAAATTCTAACTTTTTAGTAACTCCGTTCTTTTGCACTTTAGGATTGACATTTTCCATTACTCCAATAAGCTGGAAAGTCTTATCATCATTAAGAGCTTCTCCAAATTTTATTAAGATTTCTTTACTCCCAACAAATAAACCTTTTCTTTTTAGAGGTTTTCCATCGATTAAAGGATTGATCTCTAAAAATAATAATGCTGGTCTCGTTTTTGTTGCAGGGACTTTCACTACCATTACACCTTCAATGGGGGTATCCATTTTTTCCCAATCTTTTCCATTCTTAAGATGTTCTTTTAATTCTTCTTCAATATTTGCCATTTTGATTCAATCTCAAATTTTTAAACTTTATTTTTTTTCCTATATACGTTACATGTTACATATAATACCAATATAAAAATTTTGGGATTGAAATAAAATCTTATCACTCCTTAAAAGTTTAATAGATTGGTCTCTAATTATATGTAAATAATGTTTCTCTCTCAAATTATTATTCAGAGATACCACAACATTCTGTCGGATTTCTTGGGGTCAATTTCCACTAAACCTTTATATATATCACTCTCGTATATATATCTATCAAAAAAATAAAAAATTGGTGCTTAAAATTAAGTTAATTTCAGTTAATTTACCAGAATCTTATTTAAAAGTCTTAGAGATACTTGTAGTTGATGGAAAATTCCCAAATCGCTCAGAAGCAATTCGCGTGGCTATTAGAGACTTGATAAAAACAGAATATTTGATAGAAGAATCAGTAAATAGAAATGTTGCTCCAAGTATAATAGAATCTGAGGTAGAAAATGAAATTCAAGAAAATTTATTAATCTAAATCAATTTTTTTATTTTTTTTTAAAATATCATTTATAAAACGAATATTAATTCATTCCTTGCTCTTTTCTAATAAATCTAATACCTTTTTCCTTCTCTCTTCTCTTCTCGCAGTGATCCGTTTTCTAAGTTTTTCCATTTCGTCTTCAGTTGGTTCTTCTTTACCTTTAACTAATTCTTTAATTGGTTTCTTACTGACTTTAACCTTTAGTTCATTAATTTTTTTATCAATTTCTTTAATGAATTTTTTTCCTATTTTTAGCTCTTTGAGTTGATATTTAGCTTCATTTAGTTCAGAAATAACTTTCTTTAATTGACCATTAGCTAATGATACATGAGCTTCGTCTAATGCTTTGTAGGCAGATTCAACTTTTATATTCTCCAAATCATCAAAGGATACATCTATTGTTATTAAAGGAATTTGTGTTTCAGTTTTAATTATATTAATTTGCTCAGTAATTCTCTCAATTTCATTTAATTTTTCTAATTTACTCAATCTTTGGACTTCTTTTCTTAGTATCATAATTCCCTCATTATATCTGAAACTATCGATTAATTTATCGGCCTTATCCAATTTAATAGAGATCTTTCTATCAAGTTCTTCCTTCGCAAGTTTACGCTTCTCTTCTTTTTTTCTCTTTTCAAGTTCTTTATGTTCTCTCTTTGCTTCTTCCTTTAAAATTGCCATTTCTTTTTCTTCTTCAATTTTTTTAATTTTAATATCTTCATAAATCTCAGCTTGTTTTTGTTCCCTTTTAAGTTTGAAAAGAAGTTCATTATTTATTCGTGAAACTTCTCGTTGCCAAGATACTTTTTCAAACAATTCTCGAGCAGCAATATACTTTTCATACGCCTCAGTGAATTTACCACGATCCATTAATGCTGTGCCTTCTTCTAAAAGTTCATATGCTTCTTCAGATATTTGTCGTTCCTGTTCCTTTTCGCTCTGAATTTTTAGGAACTCTTTTCTTTTCTCTTCTTGTTGCCGCTTTTTTATAATTTGAGTCTCAGCTAATTTTTCTTCTAACTTTTCTTCAATAAGTAGTTTTTCAGCTTTCCTTTTTCCGATAGCTTCTTGTTCAAGCTCAAATGCTTTTTTCTTATTAATAATCATTGTAATTGAATCGCGAACCATCTTGATTCCTTCTTGCCATTCTATGTCTGAAAATATTTTTTCACTTTCTTTGTAAATTTCAATAGCATTTTCAAAATGATTTTGTCTTAATTCACGTTTAGCTTGATCCATTAAACGAAATGCTTTATCTTTTTGGGTTTCGAATTGGGCTACTCGTTCTTTTTTTAAATGTACAGTTTCTTTTCGCTGTTGTAGTAATTTTTCTTGCTCACTTCTCGCTTGTTCTAATAATTTTTGTTGAAGCATTAATTCTTCTTCTCGTTTTTTACCTTTTTCGGCTTCTAAAGCACGAATATTGTTATCTTTTACTAATTTTTCCTTGTAAAATTTAATAGTCTCGATTAATTTAGCTGATTCTTCTTTCCAATCAATTTTTTCAAATTGCTTCCGTGCATCACGATAGATTTCAATAATTTTTTCATATGGTGCTTCAAAATCAAAAACACCACCTTTAATTTTTAGTTCATACTCCTGAGCCATTCTCTCGGCGTTTTGAATCATATTAAAAATTCCCGCTGTAATATCATCAGATTCTTTCTCTTTCTGTTGAAGTTCTAATAATCTTTTTTGTCTTTCAAGAAAATCTTTATCAATATCAGGAGCCACTAATTCAATTTCTGGCTTTTCTAATTTCTTTTGTTCGAGGATTCTTAGATTATCATCCTTTTCTTTTTTATCCTCATAAAATTTAATTGTTTTAATTAAACGATTAGCTTCATCATTCCACCCAATTTTTTGGAATATTTCTCGAGCTTGTTCATAATTAGATATTGCTTTTTCATAAGGACTTTCATACACTAAAATTTCTTTTCTAATGTTTAATTCATAACTTTTAACTTCTTTTTCGGTTTCATCGATAAGATTCATTGCATTGTCTAATAAAACGTCTTCTTCTTTTTCAGTTTCAAATTCTTCTATTCTTTCTGGTTTAAATGGCTTAACTTCTTTTTGTACTTTATGCATTTCTTCAATGTCTTTTTCTCTCTGGGCTTTCTGAGCCTCAACTTCGAGTAGATTTTCATGTTTCTCTAATTTCTCTTGATAACTTTTAATCTGATTTGCAAAGACTTCTGCTTGATCTTTCCATCCCCTGGCATAAACTTTTTCTCGTAGATTTTTATATATTTCCATTATCTCTTGATAAGGTGTTTGTTCTATTATTCCCCCTTTTTTAATAGCTTTTTTCATGGCTGAATCAAATGCTCTTTCAACTTTCTCTGCTTTATTAACTTTTTCAGTAATATATTTTTGGAATTCTTTTTCGTCCTTTTCTTGTTTACTAATTTCTAATTTTTTATGAGCTATTTCAACTGGTTTTTCGACTTTGAGCATTTCTTCAATGTCTTTTTCTCTTTGGGCTTTCTGAGCCTCAACTTCGAGTAGATTTTGATGTTTCTCTAATTTCTCTTGATAACTTTTAATCTGATTTGCAAAGACTTCTGCTTGATCTTTCCACCCCCTTGCATATACTTTTTCTCGTAAATCTTTATAAATTTCAATGACATCAGAATATGGTGTACTCTCCAAAATTTTTCCTTGTCTATATGCTTTTCTCATATCCATTTCATAGTCACGTACCATTTTTTCGGCTCTGTTTATACTATCATTAACATCTTTTTCAAAATCGTCTTCTTTCTTTTGTTCCTCAATAACTTCTAGTTTTTTATGGTCAACTTCAACTTCCTTTTCTATTTTATGCATCTCTTCAATATTCTTTTCCCTTTGAACTTTCTGAGCCTCAACTTCGAGTAGATTTTCATGTTTCTCTAATTTCTCTTGATA
>CAYPFJ010000003.1:81379-122425 GCA_964409945.1 uncultured archaeon | reverse complement strand
CTTGCCCAAATAATGGTTTTTTTTTTCTTTCAAAGTATTTTTTACGATCAGCTTCTATTTCATAATCTCTTTGAGATTCTTCTAGAAATAGTAGATCATAAACTTCTTTTAATACTAATCCAATTATCATTGTTTCCATTAGAAAGATGAGAGAGACCATTATAATTTCTATGTTGTGTAAATTTCTGAAAAAAAGAGATGCAAATAAACCAGCATGAGGAATATACAATAATGTTACAACTCCAATATTCTTTCCAAATTTAATAATATTCTTATTTTCTAATTTGAAAATCTTTTCTAATCTTAAAACGTTCCATAAATAATATAAAGAAAACAAAATATTTATTGAACATAGAATAATAATTAAATCTCTTTCTTGGAATTCTAAATTAATATAAGGTTTTAATACGATTGACCCAATCATAAGAGTTAAAGAAAAAAAAAATAATATCAATGATAGTGATAACAAGCCATCATGAAAATCTTTATAATCTAAGTTTGTAACACCCTACTTTTTAAAGTTTTAAAATTAAAATTTTCTTAAAGAAAGAAATTAACAATATATTAATTGATTTTACCTTGAAAAATGAGACATCTATGAGCTTTTTAACAGGGGAAGAAATTGAAAGACTTAAAGAAATACATCCAATTAAAAAAAAATTTAGATTTTTATTTCTAATTGTTGGAATTTTTATAATTTTCATAGGACTATTATTGATTTTAATTGGATTAGATTTTGGAATAACCATTCCAAGCGATAAGGTATAATAATAACCATCTTGTTCCAAAATTATGTTGGATAATGTTAATCTTACCATTTTTTCTATTTCAGCTTATGACAGGGATTCCAGTTTAATATTTGTAAATATTTGCTATTTTTATTTTAAGCAATCTTCTTATAATTATGTCTGAACAAAATTCAATTCTTTTATATATTAAAAACATGCTTTCAGATCTAATTTACATCAATGGTATAATTGCAACTGAGTTAATCAAAGTAACAGAAAACACTGCAACTATAAGACACGGTGAAGGATTTTTAGATAAGTCAAGTTGTCTCACTGAGCATCATGAATTAGAAAAATCGATAATTGAAATTTTAAGAAAATATCAAAAAAAGCCATCTGATTTAGAAGGATTAGAAAAACATGTATTAAAACATTTATAGTATTTCTAATGATTATAAAATGCCTAAAACCTTTGACAAATTTGCTAAAAGACTCCAAAAAGAAATATCAAGGTAAATCAATTGAATTTGCTGAATATTTAAGACTTGAAGATATAATTTCTGCATTAGAGGGAATACCTCTTGGTGAAAAATATTGTATTGATTTAGTAATTGGCACTCTGAAAAATGTAATTAAAAAATATAAACTTGAAAAATAATTTCAGTTAATGATGATAGATCTAAAGATTGAAAATATTGATATCCCTTTAAAGTCAGATAACATTCAACTGAAGGGGTCAATTTTCTATACTTCAAATACTCCTTTAAAGGCTCCATGGATAATCGTCTTAGCAGGATTTTTAGCGCATCGAGGAAGTAAATTTGTATTAAATTTTTGCGAGAGATTTGCGAACGCAGGCTATTTTGTTATCTCTTACGATTATCGAGGTCATGGAGAAACCAAAAAAGAAACTGGTAGTTTTGACTTCATTAAAACAACTCCAAAAATTTTTTCAGATATTCATGATGTAATAAGTTGGATAATAGAAACTCAATCAAAAAGACTTTTGGATAAAAAAATTGTGTTATTTGGAAGGAGTTATGGTGGAGCAATAATATTGACTCATGGCTTTATAGATCAGAGAGTAAAAATCTTAATAGCTCTTTGTACTAGATACGATTATACTACAGTTCAATTAAAAATACCAAATGATCTTGTAAAACAAGTAAGTCCTAAACATTTTATTTGTAAAGATCCTTTAAATAATGAGAGAGTTCTTTTAGCACATTGTAAGGATGATGCTAGAATTCCATTTGAGAACGTTCTTCAAATTAAAGAACATCTGGGTTTAAAAAGTGAGAATGTATTAATATATGAAAATGGCGGCCATTCATTTGAGGGGCATCGAGATCAGTTATTCGAACAAGTAAAGGAATTCTTGAAAAAATTATAAGAAAAGAAATTATAAATAAAATATCAACTATCATAATAATGGGAGAGATTTATGGAAAAAATATTAATTGCTGGACCAGCCTCACAAATTCTTGGTGTAAAGATAGCACAAGAATTAGGTATTGAATCGATAAACACAGAAGGTAAAACTTTCCCAGATGGAGAAAACTATATAAGAATTAATATTGAAGATGAAACTCTCATTGCTGGGAAGGAAGTAATAATTGTACAATCAACAGGTCCTAGTGCTAGTGCTGATCAAAATGCTAGATTAATGGAACTTTTTATGATGATTGATTCTGTGAAACGTATGGGTGCCTTAAAAATAATTGTTGTTGCCCCTTACTTAGCTTATGCTCGTCAAGATAAGATATTTAGACCGGGAGAAAGTCAATTTGGAAATGCAATTTTCAATATAATTAATTATTTTGGTATTAGTGAATTTTATGCTGTTGATGTACATGCTCCGATAATGTTAAATGAGTGCTCCTGTAAAGCAATTAATATTGATTCTATGAAATTATTAGCAGATTATATTAAATCACTCGGTGCGAAGGATATTGTAGTAGTTGCTCCAGATAAAGGAGCTATAGAAAGATCAAGTGCTTTTGCGAATCATTTTGGTGAAAATGTTCCTGTAGAAGTATTTGAAAAAGTACGAGATGTCAAAACTGGAGAAATAAAAATGAGTGGTAGTTTGAATCTTAATGATAAAGATGTTGTTATTGCTGATGATATTATTGCTACAGGTGGTACGATGGCAACTGCAATAAAATTAGCAAAGGCAAGTGGTGCTAGGAAAGTTTTCGCAGTAGCAACACATGCATTATTACTGCAACAAGCTAAATATAGGATAATAAAAGCCGGAGCAGATGAGATAATTGGTACAGATTCAATTGACAATGAAGTCTGTAGAGTTTCACTAGCAAAGATTATTGCTGATTACTTAAAATAAGAGGATCGAACTTATTAGTAGTTATTAATGATATCCATAACTACTTTTCTTGTTTTATCTTTTAAATTTTTTATAGTAGAATTATTTTGGATTACATAATCAGCATTTTCTAAAACTTTATCTAATCCAAATTCAATTTCTCTTTTATCTCTTTCATTTAATTCTTCAAGACTTTTAGGGTCATCACTACGATTTCTTTCAAAAAGTCTATTAAATCTTATGTTTTCATCAATAACAATAGCGATAATTGGTAATTTCCAGAATTTTCTAAAAATGTTAATTTCTGAAAGAGATCTAATTCCATCTATAAAAATTATTTCCTTATTTTTACTTTTTATTAAATCTACACATTTCTCAGCGATTATTGCTGGTCCCCCTTCCTCACGTAACTTTTTAGCAATTTTCCCTATGTTAACTCCAGAAGGTTCTAAGTTCCTTTTTTTAACTTCATTTCGAACAACATCGCCCATTGTTACTACGACCCCCAAATCTTTTATCGCTTCTATCGCAGTTGTTTTGCCGGAACCTGGAAAACCGCAAATTGCTATTACTATCATAAACACAAATTTTACTAATATAATTTAAATATTTAGACTTTGTTTAAATTCTATATAGAATAAGAAATTAAATTTTTAAAGGATAACAGAACAATGCATTAACGACAGAAGTTATGAAGAAAAGCAAAAAAATTGATCCATTTAAAACGCCAGTACTATTAACTCTAAAAGCATATAAGAGAATCGTAGGATATGCGATAAGATATGCCAATAATGATTTAAAATCTGAAAAGTGGCGTGAAGTTTATGGAATTTTAATAGGATCTATTGAAGATAACACTAAAGTAATTGTAAAAGATGCAATTCCAATGGTAGTTGGAGATCGAGCTGGGGTAAAATATGAAAACAAACAATACGTAGATATGGCTCAAATTGATGCTTCTGTATTCGAAAGATCTATTCAAGATGATAGAACTGATTTTATTATAGGATGGTGGCACACACATCCAGGATTTGGTTTTTTCTATAGCCCAATCGACTGTATGACACAATTGGGATATCAAATCCCTAATCCATATGCTGTTGGGTTAATATTTGATCATTGTGAAAAACAATCTAATACACACTTTTTGGGTATGGCGGGATTAAGACTTAAAGATCCAGAATTAGGGATTTCCTCCACTTATAACTTAATAGAGCTAAATTATGAGTTTGAAGAAAAAATTATGGTACAAAAAGCGGAAAATGTCATAAAAAAAGTTAATAAAAATATAGAGAAAGTCTTAAAGGAAGTCAAATACATTGATGAAGTGCTTCGTAAAAAGGCTTTAGCTCAATTACAGAGGAATTATGGATTAATTTTAGTACCTAAGGATAATATAATTATAACTGATGATAAAGAAACTGCAGAAGAGGACGAGTGTTTTTTATATGAATGGGATCCTGAATTTTTTAAAAAGTCATATAGAGTTCCTAAGTTTAGAGAAAAGATAGAAAAGGTTGTAACTACTGCTTATGATGAGCTGGATGAGCTAATTGGAAATAATGAGAAAGAAAAATATGAAAATAGAAAAGAGAAATTGATTAAAAAAATAAAAAATATTTTAAAAAAACCAAATGAATGGTATGATAAATTGATGGATGATTTTTCTAAAAGAATTGAAGTTATTTTTCCATTTTATTCATATCTAGATACTAATGAAAGAAAAATTATTGAATATTTTGAAGAGAGAAGTTCTGAATATTCCAAGATTTTAGACGAGTTAAATCGAAGATCAAATTTAATCTTAATTAATTAATAAAAATATTTTGATTTGTATTTATCAAACTTTAAAAATTTAGAAAAATATAATCAAATTAGAAACTTTAGTAAAATTTTATATACACAATAAATTATTAAGAATTAAGTTAAGCTTCTTTTTAATGAAAGTATAAAATTTTGATACGAATGAGGATTCATTCATGGTTAATGAAACTACAATCATAATAAGAAACAGACACGATAAAGATAAGTCAATTAAAGACGCAATTTTTGCATTTTCTGGGGGTAGAAAATCACTATTAATTAAGGGTGAAGGAGAAGAAATCAGTACTGCGGTAGAAGTAGCTGAAATTCTAAAAAGCCGTATGTATCCTAGAATTGAAATTGCAAACGTTTCTTTAGGGAGTCGCCCATTTTTTGATAATAGACAACGGGATTATTACAGGAAAAATACTAAAGTTAATAAAAAGAAGACTGATATAATTTCTAATATTCAAATCACTCTTCAAACCAAATCAAATACTTAAATCTATGAACTCTAGAGTTAAAGCTAATTTTGGACATTTAGGGCCATTAATTGAAGAAACCCGAACTCCGGCTATATGTGAGATCTGTAAAAATTTCATTTATAAAAGAATTTACTACGATGAAAACTCGGAGAAAAAAAGGAAAATTGTTTTTGTTTGTAAGAACTGCTTAAATAATAATATTGTATAATTTTATTCAATTATATGCGTATGGCTTTTTTTAAGCTTCTTCTGACTTCGTTTTTCGAGATATTTGGTCCAATTAAAAGACATAATAAAAAACATCACTGTTATAGTGACTAATAATAAAATTGCTTCCGTTATTACGCTTGAATTATCGTTAGATTGGATTCCTTGGGTTACCAACCCAAGTGCTACAAAAATAGGCCAGCAACAATAAAACAAGGTTGTTACATTTTTACCTAACCAACCGGGAATAATGCATTTCCAAAAAGGATATTTTATCATTCCTAAAGGTAAAAACAAAATATCATCTGGGAGTGGAGTTAGAGCAAATAAAAAAATATAGAAGGGAGTACGTTTTTCATTTTCCAAGATTAATTTACCAAATTCATTTACATTATTTAGTAGATCTGAATCTCTTTCTTTTACTAACTTTTTAGCCCCATAGCCAACAGTATAACCAGTAAATTCGCCTAATACACTGCCTAAACCTCCAACTACTGCAATACCAATAATTTGAAACCAAAAAGGTCCTGATAGCAAGATTTGTGTTATTTCTAGACCCAAAATAGAAAAATTATGATAGATTGAATCTGAAAGCGAAAATAAAACAAACGGAAAAGGAACTGGAAACCCTATTGATGCTGAACCTAAAAAACATATTCCAAGAGAAATTAAAAGAGCCCAAAAATAATTTGCTCCTTGTGTAATTATTGCTAAATTTTGTCTTGAATTGACAATAAAGTTCTGAAAATCAGGTATGTATAAAAACAGAAATATATAGACCATTACAGATAAATAAAAAATTATAAAAACTATAGTTAGCTTTTTCGAAATTGCCATAATCTTATTATATCTTTAAAATTTTGGTGTTCAATCCATTTTTTGCTTGTAAAAGTAGGTTAAGATTAGTGTTTATTTTTCCAATTTTATTTACTTTATTGGGCATTTCAATTTCTTCAATAGCTATAATCAACTCATCGGTTTTAGGGTTGTAAAGAATATCACCTTTTTCAGCATTAATTATCGATTTCGGATTAGTCCCTTTGTAAATTTCAACACCAGGTAGTGTCCAATAATTTTTCGAACCAAAACTATATCTACCTCTAAGCCCAATAGGTAATTTATCAATTATAGCATCTGCGGTAAGAGGTGAGAGATGACGGATGATATTGCCTTCTAAAGTGCCAATTCCGAACAAAATAATCTTTATTGGTACACTCATATTTTATAAATAATGTAATTTCTGATATTTATATTATTTTAATTTAATTCTAAAAATACTTAAATTTTTGTCGTAAATATTGATGATTTTATGATTTTCCCTAATAATAAGATTTAAATACTTAAATTATCATATATTTATCTGGACAATAGGTCAATTTTGCATTGGATTTGGATACAAAACTACGGTTTTTACACCGAATTAATCGTTACCTTAAAATGAATTAGTATTATATTTCCGACAAATTTTTTTTTATTCGGGCTCTAAGAATCTAAAATCAACCTAATATCTTACAAAGATTTTAATCATTCATTCCTTTTTTAACGCTGGGAAAAGATGTATAATGCTTCTAAATTAGCAAGTTGAAACAGGAATTTATTTTTCACATACATCTATACTTAAATTTATTCGATATTGGTATACGAGACAATTTGGCATTAATGCTTATATTCGTGTCGAATTAAGAGGTTTAATTATTTGGAACCAGAGACATTGAAACTTGAGTACCCTTATATCGAAAAAAGGTATAAATTTGTAAATAGGAGCTTTGATTACAAAATTGTTTCAATGGATAATGATTTTACCAAACTCCCTTGAATCAATTATACTTTGATTAATCGGAGCACCTATTGTCCTCTTTTTTTTTTAGGATTTTAAGATCATTTTTATTATCAATATCATAGAATTGGTGTTTACTTTTTATTTCAAAAGCATAGATTTTTTTTCCATTATTAACCATATAGTTCATTGATTCCCATACTGTCTTATATGGTATTTTTCCTTTCAAATTCGACATCTCAGTAATGAAATCATAATTAAATACAGTAACGGGAATAATTTGATTTATGACCTTCTTTAAAGGTAAATTTTTAATTTTTCCTTGAGTTATTTTTTTTAAAATAGTTTTTGAACCAATATTCTCAATTTCAGCATTCGAAATTATTCTATTTACACTATATAATTCTTTTAATGGTTTTAATCCTATAATTCTATAAAAGACAAAAGGATACATTTGAATCAAATTAAAATTGTTAGATATTATAAATAAAACTTCTTTTAGTAAGTTATAATCAAAAATTGTATCACCCGGAATTACTAAGAAGTAATTTCTCGATTTGATGAAATCTTTATTTTTGATTATTGATAAAAATGAATATAGTGGTCCAAATTTATACTGATTTTCAGTATCTATTATTATTATTTTATCTTGTATGGTTTGATTTTTTTTTTCCAATGATAAAATGAACTCGCGGATGGAATCTCCTAAATAACCAATAACAACTCCTATTTGTTTTATTTCTAAATTAATTAGATTATTAATACTATGATGGAGAAGTGAAATATTTTCTAATCTTTCTATTTTTATTAATGATTTAGGGGTATTTTTTGTAATTCTTTTAAGTCGCTTTCCTTCTCCAGCACATAAAATGACTCCAGATATTTTTTCTTTAAAATTATTCTCTTGTAGTAACAATTCGTTTCCCTTTTTCATCCAGAATAATTGTATGTTCTTCTTGAGCAACTGGTTTTTTAAGAGCTTCAATTAAAATAGGATAGTTGCTTATAATTTTTTTTCCTATGAAAAATTCAAGAGTTCTTTGGATTTTACTTTTTGGGATAAGATTATTTTTTTCGATCCATCGTGGGCTAAAAGGAAGTCGTCCAAAATTATTTTCGATTTTATTCATATATCCTAAATGTTCATAAGATATATTTTTTTTTACTTTCTTTAAAAACCGAAAAATATAAGCATGATCCCCATTATTAACACTCCCTGCTCCAGAAGTTGCGAAAGGTTCACAAGCATACGCATCTCCCGGTTTAAGTATTTGATTATGTACCATATCTTTATGATTTGGAATGAAAGGACCTGCATGTAAATCGTATTGCTTTAATTCATGACCTCCTAAATTTGTTATGGGTCTTAGACCTCGATTTTTAATCTTTTGCTCGATAACTTCACCAATTTCATACAGTTTAATTCCAGGCGTGAATAATTCAATTGCAGCTTCAAGAGCTTCTTTTGCGGCTTCAACATAATTCTGAAGCTTTGGATCTTCATTAATATTTATTGTAAATGCAGAATCTGCTATAAAACCATTATAATGTGCTCCAACATCAATTTTTAATAACCCTTTTTCAGGAACTATTGTTTCATCATCTATTGGAGGACTATAATGAGCAGCAATTTCATTTAAAGACATATTGATTGGAAATGACAATTCACATTCATTTCCAATTATCTCAGCTTCGCATCTATTAGCAATTTTTAAAAAAGATTCTCCTGGTTTAACTAAATTCTTCGCTAGTTTTTTCGCTGCTATAACTGCCTTTCCTGCTTTAATATAATCTTGAATATAATTACTACTCATATTTTTACACACTATTAATATTAATTTTTAATTAAGGTGTTAATCTATCAGCCGTTCGAGGATACATTACAGCTTCTCTAATATCATCAAGTCCACATATCATTGTAAGCCACCTATCTATACCTAAACCAAATCCTGCATGTGGAGGCATACCATAATCAAATGAATTTAGATGAGATCTGAAAGAAGATGAATTAAGCCCTTTACTTTCAAGGGCATTTATTAGTTGTTCCTTATTGTGAACTCTAGTTCCTCCAGAGGTCAATTCTAACATTCCCTTCTGCAAATCGAATGATTCACTATATTTAGAATCTTTCGAAGGCATAATATAAAAAGGTTTAATGGACATCGGCCAATGAGTTATGTAATAGTAACTTGTTAATTCTTTACCCAACTTTCGATAAGCTTCAGTAGATATATCCTCACCAAACTCAATATTAATTCCAAATTTAGTGGATATTAATTCAATGATTTCTTCGTATGTATATCTAGGAAAGGGAATTATTGGTGATACTGATATATTTTCCATTTTTAAATACTCTAAAGCAGCCATCTGATTTTCTCTTATATCTTCTAGAACATTATAAACAAGTTCTTCTAAAAGTTTAAGAACATCCACCATTGTAAAAAAGGCAATTTCGACATCTAACGTAAGAATTTCACATAAATGTCTTTTTGTACGATGTTTTTCTGCTCTAAAGCAATCACTTATTTCAAAAACTCTTTCATAAACTCCACTTAATTGTTCTTTATATAATTGAGCTGATTGAGTGAGAAATGCTTCCTTTTCAAAATATATAATTGGAAATAACTCAGTACCTCCCTCTGTTGCAGAAGCTATAATCTTTGGAGTTGTCATTTCAGTGAAATTATGTTCAAATAAAAATTTTCGAATTGACCTAAACATTTCTCCTCTGATCCTAAAAACAGCTTGATTTTTTAGTGATCTTAAATCTAAAGCCCTATTATTTAATCTAAGATCTAACTCTGAGATGGTTTCTCCTGTCATATCTATAGGAAGTTTATCAGGAGTGGTATTTAATATTTTTAATTCAGATGGGATTATTTCAATTCCTCCAGGTGCTTCCTTAAACTCTTTTACAGTTCCTTTTACCATTATACAGTATTGATATCCAACCTTCGCCTTTTCAAACAATTCATCGGAAACAACTCCCTTTTTCAAGGTTATTTGACGCTCTCCATATTTATCTTGTAGAGATATGAATTTTAAGCCTCCAAGATTTCTATAGTTACGAACCCATCCACCTAAAGTAACTTTTTTGTTCACTAGTTCTATTGTTACATCTTTAGTGAAATGTGTTTTTCTCCAATCTCCTAAATTATCAAGTACCAATTACTCTACATCTCTCAATTTTTTCTTGAATATATTCTTTAAAATTAAATTAAAAATAAAATTTTTACTTTCTTATCTTCTATTTATGGTTGAATTGAAATGGAAAGGCAAAGTGGAAAGAGAGGATAGTATTTCAAAAATATATGAAACTAAACCTCTTCATATTCTCGATATATATCCATCTATCAGTACTGATTCTAAATCGGAACAAAAATGGCGAAATCTACTAATTTGGGGGGATAATAAAGCAGTAATGAATTCATTGTTAGATGAATTTAAAAATAAAATATCTCTTATATATATCGATCCCCCATTCGCTACGGGAAGTAACTTCAATTTTAAGATTCAAATAGGGGAAAATGGCGAATATATCGACGATATTGCTTATAAAGATAAGTGGAAGGAAGGATTGGAAACATATTTAGACTTTCTGCATGAGAGGCTTATTTTAATGAGAGAACTACTAACAAATAGTGGGTCGATATTTGTACATCTAGATTGGCATATTTCCCATTATATAAAACTAATAATGGATGAGATATTTGGGATAGAAAATTTTAGAAATGAAATAATTTGGGCATATCCGGCAGCATCGGTTAAAACCAGAAGTTTTTTCATTAGATCCTATGATACAATTCTTTTTTATTCAAAAACGGATAATTATGTATTTAATGATGATCCTAATATTTATATGGAATACTCAAACCGAGTAAAAAATGCCTTAAAGAAAGATGAGCAAGGGATATTTTATTATAGAGGTGGAAGCCATAATCGAAAAAAATTATCGAGAAAGGTTTATGTTGAGAAAGAAGGAATTTTCCCAAGAGATGTTTGGAATGATATTCCCTATATAAGAGCGAATACCTCAGAATATCAAGGTTTTTCTACACAAAAACCAGAACGCCTTCTTAAAAGGATAATATTATCCTCAACAAAGGAAAATGATATTATTGCAGATTTTTTTTGTGGTTCAGGAACAACACTCGTCGTGGCAGAAAAGTTAGGAAGATATTGGATTGGATGTGACTCAAACAAACATGCGATTCATATGACAAGAAAAAGAATTCTAAACCTTAGTCAGAGTAATGATATGATAAATTGGAATAAAAAGTATAATAAGAATCCTCAACGATTTAAAATAGAATGTATGGATAAAAAAGAAGAAGCATACACACTTTCAGATGCATTTTTGAAGAGAGAAAATGTGAACGATAAAGGTTTAAAAGTTAAAGAAACTCCTGAATTTAAGACTAAAATCCATCAAAATGATAATATAATTGTGGTCGAATTAATAGATTACAAAATACCATTTATAGATTTAATATCAGAGAAAGTATTAGAAAATATAAAGTCTTTTTCAGATTGGATTGACTATTGGGCTATTGATTTTGATTCGAAAAATAATATTTTTAAAAATATGTTTTTTTCTTATAGAAACCCGAAATTTAGAACATTATCTTTAAGATCAGATGGTCATTATTACGATAAACCTGGCCATTATAATGTGGTAGTAAAAGTAATTGATATTTTTGGAATTGAAACTATGAAAAAACACGAAATTAAGTTGATGCAATAAGTTCTCTAATCAACATCGTAGCGTAGCTTCCTTTCTGTAAGGAAAATTCAAATTTGACTTTTTTCTTTCCAGGATTAAGATCATCCTCCGTAAACTCTAACATTTTTAAAGCAGTTGGCTTAGCCGTTATCGTTCTAAGAGCACCTGTCATTTCTAGATCTGTGTTCAACTTGCTACTTAAAATATATTTATCAATCCCTTCTCGCTTAGCAATTTCTTCGAATAATGATTTCATTAATGGAAATAACTCTAAATCAGTATTGCTTCCAATAATAGGCACTATTAATGCCGCTCGATTTAAATCTATAGCTTTTTTCAAATAATTATCATAAGATTCCCCATAAATATATTTCACATAAGTGACATTTCCATTAAAGTCGTCTAATATGCTAATTACATCACCTTTTATTGGTTTAAATAAAGGGAAGCCCTTCTCAACTCTTAAAGAAAGCATCTTATTGAAAATATATGATTGAAAGGAACTAATTAATAATTTTTTTAAATCAGAGGGTAATGTATTAATAGTACCTTCATAATCATCTGGATTTTGAATCAGATAATAAAGCATATTTCTTTCATATTTTAAGTTTTTTGGGAAGTTTGCATAAGCTTTTTCAAAATCTCTATCATTTCTGAATTCTCTCCTCACTAATTTTGATTCATCAGATTCAGTAGTATAAGTTGTCGACACAAATTCCTCAAATGCATTCTTAAAATTACCTTCTAAAATATATTGTCCAACTTTATGAGAATTTGGTCTATAACTTCCAAATCTTTGAAGCCCAAAATAGTTAGGGAATCCAAACTTACTTAAAAAACTAATTTGTTTTTCTAATCTATTTCTTAGATTCTTACTATTTTCTACATTTCTTATTATAACTGTAAAATTATTACCCAAATGACTTCCTAACTTAACAGGTTTCTTAGTTGGATGTATATTTCTAATGAAAATATCCTTTAGATTTAATTTTTTTAATTTATCAACATAATCTCCCTTAATTGAAATTTTTTGAACTGAAATAGAAAATTTATCTTTTAATCCTGAATAATTAATAATCCCATAAGGGATTTTCAAAGTGTTACTTATCTTTCTTAAAGCATCAAATGAATCTCGATTAATTTTTATTAAATTGAAGGTTGTGTATCTATCCTTTAATTCTGCAGAAAAAGGTGAAGATTTATAATCCTCCTTAATACTAAGTGTTTTCCCATTATTATCTATTTCTCTTACTATAAAATCCTTAAAATTCTTTTTATATTCTCCCCCAATTCCTCCAATTTTAGATGTAGCATAAATTTCAATACCTACAAATTTTTCTACTTCTCTCTCATCATTACTTTCAAAAAAATAAGTATCAATTTCTTGGTTGAACAATTTTTTAGCCTAGATGCTTATATTATAATAGTTTTAAATCTCCAGTTATTTTATCAATCTCCGTAGATAATACGGGGCCAATTCCGATAGCAGTTGTTGTGCCCGGTGTTAGTTGAGTCAATCCTGCATCATTAACAACAAAAAATGGAAGTTTTTTCGATTCAAATTTAACTACTAAATCTTTTAATTGGTCCATACTTTGGATTTTAAGAACAACTTTTTTCTGTCCGGTATTCTTCCAATACTTCCAAGCTGATTTGTCTTGGATCCGGACGAGATCTGATGCTGAAACACTAGCATGACAAGACTGAGCACACTTTTTACCAACACCCATTTTAAGATCGGTTCTTATTAAAATTACTTGTTTATATTCTTCCACGGTAAATCTATTAAATATTAGAAAAATAGCTAATTAAATCTTATTGATTATTGAAATTCAACCCGTGTAATATTTCCAGTTAATTCATAAATCAATTCTTCAAGTTCCTCTTTAGTAAACAAAATTTTTTCCTTATCATCTTCCCAAAGCACTGCTCTAAACTGAACATCTCCTGTAGCTAAGAATATTTCATTAAGGGATAAGAGTTTATATGGTGCAATTAACGCCTCCACAACTGGACGAGGTTTATTTGTTTTTTCAATAAAAATTAGTTCATCAATCTCATATGCTTCTTTCATCCATGCTATCAAATCGGGAGTTATTTTCAATTTATCTTTTCTCCCAACCACTAGTATTATTAGATCTTCATAATCAATAGCTTTATAAAATGAAATTTCTTTTAGAAAAGCAAATTTTTCTTCTTGTTCCTCTAATTGAATTAAATTTTTTGCCAAATCAATTTCAAATTCCGTTATTTCTCCCGCATCCAACCTAGCTTGACAATTGGTACATAAAAAACCAGAATTTATGCATGTTTTATCTGCTGGAAGAACTTTCATCAACTATAACCCAGATTAAGTGTTTCATGTTTTATATATTTCTAAAATATCCTAATGAATTATGGTATTCTAATTGATATCTATTAAAAATAGTTAATTAATTTTTTCCTAAAGATTCTTAAATTTTATTTTTAAAAAAAATCGGTTCAATCTTCAATCTAAGAAAGGGATTATAAAAAGTTCGATTAAAAATAAAACATAAATTACAATTCTATAATATCACAACTGATATTTCTTAATAATCTCTCTGCTGTTGCTGGATCTGTTTTATATGTATAAAGAATTTTCTTTGTTCTTAATTTTAGCTTCACTTTATCTTTTAAGCGTTTAACTCGACAGTGAATTGCATATTCGGAGATTTCTATGAATTTTTCTTCGTTAAAAATTTCTCTTGGCACATTAACTCAACTAATCTTACATAATGTAAAGAATAAATAGATCTATTATTTATAGAATTTTAATTTTATCATATTTTCCTTTAGTCTAAACAAAAATTTTATTTTACATCATGTGTTTTAGAAATTATTCTTATTAGTTTTTGAGCTTAACAAAAATTTTTGTAAAATTACGTATTGATTGAATAAAAATGAGTCCTATAGACGATCCAGTGAAGAGGAGAATCGCCAGATATCATCTACTAGAGAAAACTGTTTGTAGAAGATGTGGAGCTCTTAATCCACTTAGAGCAAAGAAATGCCGTAGATGCCATGGAAAAGATCTAAGACTAAAAAAGAGAGAACTCACTAAATAAATACCCATCTAATTTTTATCCATTTTATCAAACAACATGGCAAATTTCTCATTATTAGTTTGATTCTTTAAAAATTATAAAATTCAGTTATTTTTCTTACCAAATTGAAAATTCGTAAACTTTTTTAATTTTATGACTTAGAGATCTATATAAATAAAATATTATTTCAAAAATTAATTCAATAATTATATTAACTAAGAGTGAAAAAAATGGCACAATTAGGCGGAACACCTGTATTTATTATGAAAGAAGGTACAGAAAGACAACGTGGAAGAGATGCGATGTCAAACAACATTGCTGCCGCAATTGTTATTGCTGAAGCTGTGAGAACTTCACTTGGACCTCGTGGCATGGATAAGATGCTCGTAGACCAGTTTGGAGACGTTGTAATCACGAATGACGGCGCAACAATTTTAAAAGAAATTGATGTCCAACATCCTGCTGCCAAAATGATGGTCGAAGTTGCTAAAACTCAAGACTCAGAAGTTGGTGATGGAACAACGACATCAGTTATTCTTGCCGGAGAATTATTAAAGCGCGCTAAAAAGTTGATAGAACAGAAAATTCATCCTACAGTAATTACTGAAGGCTTCCGAAAAGCAGCAGAAAAAGCAGTTGAAATTCTTGAGAATATTTCAATTAAAAGCGGAATTAATGATAAGGAAGGATTGAAGAATGCTGCTATGACTTGTATGTCTAGTAAAATTGTATCTGAATCAAAAGAAAAATTAGCTCAGATTTGTATGGATGCTATTTTAGCTGTTGCCGAAAAATCTGAGAATGGAAAATGGGTTGCTGACATAGAAAAAGTCCAAATACAGAAAAAAGAGGGAGATTCAATTGATGATACCAGTTTAATTAAAGGTATTATCTTAGATAAAGAAGTGGTAAGTCCTGGAATGCCAAAGAGTGTTAGTGATGCTAAAATTTTACTATTGCAGAGTGCAATAGAAATTGAAAAAACAGAATTTGAGACTAAACTTCAAATCACAAGCCCAGAACAAATCCAACAATTCTTAGACGAAGAAGAACATATGCTAAGAACTATGGTTGAAAAAATCAAAAATTCTGGAGCAAAAGTCGTCGTCTGCCAAAAAGGAATTGATGATATGGCTCAACATTTCCTTACCAAAGCAGGTATTGTAGCTGTTAGACGAGTTAAAAAATCTGATATTGAAAAACTCGCAAAGGCTACCGGTGGCGCTATCTTTACAAATCTCGATGATATTACCCCTGATAAACTTGGATGGGCTGGATTAGTAGAAGAACGCAAAATAATGAATGATTCATGGATTTTCATTGAAGAATGTAAAGACCCTAAATCTGTTGTAATTCTTATAAGAGGGGGAACTGAACTTATCATTGATGAAGTTGAAAGAGCGATTCATGACGCACTTTGTGTAGTTAGAGATGTTGTAGAAGATGAAAAACTTGTTGGCGGTGGTGGCGCTCCTGAGATTGAGGTCGCCATCCAATTAAGGAAATACGCTTCCACTCTAGGCGGCCGTGAACAACTTGCTGTCGAAATTTTCGCAGATTCACTTGATATCATCCCAAAAACACTTGCCGAAAATGCAGGGCTAGACCAAATCGATACTCTCATGAAATTAAGAGCTGCTCATCAAAAAGGCAATAAGTTTGCCGGCACCGATTTAGATACTGGTGATGTGGTAATTGACATGGCAAAAATTGGTGTTGTCGAACCAACTGTCGTAAAAGTACAAGCAATTAAAAGCTCTACCGAAGCTACATCCATGATTCTACGAATCGATGATGTAATTGCATCAGCTAAAAGCGCAGGTCCTCCCGGTGGAATGCCTCCAGGAATGGGAGGTATGCCTCCAGGAATGGGTGGCATGGGAGGTGGCATGGGAATGCCTCCAGATATGTATTAAAGATTTAATTATTCTTTATAATTTATTTTTTCTTTCTATTTTTCTTTTAACTTTTCAGCAATATTTTGGGTTAGTTCACATCTAACAATATCTATTCCGTTATTTTTCCATTCAAGGTATAATTATATTATTGGGTTCACGAATTGAATTTCTATTTTTTACCTTTTAATTGAAGCTTACGTTCTAGAATATTATCGTATAAATCATCCATTGTAAGGGCTATATCAATTTCTTTATCTTTTTTCTTGAGATGGATTGCTTCTTCAGGGCAAGTTGGCACACAATTACCACAACCGATACATTTCTTCTTATTAACCTTGGAAATTTCATTGACAAGTTTTATTGCTTCCATTTGGCAGCGATCTACACAAGTGCCACATCCAGCACATAATTCAGAGTCTACATCTGCATAAAAATTAGCCGAGAAAAATTGAACTGGTCTGGGAAAATTCTTAGTTCCGAGTAAGATCGGACAACAACATCCACAGCAACTACAAATAAATTCAGGTCTAAGCGCATTTCCTGCTTGGAGTACTAATCCATCATCTTCATTTTTACGCTGTATCTCGAGAGCTTCTTCCCTTGAAATTTTGCGGCCCCACCCTTGGTCAATATACATTTGAGCCATAGAACCAAATCCCATACAGACTTCACGACGATCTGTCACCTTACAGGGTTGTCCTAAAATATCCATAGCTTGACGACAAATACAATTTATCACCACAAATGGCCCTTCCACTTCTTCGATAATTGTCTTAAGATCATCATATGTAGAGATATGATGTTCTGGAGTAATACTTTTTTCTACTGGTATAGTTCGAAATTGAGAAATTTTAGTGCCAAATACCTCTAAACCAAAACTTATTCCAAGATATTTAAAGAAATCGTTTAAGAAATCTTTATTAAGTCTATTAACTTGGTATTCATACATACCAATCACGAATTGGGCGTTGCTATAATATTTCTTTCCCTCTTCTACCTTAAAATGAACAGTACCTTTTTTAGCCATAGTATCTAAATGGGATTCTAATTCTTCAATCGATAAACCAAGATCTTTCGTACGCTCGTATATCGTCTCTAATGGTTCAAGATCCCTAGACCAAGAGAATTTTAATTTTGTAGCGATCTGAGCTTCTGCTGGAGTGAAGAAGTATTTCAAGAGATCCATTTCCACTCCACTTTTAGTGGAAGGAAATCCAATAGGAAAGGAATCAATATGTTCTTTCAATTCTTCATAGATTATTGATTTATCTAATGTCATTTTCTAATCATTTAAATTTTATCTTTGGAATTTCATGAAATTTTGATAAGTAAATAAGGACAAAGTGATATTTATTAATTTTGCTTTTTATATCATTCAAACTCAAGAGGAAATTTGAATTTGATTACGAGAGTTAAAATCTAATACAAAAAATTTGTTATTTCTCTATTTTCTGCCATTTTAGCGGTTTATATTCCTTTAATTAATTGAATGTACTTGAGAATTTAATTATTTTTTTAAATTTATTTTTTCTTTCTATTTTTCTTTTAACTTTTTAGCAATATTTTGGGCTAATTCACACCCAACTATATCGATTCCGTTTTTTATCCATTTAATTTGTTTTTTGATTTCTTTTGAAGTCACGGATTTCTTTAATACGGTTATATTAACTCTACTTAATATAAAATTTTAAAATCAACATTTAATGTAAAAAGATACATCTCAAGGGAATTTTGACTTTAAAATCCTTTGGTGTTGATAAATTTTTAAATAATAAAAGAAATTTATTAAAGGGATTTTAAATCTCCTGAGAGGTCATTAAACCAGAATTTGAAGTTATCATTAAAATCTTTCACTTGTTTCAGTAATTTGGGTGTTCTGTGTAGTTGATCGAAGAGTGATTCATCCATCGTAATGATACAATCACATGTACAAATGGCAGTTGCGAAAATCAGGCAATCAATTGTGTCATTATGAATTTTCTTTATTTGAGATGCCAATTCAATTATAAAGGGATTATCAGTAAATAATTTTTCTACAAGTCGCACGTCGTTTTGAATGGCATCAATTCCAATCCTTATATCCCGGGGTGTTATAATACTCCCTTTAGATGAGAGTTTTAATCCTTTCGCTGTGAGTTCAAAAAGGGTTAGAGTAGAATAAAAATAATCATTAGTAGATTTGGACAAGAGATCAATCAATAGAGTGTCTGGAATAGTTTCGATCCCGATTTTAATGAGAGGTAAAAAGTATGATGTATCAATTAGGATCCTCATTTTTCATATTCCTCAGCTAATTCATCTTTAAATTGCTTCCAGGCGTGATAGCTTATTTTAGTCTTAGGTGGGACATTCAATATTTCTTCAATGGAATGAAGTTTTCTTACGATTAGTTGATCTTGATGAATATATAATAAAATAGGCTGATTTGGTTCAAATCCGAGCTTTTCTCGAATTTCTTTTGGTGGAAAAATTTCCCCTTTAGAACCGATTTTTAAAATTATTGTGTCTGTATTAATTGTCATAATTAAATAAGATATACTCGAATTATTTAAGTTTTTCGAGTAAAAAAGATAATTTTCATTGAATCAAATACCTAAGCAATATTATTGAGAAATCCTTATTCTAAATTTTTATAAAAGGTAAATATTGATAGCGATTAATTTGAATTATATGAAAAATTATAAAAAAATTAAAGAATTAATTTACTAATCGTTTGTAATGACTGATGATGCTTTTCTAAAGTTAAGGGAATTCTTAGATCAATTCCCTTTAGGATACCCCAAATCACCAACAGGTGTTGAAATTAAAATTCTAAAAAGGCTCTTTATTGAAGAAGAAGCAAATATAGCTATATTGTTAACCCATATTCCTGAGGAAGCGAATAAAGTTGCTAAAAGAGCTGGAATCGATATTGCTAAAAGAGCTGGAATAAATGGTAAACTACATTTCTCCTTTCTTAAAATTATCTTGAACTAATAAGTGATTCCTTAAGAGATAAAGATGATTTTGATTACTTATAAAATAAATTAGAATGCTTGTGGTGTGGAAATCGTGCAAAATTATAGTTGATCAAATGTTTGAGGGATACTATTTCAATGTTATTCAACATAGATTTAAATAATATAAAAACTAATTTATAAAACGATACAATAATAATTTACAATAAAGTAAATTAAAGTATTGAATATGGGTGAATAGAAATTGAGAAAAATTAGTTATAAATCAATTTTACTTATACTATGTTTATCGATGATTAGTGGTTCTTTGAGCTTTGGAGTTGCCAGAGTTGAATTATCACAGGCAAGTTCAACTGTATATAGCGAAAGTATTACCGTGTTTGACCATGAAATTAGTGATTGGCCTCATCCCGCCGTAACAACACTTGAAATTCCTTGCAATTGGCAAGTTATAGCCTGTGATTTGGAATATACGGCATATAGTGATCCAAATGACCCTTATCTACGAGCTATGGCGTTCTATTTAGATGACAGGGGTGGTGGAATTGGATGTTATAGAATTGGTCCCGGTCAAATCCGGGGTTGGACAATTTCTCCTGGTCAAACATTACATCGGGTGTTTGATATGTCTTATGTAATGTTTCCACTACCTGATGAGGGGGGTGAATATTTGAATTTCATCCCGGAAGGTGAAGGTTACATACCTGGATATTTTAGCCCAGGAGTACATGATATAGAGGCTTTTGTTACATCTCAATATCCAGGAGCCGTCCAAGAATCATGGATATCTATAATACTTCATTTTCAATATATCGTTGTGCCTATACTTGCAACTATTGATTTTGATCCTGATACTTTAAATCTAAAGAGTCATGGAAATTACGTCACAGTCTATATCGAATTAACGAGTGAATGTGGATTAGAAGTAAGCGATATCGATCCAACAACTGTCTCACTGAATGGACTTTTAGCTTTAGAAAAACCTACACCCCAAATTGGCGATCATGATGGTGATGGATTTCCTGATTTAATGGTTAAATTCGATCGACAGGCTCTCAAAAGTATTTTAATGCCTGGTGACCCCGTACTAATAACTGTCTCAGGGGAGTGTTCTGGTGGTATTCCATTTGAAGGTACTGACACTATTCGAGTTATTCATTAGTATAGAGTATAAATTTAAAAATATTTTTTTATTTTTTTTTACAATATTATTATATTAATTCATTATTAAAGAGATCTAAAAAGAAATTCTTTTATTGAATTACACAAGATAAATTTATGCTCAATTCATTCGAAAATAAACGATTGGTGGTTTGATTAAAAAGATTTATTAGATATCTTTTGTTAATTGCTAGAATCTTTTTTACCCAACTGAGATTGGTTCTTGAATTACAATTAAACCATTTTAATTCTACATTGTTGAAAAAAAATGTAATTCAGTATATCTAATTTCAAAATATTTAACTAAATTTTGAAAATACTACTTTTAAAAACTTTATATCGCAAACGTCAGTATTTAAGAAAAATAAAAAAAAGAAAAAATTAGTGATAATTATTTTTTGTGTTTTCTGCGTCTTATAATTAAAAAGACCGTTGTTATGCCTCCAATAGTTATACCCCCAACAAATAAAACTATAGCTATTAAATTTCCAAATGGAAAAGCTTCACCACCAGCTTTACCGCCATTTATTGGAGGATTTTTAATAAGCTGTGCATAAATATCATAGTCCAATCCGCTTCTCCTATCGAACCAGGTGATAATTGCACCCCCATTTTCATCGCTGGAAATTTGAGGGAACCATTGGTTATTAGTTGCCGTGCAAATTGCAACACCATTAGTTGTCCAATTAATATTTCCAAATGAATCAACTCTCTGAGCGTAAATGTCACTCAAACCACTTCTTGAATCTTGCCATGTAATAATTGCGCCTCCGGCTCCATCACTGCAAATCTGAGGGAAATTTTGGTTATTGTTTGCTATACATACAGCTGTACCATTAGCTACCCACTTCACATCTCCAATCGAATCAACTCTCTGAGAAAAAATGTCGGAATTCGAACCAGTTCTATTATCTTCCCAAATGATAATGGCACCTCCAGTTCCATCGCTCAAAATTTGTGGATCCTCTTGATCTCTGTCTACTGTGCACAATGCTATACCGTTAGCGATCCACTTCACATCCCCAGTCGAATTGACTTTCTGAGCGTAAATATCGTAGTTTGATCCGCTTCTGTAATCTGACCAAGTGATGATCACCCCCCCAGTTTCGTCGCTGCAAATTTTAGGATACCATTGAGTATTGTTTTCTGTACATATTGCTACACCATTAGTTGTCCAATTAACATTTCCATTTGAATCAACCCTTTGAGCGTAAATATCACTCAATCCGCTTCTTGAATCTTCCCACGTGATAATTGCCTCCCCGGTTCCGTAGCTACAAATTTGAGGATATAACTGGTCCTTATTTGCCGTACATATAGCTGTACCATTAGCCATCCACTTCACATCTCCAGTCGAATTAACTCTCTGAGCGTAAATATCCCAATTCGGTCCATTTCTATTATAATCATTCCACGTTATGATCGCTCCCCCGGCTCCATCGCTACAAATTTTAGGGATCTCTTGGTCATTGCTTGCCGTGCATATAACTGTTCCGTTTGACGTCCACTGCACATCTCCAGTCGAATTGATTCTCTGAGTGTAAATATCCCAGTTCGATCCGCTTCTATAATCATTCCATGTAATGATTGCACCTCCTATTCCGTCGCTACAAATTTGGACGGTCCCTTGGTTATTTATTGCTGTACATATAGCTATTCCATCAGAGAACCATTGCACTACTCCTGCTGAATCAATCCTCTGTGCATAAATGTCCCAGTTCGATCCACTTCTATAATCTTGCCAAACAATAATTACGCCCCCAGTTCCATCACTGCAAATCTGAGGATATTCTTGATTATTGCTTGCAGCACTTACAATTATACCATCAGTAGTCCAAGCACTCTGAGAAGATAATTGAGCATCTCTGCTTTTAGGTGAGAGTTCAATGGGGGATGTACTAAATGTAAGAAGTATTGCTAATATTACGAATAATATCAACAATAAAATTTTAAAATTTTTTATTTTCAATATTTTTCGCCTAATAAAACGAAATTTAACAAAATTTCGGAATTTAATTAATAATTAAGACAATTTACTTAATAATAGTTTCATTCATTAAATAGATAATTTGGTTTATAAAACCACCATATTTGCTGATTCCGAATCACCATTAACTCAATCTTTTTTATCCGATTGGAAATTGTTTAAGACTAACATCCACTAGTTTTGCTGAACGTTAAGACATTTCAATATAATAAACATCTTTATTAACTATTTGGAAAAAAAACTAAAATAATTCAAAAAGAAAACGAAAAACATACACATAAGATTAATATTAAACTATATTTAATAACTATTGAAATCTACAAAAAAAGTTTAAGTTGGTATAAAAAAAGGTGAAATTTTTTGGAAAATAGAAAAAACAAAAGAAAACGATTATTTTATTGTTAACGATAATTGCGATAATTTTTCAATTATTCATTAATATGTTGATTAATGCTATAAAAGACTGGTCAATTTTAGTTACTTATCCAATGATTATAATGTTAGATGAATTAAATATACCTTTTGAAAAAGAAAACATCCCTTTCTTCATTTTTTCAATAAAATCATAGTAGTCCAGATATGTCTTAAGAATTCTAACTGTTTTTTTTAATTTATTTTTTCTTTCTCTTTTTCTTTTCGTGTTTCAGTGAAATTTGAGGTTATTTCATAATATTGAATAACTCTAGTAGCTTCCTACGATAGATTTAAAAGGATACATTGGATCATTTAAGATGATTGAATCGGGTGAAATAATGAAGAATCGAAAGCACGTATCTTCAATTATCATTGCATGCATTTTATTACTTAATCTCTTTATTTTAATTCCAAACATTTCGGTTGCTTCTATCCCCCCCTCCCCAGACCAATTTATCGCTGAAATATTTCCAAATAGTACATTGCCTTTACAAATTCCTCACACCAATACTGTTATCATGTTCAATGCCACTAATTTTCCTCATGAAATTGATATCAGTTTTGATGCAAATTATACTATATACAATTCTGAAAACACAACCACTATACCTATAATCCTGCCCTTCTCTTTCGCAACAAGTATTAGTGATTTCATTTTTGAGGTGTATGTAAATAATACTCAGATCCCTTATGATCTATTCAGTGTATCTCCATGGAATGAAAATATTACAGAAGTAGATATCCATTTAGCATGGTTCATTGAGACTTATCCAATTATATTAATTAGAAGTAATGTAACCCTTCAAAAAAATACCAGTTCAGTTATTAGGTATTATTTCAATGGCGTAATAAGCAACCCCGTAGGAATAAGCGATTTATTCTATATAGTTTATCATATAGGAACATCACAAGAATGGATAGGAAACACAACTGGAAGAGTAGAGATTCACGCATATGGGAAGCAACCAATTTTTGGGACTTTCGGATCTGGTAATCTTGACTGCCGAGTTGAAGATATTATTGGAGGGAGATCTTTTATATGTGAATGGAACAATTCTAAAAGTCCCAATATGGATATAGGAATTCAATATTATAGAGAAGCTACCCAGTTCGAAATAATATTGGAATATATATTGTATTATATTTCACCCTTTATCGGAATAAGCATTATTTTTATTATTATAATTATTAAAAAAAAATTAATTAAAAGAGAATTAAAAGATAATTCAATCAAAGAGTTTATGTAAATTAATTCGAAAATAAAAGGAAGAGGAAGAAGATGGTAAAAAAAGAGTTCATTATAAGCTTAATTGGGGGGATTTGGGCTCTTAGTATTTTTCTTTCCTCTTTATTTGGGTGGTATTTTTTCAATTATTTTAATTACTCATACTTAATTATAGGTGGGGGTTCAGTAGTAGGAGTTATAGTTGGTTTGCGGTATGATGAAAAGATTGGAATTTTAATTTGTTTATGGTCCTGTATTGGTTTTGTGATATTTCAAATAGTGATTACGTGGGGTAACTTTTTTATTGACTGGATATTCCTCTCTGGTGGGGCCAATTATGCCCCGCTTGGTTTAGTATTAATTGGGAGCATAATTGGCTATATAGATTCACGAAAAATAAATAAGAACCTTGTAATCAAAAAAGAAGGACAAAAAATATTAACAAGAGGGCTAATTTTAAGCTTGATTGGAGGAATTGTATCTTGGTTTATGATCCTTTCTATTTATCCAACATTTTATTACGATACTTATTTAACTTCCTTATATTTAATACTTACTTGGGGGGCGATAATAGGGGTGGGAGTTAGTTTAGTATATAATAAAAAAGTTGGAAGTATCATTTGCATTAGTTCAGGAATTATTTATATTCTGTATTTTGCTGTCATTAGTAAGGGATTTGTTTTTTTAGGTGTCATTGAGCCTCTTAGCTATAATTTGACTCATTTATTATTAGTGTTAGTTGGTGGCATAATCAGTTATTCAGAATTACGTGGAGATAAGGAAAGTTCAGATGTTCACGATTTCTAGTAAAAAAGATTAAATTAAATCTAAATAACAAGATATGGAACCTCTATAAATTTTTTTAAATTTACTAAGGAGCAGTTAAATTGCTACTCCCTAATATTAGTAAAGCAATAATTTTAACATCCTTACAGAAAACTGATTCTTATAAAAAATAAAAACTATTAGCGATGAATTTGAATTCTATGAAAAATTATTAAAAAATTAAAGAAATAATTTACTAATCGATTATAATGTCTGATGATGTTTTTTTAAAGTTAAGAGAATTCTTAGATCAATTCCCTTTAGGATATCCCCAAACTCCTTCTGGTGTTGAGATTAAAATTCTAAAAAGGCTTTTTACTGAAGAGGAAGCAAAAATAGCAGTAATATTGACCCATATTCCTGAAGAAGCAAGCAAAATTGCTAAAAGAACGGGAATGGATGTTAATGACTTGGAAGATAAATTAGAAATGATGGCAAATAAAGGATTAGTCTTTCGAATGCGAAGAGATAATAAAACGCTATTCAATGCTATACCATTCATGATAGGTCTATATGAATATTCTGTTAAAAAAGTAGATGAGGAGCTCGCCAAATATTTCAAAGAGTATTATGATACGGCATATCAAGACGAGATGGGCATTAGTAATGTACCAGGATTTAAAGTAATCCCCATCGAGAAAACAATTGAACCCAATACTACACTTTATCCTTATCAAAAATTGAAAGAGAGTATCAGAAACGCAAGAGTGATTTCAGTAACAGAATGTATATGCCGTAAAGAAGCTAGATTAAATGGAGAAGGTTGTGATTATCCTATTGAAACTTGTCTTAGTTTCGGAGTCGCTGCCGAATATTATATTGAAAACGGTATTGGACGTAAAATATCTGTTGATGAAGCTATAAGAATCATTGAAGAAGCGGATAAAGCTGGTTTGGTACACGCAGGAGCTAATTCTAAACATCTTTCAAATATATGTAATTGTTGTCCTTGCTGCTGCGCATCAATGAAAGGGATTACTAAAAAAGGACTTGATAAACATAAGTTTATGAATGCGTTGTTTGAATCAATTATAGATGAAGAAATCTGTATTAGTTGTGGAAGCTGTCTTGAACGCTGTCCTGTGGGAGCAATAGAAATGGATGATATCGCTATTGTATCGAGAGATAAGTGTCTTGGATGTGGTTTATGCGCTTCAGTTTGTCCTGAGGAAGCAATAACTTTACGATTAAGAGAAGATGGAGAGGAACCTTTTAACAGAGTGATGGAAATGGGATTAGCGATACTTGATGGAAAAAGAAAAAATCTAAATTAGTTTAATTTGGACATCAAAAAATACTTATTATAGAACAGATTTTAAAAAGTCTTTAATTCAAAAAGGGATAATGAAGAACACGTTCCTAATGGATATAATTATCTATCTACTAATCGTTTAGATGACAGATATGGGTAAGATATATTAAAAAGTTTAATTTTTTAGCGATATTTTTATTTTTTCTTGTTTAATCAAACTTTTAATTAAATAGAATCATAGAGTTAATTATGAAATTTATTGATTTATCTATTCCTATTATTAATCCGGATGAGGCCGTGTTTGATCCGCCATTAACACAACCAAAAATAGAATACACATCGCATAATGAAGGTGCACTACAAATGGGATTTGTCTTCCCTAGATTAAAACCTGAAAAGCACCTACCAGATGGAAAAGGATGGGCAGTTGAATCAATCACTTTAGGCACTCATAGTGGAACGCACATGGATGCACCATGGCATTATGCTCCGATACAGGATAAAGAGATTGGACAAAGAAAAGCTATTAGAATTGATGATTTTCCATTAGAGTGGGGGATAGGTCCTTTAGTAGTGTTAGATTGTACTGAATATGAGGAGGGATATATTGTGACTCCTGGAGATGTCGATAATAAGTTAAAGGAAATTGGACATAAATTACGAGAGGGAGATATTTTGTGTATTCATACTAATGCTCCAAATCATTATGGAACAACTGATTACATAAACTTCGGAGTTGGTATTGGAAAAGAAGCAACATTACACATAGTTAGGCAAGGTGTACATGTTGTTGGGATTGATGCGTGGTCTTGGGATGCTCCTTTCTCAATAACAGCGAAAAAGTGGAAGCAATCTTTGAGAGAAAAAAATCCCGATACATCTATAATTTGGGAAGGGCACTTTGCGGGAATTGAATTAGGATATTTTCAAATGGAAAAATTAACAAATTTAGATAAAGTTCCTCCGGTGGGAGCAACAATATATTGTTTCCCTATAAAGATTGCTCGAGCTAGTGCAGGATGGGTTCGTGCTGTAGCTACTATTCCCGAATAAAATAAAATCGGTATCGAAGAGTGGTTATAAACAAAATCTCTTTAAAATAATTATATTATAGTAAGTGAAAATGAGTAAGAAGTTAGTAGACGAAAACCTCAAGAGGATAAAATCTTTATGATTGTCCTTATTAGAGTGGAGTTTATTTTTTCTTAAATATCATTCCGCATTGGAGGCAATAAATTGCTGTTTCATTTTTCAATAACCCGCAGAAAGGACAGTTAATTATTACAGGCTCAGGTGGTATTAATTCTTCTGGTTGTTCTTTAGGAGTGCTTACTACTACTTCTTTTATCAAGGTTTCCTCTTGAATTAATGGTTTCACTTGGACACTAATTACTTCTTGCTCTTTTATGGTTTCAAATTTTTCTAATTCTTCCGGTTGTTTTTCAGGAGTATTTATATCTACAACTTCTCGTAAAGTTTCTACTTCAACTGGTTGCTTTTCTGTTTCACTTACTCCAGTTCTTTCAATAGATTGGATCTTTCTCATCAAATCAAATTCTATTCTATATATATCTTGAAATGCTTTTTTAATATGACTCTCATCAATTAAACCCTCATTAACTTTTTGACAATTCTTAATTGCATAATCTATTAATTTTTGTAAATATAGATCCTTAATTTCACTTCTCTCTTTTAGGTTTAATTTTTCAAGTAATATAATGATTTCATCAATACCACTCAAATTAATAAACGTATTTTCTCTATGTACTTTTTCTCTAATTATCTCAATTTCTTTTCTATATTTAGATCTTAAGTAAGTAATATTCATTATTTTTCATGAATAAGATATAATCTTGTATATAATAAGATGGAGAAATGATATTTAATACTTTAGTACTGTTTTGTTCTGGAAAAGTTAACACTGGATAGTTATACTTGTTTGTTTCAAGATTTATATCTACTAAAAACAATTAAACATATAAAATATGCATGGTTAAAAAAAAAGTAATAAAATAGATATTGAGACTCTGAATAATTTCCCTTTTGAGAGATGGCGGTTTTAGAAGTTGGGATTAATCTTGGTATGAAAAATTTAGTTGAGATCAAGTATTATTCATCTTCAGATAATGTTTTTGATCCTAACATACGAGCCAAGTTTCTAACTGGCTTGAAGAGTTACATTACTGAGGTATATGGTGATAAGATTAATGTAATATCTTTTTCGGGCTTTGAAATCGTATGTTATTTTAAAATGGTCCAATTAGCAAGTAAAGAAGTTAATAATACTCACCCTTTATTATCCTATGCCATTATTGAAAAAGGAACAGATCCAGATTTTGTAAAACAACATTTAAAGGAAATTATCTCTTATTTTCTCGATCGATATCCTCTAAATGATATTTTTTCGAAAGAACCGAATTACTTTAAAAAGTCTAAGCCCCGCATTGATGAAATTCTCGGAGATTTAAGATTTAAAGTAGAGGACCGTATTAAATCCGTCTTTGGAATTTAAACGTTATCTTAGTATAACAAAAAGCAAGATTTTCCTTTCAAATAACCAATTATGAGAAATTAGAAACAATTAATTTAGTTTATTTAATTAAAAATCCTTTAAATATTGTAAAGAAAAGTTGTGTTTAATTTTCTTTAAAAATTTGTTCAATTTTTTTATTGTTTTCGTCCGCTTTAAAATTTACCTATAATATTGTAAGAAAAATTACTAATCCAGCCATAATAAACACTTTTTTTAGTGATAAAATTAGAATTTATTTAAAATAAATGTATGTAATTGTTATTATAATAATTTAGGAATTTTTGATTATTTTTACTTTTAAAATGACATGTAATAATAGAATTGGAATCATTGTAGATGAAGATTTTGCTACAAAAAATATGCCCCCTTATCCATATCCTACATTTTTTTCTTACGAAACCCCCTTAAGGATTAAATCTATCTTAAGCTATTTAGAAAAGATGGAGATTTTTAATAATGAGTGTATTATTAAGATAAAACCGTTCCCAGTAGAAGAAGACGTGATTCAGTTAGCACATACGAATTATCATATTAATTCAATTAAAACACTTTCAAGTAGAGGAAATGGAATATTAGGAGAGGACGTATATGTCACTGAAGATACTTTTGAGTTAGCTAAAAAAGCAATAGGAGGAGCTATGAGTGCAATTATTAATGTGATTAATCATGAAATGAATCAATCGTTTGCACTCATAAGACCCCCAGGACATCATGCTTTGCGAGAAACAGCTTCTGGACTTTGCATATTTAATAATATAGCGAATTCTATAATATTTGTACGAGAAAAGCTTCAGTATAACAAAAGAATAGCAATAATTGACATAGATGCTCATTTTGGGGATGGAATTGTCCAATATTTCTATGATGATCCAAGTGTATTATATTTCTCCATTCATGAATATGATTTTACAGAGGGAGAAATTGGATTTATTGATGAATTAGGTACAGGAGAAGGTCTTGGGAGAAATATTAACTTTCCAATACCATTGAATTCTACCGATAATGATTTTCTGGAATCTACTGAAATCCTTGAGCTTGTTTTAAGAGAATTCAAACCGGATCTCATTATAATTGCCGCAGGTTTTGATATGTATTTTGCTGATCCAATAGGAAACTGTCTATTAACAACGATTTCATATTATAAATTTACTGAGAAATTATTGAAAATTGCTGAGGATATTTGTGAAGGCAAATTAGCTTTTATATTGGAAGGTGGTTATAGTTTAATAGGATTACCCGTTTGCGTACATTCTGTGATAAAAGCTTTATTAAAAGAGAAGTATGAGCACCCTCCTTTTGAATGTTTAGATTTTTCAAATAATTCCAAAAAAAGTGAAATAAGCAAGATTAAATCTAGCTTAAAAAAGCTTTTAGCTAATTATTGGAGTTCCATAATCTAAAAAAGATAAAAAAATTAAATAATCGTGCTTAGTCTTAAAGCATACTCTTGAGCTGCAAAGAGTGCGTCTCTAGGACCCGCTTGAGGATTTATATAACAAACTAACGCTCCAGTACCTCCTATTGGAACAGGACAAATAATAAGATGTCCTTTACCAGTAATATTTGTACCAATCTTTCTCTCTTCTGTATTCTCGACTATCATATATTTAATACCTTGAATAATGATGCTACTTATCCCTTTTTGTCCCAACTCTAGCTTTTGATTAAGTAATTCATTAATTAGAGAAAGATCATTAGTTAAATCCCAATTTTCTGTTTGAGTTATTAAATTACCATCTTTACTTATTATAGCAACACCATAAATATTAGATTCTTCGTTCAATAAATCATCAATTATTGCTTCAATTTCGGACATTTCCACCAAATATTTATAATTAAATTGTTATAATAACATAAATAAAATCAATCATAAATTTAAATATAATTTAAAAATAAATTGAAAAAAGCATGGTGAAATTAATTGGCTTTTAGAATGTGGAGAAAGGCTATTCTTCTGTCGTTACGTGAAAAAAAAGTATTTATAGTTTTTACATTAATTTATACAACGTTAATATTTTTGACATCTCTATTCATAGATTTAGGGTCTGATGTAGTATGGTATTTTGTATATATTTTTATTGGCGTATCACTATTTCTTTCCTTACTTTATGCTTGGATATTAGTTTCAAGAAAGAGGCGTGTTTGGGCAACTTTCAAATGTATTGGATATACAAATAAAAATATATTATCGTTAATTTCAGGAATGATTCTGTTCACTACTCTAGTTGGATTTTTCATTGTTATTGAAGTTTTATTTCATTATACTGCTGCTTTAGCTTATTTACACTCGGAAGGATTTTTAACAAGTATTAATGAAATCTTAATTGGATTACTTCCGGTTATTTTAACAAGTGCATTATTTATCTTTGTTCAAATAATTGCTTTTATTTTAGTATATAGAAAAGTGCTTAAAGTACGGCCAATAATAGCCTTGAAAAAAGTAGGGGAGTAAGGAGGTTAGAGAAAAATGTCGTCTGATAAAGATGTTATGATTGAAGCTGTGGATATTAATAAAGAATACAGAAGAGCTGGTGCTATTATTAGAGCGTTAGCAGATGTGAATTTAAAGATCAAATCTGGAGAATTTGTTATGATTCAAGGTCCAACTGGTTGTGGAAAATCAACACTTCTCAACGTTCTATCGGGACTGGATTTACCAGATTCTGGTAGAATCATTTTTGACGGAGAAAACATCGCAAGGGCAACTGAGGATAGATTAAGCAGACTCAGAAGACAGAAAATTGGGTTTGTGTTTCAAGATTTCAATCTTGTTAATACATTAACTGCAATAGAAAATGTAGAATCAGTTTTATGGCCAACAGTATTACGTCAAAAGGAGATCGAAAATAGGGCAATTTCAGCCTTAAGAGATGTTGATTTGCTTGACCGTAAGGATCATTATCCTGTTCAAATGTCTGGTGGTGAAAAACAGAGATGTGGTATTGCTCGAGCAATCATTCATAGACCAAGAGTTATTATGGGTGATGAACCTACTGGAAACCTTGACCCGGAATCAGAAAAGCAAGTCATGGAATTACTTAAAAAAATAAATAAAGAAATGGAAACCACAATCTTAGTAGTAACTCATAGAGATTTATCTAAATATGGAGATAAAACAATTCGTATGGATTCTGGTCGAATAACTAAAATTCAATAAATTTTTAATTCATTTTTTAACTTTACTTTTAAATCTTTTTTTAAAACTGTAAAAAATCCTCTTAAAATGTTTGTAATGCTATAGTAAAGTTTTATGCCAAAAATATAAATATGCATAGCATTTTTGAGTAGTAATAAGGAAATTAAAATGATTTAATCACTAATAGTAAGGGGATAAATATGGAATTGCGTCGATATATATTTTCAGGATTAATAGGAATGTTACTTCTCGTTCCAATTTCATATATCTTTTTTAGGTTCTTAAATTTAGGTGAAAGTATTACTGGAGGGGTGATTTCAGATTTTCCAGCAGCCATAACAGCCATATTAGGACTTTTAGGTTTAGATGGTCCCATTATTAATATAATAGCGGGTATACTTATTGGTCTTGCTCTTGTATTTCTCTTTCCTATTCATTGGTGTATCCTTTATCGCCCCGATGATATTGGATTAATCCTTGCGGTGACTCTTCCATGGATTTTATGTTTAGCTATAACAAGTGCTCTTCGCGCTCGCTCACCTCGAGAAGGTATATATACAAGCTTTGCTATTTGCATCGGGTGTATAATTCTTAACATAATTATATATTTCATTATGCCCCTTATTGTAAATGCTCTAGCACCAGGATACGGCTCAGCAACCTTTATAATTTTAAACGGATTATCTACTGGTTTGACTGATCTTCCTTACCTATTAGCAGTTATTACAGCGATATTAGAAGCTTGTTTAGTTGGAGCTGTATTTGGAGCCTTCGTAGGAAGTTTGAGATATAAGGGTATGGGAGATGCAAAAAAGAAAAAAAAAATTAAAGTAAAAGTCAAAGAGGAAACTACAGAAACTTCTGAATTGATCTCAAGAGAAATTGACGAAGAAAAAACTATAGTAACTCTTGCATCTAATACCTGCAGCAATTGTGGAGCTAATTTTGTTACAGAGGACTTATTTTGTACTAATTGTGGTGCAAAAAAATAGAGATTAATTATAATTTGAGTTAATAAATCTAATTACCCTTAATCTTTTTTTGGAACTCCTAATAATTTCAATACAAAATATATTAATTATTAAATTATAGTATTTTATATTAATATTAAAAATTCAATGTATTAATACAGATTATGTCAAGAGAAATAAAAGGAATTATACTAAGTCGTTTAATTGTTTTAGTTGTAATAATTTTCGTCCCAATCGTAATTTTTTTAATATATAACTTAGTTGATTTCAATTTATGGTTTTCAAATGATCAAACACTCAAAACAATATTAATAAAATTTTTATGCCCAATAGTGTTTAGTGTTTCTTGGTTGTTCTTTTTAATTCTTTTTGTTAATCGTCTTGCTAATACTCTTGATGATTTTGATAAAACAATTAGTGTTGTCCCATCAAGATTAAAATTCTTTTATGGAATCAATGCTGTATATATTCTTTTTATTTTTATTTTTCCAATAATTACACCTATAATAGCTGTATTAAGCTTTGCTTCATTTGCTTGGAGATTGACAACTTTCAGAAAAAAAAGATGGGAAGAGGATACCAAAGTTTCTTTAATAACATGGATTATGATAGGGGTTTTTGCAATTCTTCCGACTTTCTGTGGAATAATAGTTTTGCCCGAATTTTTAACGCTAGCATTATTCTTATGGAGAGTAATTTGGGTACCCCATCTTGACATACTTTTTACAATTTCTTATTCATTGTTTACAGCATTAGCTATCGGCTCTTTTGTTTTATTATTTTTAAATTCTGGGATAAGTGAATATGAACAATTGTTTGAAGAGTCTTCAAAAAAGCAGAGATTCTGGAATGTTAAAATTCTTGAAATTGGATTATTTGGGTTTTTTTTGTTTTTAGATTTCGGTGAATATGATGTAATTAATTTGTTTTACATAGCGGGATTCGTATTTATAATTCTCACATCAATTATTAACTTTTTTCAAGGAAAGATGAAAATAGTAAGTTTTAAAAGTCATTTATTCGGGTATATAATAGCAGCAATATTTATTGGCTCAAATGTTATTTTCTCAACAACAGAAATATCTGGATTCCTTAGAGTGTGGAGTTTGATTATTTCAGCAGTATTGTATATTATTGTGTTTTTTTATACTTTTCTCCAAGCAGATTGAATTTTTAACTTTAATTCTCAATCCAGATGAGAAATAGCCATTTTAAGAGAAAATTATAATTTTATTAAAAAACTAAAATAAAACCTAATACTTTTTTTATGAAGAATCCTCCTATGATAAATTAATTATAATAGATATGAGGAAATTAATCCTCAATTAATTTTAACTCAATTATGTCACTTAGTTTCAATAAATGTTGAATTTTTTAAAAATTCTATTATATTAGAACAAAAATTATTAAAAAGTCAGAATTTAATTATGTCCTTAATACAAATCATAATTTTATATTTACAAAAGTATGTGAGAAATATGAAAAATTTAAACACAAAATCGATAATGATCATTATTATTTTTTTTGCTTCAAGTTCCACAATGCCCATGGTGGCAATAGGACAAGAAAATGACAACGGAGATATTTTCAATATTGATCAAGTTGATATAGGTATTTTTGAACGATTTAAGGGAGGTTTTGGTGCAATATTTAGTGATTATTTAGGATACGGAGGTAGTCTCTTAGGTTCAATATTTGAAACCTTATTTCTTCAAGGTTTGAATCTTACTAAATATGAGATGTTAGGTAGTATATTTGTTTTAAGTGCTAATCAAACTCATTATGAGCGAGGCACATATAATTTTGATGATGAATTAGATACAAGAGATGTATACAGTGCCCATTCAGATTATGTAAATATGCATGAGGTAGGTATACTTACTAATATGACATCAGAGGAAATGGGAACTGCTTATTGTGTAGTAGAAAAACATGGTGAATTTAACTATATAGTTGAGGTAGGTGCTGCCGTTACATTAATAATTTGGGATTATGATCGTTCATTTATCACAGCTGCAAATAAATTACTCAACTTTTTCAATCGAACATTATTCTACCAACTTGAGGGTAAAGAATTGAATAAAGAAATTATTCGAGAAGGTATTTCCTTAATTACTTGGTTTTTAATTCATATTAACGATATCTTTACTGGAGATGAATTATTTATTTTGAATCCTATTACATGGCAGAAACTTGATATTATACCGAGTACTGAACCAGGTAAAGAATTCAATATTACAAAGAATTGGTACATAACAGGCAATGATTTAAACCCTCTTAATGATGAACCGATTGAGACGGGGGTCACAAATGGAGATTTGTTATTAGACTTATGGAATATCACAGCTCAAAATAGAAAGGATAGTTATATGGAATGGTTTTTAACACCAACTCAAGGGCAGGTTGCGGAAGCAATATGGACTCAATTCTCATTCGATCTAATTCAATTATGGATTAAAAATTTTGAAATACATGTTGATGTTGCAGCAATACTTAATGTTATTTCAGGTGGAGGTGGAGGAAGTCCAGAATCTATTATTGCTAGAGCGTTTGAAGGATGTAATATTGACTTTTACCTGTTTACGCATCATTTAGCGGGAGCTTTTTTATATAATGATACTGATTTTAGTCAAGATATTTCTGTCTTTTACACTCCAACATATACTGCACAGGTGCCTTTTAGTACTGAACTCACACACAGATTAGTATTAGGTCAGATTTATGGGGGATTTAGGTTTGATGAGCCAGAAATCGATCCAAGTAACAAAAGCATCTCATGGGGAATCAACATCTTTAATTCTGAGGTCTCAGCTGTTCCAATTGGAGTTGATTTGAATTCTTACTTAGACGCTCCAAAAGAAAATCTGGATTATATTCACTTTGGCTTTACATTTGAACCAAAGATTAATTCAACCTTAGGTGCTTCAGAAGGATTAGTTAAATTAAATCAATTCTTTAGTCCTTGGAACGATCCAGATAACTGCTATGCACATGCAGCGATTCTTGATTTAGACCTAGCAATTATATATGTTTCCGCAGTCCTGCATTTTGAACTTGATATTAAAACACAACAACAAGCATTAGATAAACCTCCAGAAGTACCTCCAGAACTTTTACAAGAAGAGCACTATAGAAGCACACGGCATAGATTAATGATTGGAGATTATATTGGTGCTGCTACTTTGGATGAATTAGAATTTGTCGATATTGCTGGTCCAGATTATGAATATGGTAATGAATCAAGTCGATTGACTGCTCCTGCTAGTACTAGTATTATTCCAATTGAGGTTTGGTTGATGGAACATGAAAGGCATGACTCATTTACTATTGCGAATGGGGAAGAAGTAATTAATTTTGCCTCAAGTATCAGAATTCGAACTGATTTAAGTGTTATGGTTTATGCTGTATGTTATCCTCAATTTGAGGATGGATGTGGTATCTGGCATGACCCGACTTTCAGTGTTTACATGGTTTTCGAGGGAGAAGGATTCTGGGCATTAATAGTGTTGATTGCTGGAGTTGGATTAGTTGGTGTTGCAACTATACTAATCAAGAGAAGAAAGGATCAGAGATTTTAAATTATTTATTTTCTAATTCTTTTATTTTATTAACTTTTTTTTCCAGTAATAAGGAATATTAACCTATTGCAATGAATTTTGAATTAGAGAATATTTTTTATCAATTTATCAATTTTTACAAAGTTTTAAATTTTGATAAATGTAAAAAATATAAAGAGAGATTATTTATTTTAAATTCTGTGAGTAAAAAATGGAAGCACAAATGCAAGAACCTTTTTTTGTAAATGAAAATAAGCGATGGTTTAAGAAGTGGTGGCCAGAAGGCGTTCCATTCAACACAAGTTTTGAAGAAAAAACAATAAATGATTTATTAGATGAACAGGTTGATAATTATTCAAAAGAAAATTTTATTTGGTTTTTAGATACTTGGATCACCTATAAACAGTTTCAAAATTATGTAAAGTCATTTGCTACTGCTTTAGTAAATTTAGGAATTAAAAAGGGTGATGTTATAGCGTTATTTACGCCTAATTGCCCCCAATATATTGTTGCGTATTTTGCTATTACAAGAATTGGCGCAATTGCGAGCGGAATTAATCCTACTTATCAACCGGTGGAAGTTCTCTACCAATTTGACATAATTAAGCCTAAAATGCTTATTGTATTGGATGCATTATATGACTCATCAATAAAACCAATAATTCAAGATTCGACAATAGAAATTGTTGTTTATACTAATCTTACAGATTTAACAGAAATTAAAGGAGTAAAAAAAGCCATAGGTAAATTTGTAAAAAAAATACCAACAGGTAAAGTAGATTTCCCAGGTGCACTTAAATTTAATGAACTCATAAAAACAAAACCGAATGTTCCAAAAGTGAATTTTGATGTAAAGGAACATCCGACTACATATATCATGACTGGAGGAACGACAGGGTTACCAAAAGCAGCTGTATTAACCCATTTTAATATAGTCTCAAACACTAAGCAATGTAAATTATGGTTAGGTGGAGAAAAACCAGGAATTGGAAATATCGGAACACTTCCATTATTCCACAGTTTTGCTCATACTATAGTTATGAATACAACTTTAGCAATAGGAGGATGGATAATGCTTTTTCCAACACCTCCTTCTCAAGCTGAACTATGTAAACAAATCGAGCGATTACCTTGTAAAGAAGGATTAATTTATACTGGTACTGAAATATTATTTAAAAAACTTGCAGAACTTAAAAATCTTAAAAGAAGATTTCCTGGAGTAATGGGAAAGTTGATCTTATGTATTTCAAGTGCAGGTCCTTTACATGAACCAGTTCGAGATAGTTTTGTTGAGAATACAGGAGGACGAATTGTGGAAGGATATGGTCTCTCAGAAGCAGGTCCAGCTGTAAGTGCAGGAAATTTATTCGGAGAAAGCCCCATTGGAAGTATTGGAATGCCATTTACAGGAACAGAATGGGGGATTTGGCCTATTGATGATTTTAAAAAGGGTCCAATTTGTATAGGAAGTCCTGAAGATACAAAATTTGGCATTGAACATACTGGTGAAATCTGTATATCTGGACCTCAAGTAATGTTAAAATACCTTGATAAACCTGAAGAAACAAAAGAAACAATATATGAATATAAGGGAAAATTATGGCTTTTAACTGGAGATATAGGGTTTATGAATGAAGATGGCACAATAGAAATTAGAGATAGAAAAAAACAACTTATTAAATATAAGGGATATTCCGTTTTCCCTAAAGAGGTGGAAGAATTATTGATGACACACCCAGATATTACAGAAGTAGCTGTTGCAGGCATTCCTGATGAGGAATTTGGAGAAGTAATAAAAGCATGGGTTGCAATCAAAGAGGATTGTGATTGCTCACCTCAGAAAATAAAGGAATGGGCGAAAAAGAACATGGCACACTATAAAGTACCCCACAGTATAGCAATAATTGGTGAATTGCCGAAAAATTTAATTGGAAAAGTCCAAAGAAGGGCATTACAAGAAGCTGATCCCGTATGGAAAGAGAAATATGGAAAAAATTAAAATTTTTTATATATAGTTGTTAAAAGATTTATCCAATTCTTAAATCAATTATTCTCTATTTTTAAATATATAAATTTAACTAATTAATATATAATAAGAATTATGTTAAAAAGTAAAAAAGATAATGTATCAATATATTTTAAAATATTATGATATTAGATAGAAAGTTAAATAAAGCTAGATATTCTAGGATATTAGGATACAAATTTTTATTAAGATATTAAAGATTTTTTAATAATAATACTAGATAATTATTAATACAAGTCAAAGAGTATTTTAATATTGTCTGAAAAATCAGAAATAGAAAAGTTATTAATTGAAAGCGCGAAATTAGAAGCAACGCAAATTACAGATTCTAAACTTAAATTTTTAGATAAGGTTATTCAAGATTTCGCACCAGAAATTTCATTTTTGTACCAAATTAGAGAAGATGAATCAGAAGAACAACAGATAAAAACAGGGCGACTTCATGAAAATCGGATCTTAGGGATTCTATTAAAATTTTATTTAGCAGGAAAGAAAAAGATTACAACTGGGGAAGTCGAGGAAGAATACAAACGATATTTTAAAGAGATTGCTCGTTCTACAATCTCTACTTATTTAAATATGCTAAAAAAGGAGTCTACTCTATATAAAAAAAAAGATGGGAGAATTGTATATTATATTTTCTATGAAGATCCACCAGTAGGGATCAAACCATTTTGGTTTACACGAATTTTTTGTATAGTTCCAGCGTATTTTGATAGAGCGATAATTTTTTCTAAGTTATATATTAATGCTGAAAAGTATGTAAACCAATACATAAACGAATTTGGCAGTGTAGATAAAGAGATTTTAATTCGAAATTCTAAATTCCTTACGGGGTTAATTATATTAAAAATTTTTCAATATCGAAGCTCAAAATGCGTACTTTGTCAATTTAGTCAGAGAGAAATTTATAATAAATTAGAAGAAATATTAGGTGTAGCAGTTAAAGACAGATCAGACGTATTACCAGAAGAGCTAGTGGAAAATTTGATTGAAAATTTCGCAGAAATACCAATGTTTAACGGAATCAATATTAAAAATGATGAATTTGAGAAGAATATCGCTGGGGAAATAGTAAAGTGCGCTGATGCTTACAAAAAAGACCTTGACTTTCAAATTATGGTATCGCTCAGAAGAAAGGATTTAAGAATAAAGCAAAAATTGACATTAGAAGAACAAAGCAAAGATTGAAAATAGGAAATTAGGTTTTCAAATATTCTATTTTTATTTAAAAGGAGTAAAAAGTTTTAAATTTAAGGGAAGATCTCAGATTTTCTTCTAAAACAAATTAGAGTTTTGCATCATTAATCGAGACAGAGCCTTAAATGTCTCTTCTACATTCTCGCCCGTCTTCGAACTACATTCTATAAACCCATCTACACTCCTAGATCTCGCAATATTAATGCCTTCATCTCCAGAAACTTCGCGATCTTCTATCAGATCTGCTTTTCCACCTACCACTATTATAGGAAATTGTTCTTCAACCCTAAGTTCTCTTTTTATTACCAATAACCAATCATCTATATGTGCTAATGAACTATAATTTGTAACATCATACATAAATAGGGCTCCATTAGATCCTCTTACATAGGTAGGTAATAAAAATCGAAATCGTTCTTCCCCTCCAAAATCCCAAATTTGGAGTTTAATCTTTTTCCCATTGATCTCTAGACTTTTGACTTCAAAATCTACACCAATAGTCATTTTAGAATCTGATTTAAACAAATTTGTTAAGAATCTTTGAGTCAAAGTGGTTTTACCACAACCTGCATCTCCAAAGATCACAATTTTATATGTTGCGTCGTACACCTTTATTCTCCTCAATCCATTCAAGCTTTTAACTAAGAAGCTAAATTTTAAAAAATTAAACTTTCTTATATTTATATTTTTGTTTTATTAAAACAGATTCCTTGTTTTTTTGATTTAATCACTATTAAGATTTCTATAATAAATATCTTTTTTTTATTATTTAAAATAATTTAAAATGATA
>CAYPFJ010000003.1:0-81369 GCA_964409945.1 uncultured archaeon | reverse complement strand
TTACACGTTTTAAATTTTATACCTCGCTACATTTTATTTAAATTTAAAATGATATATTAAAAAGATTATAATATTAGTTTAAAATTTTATGTCATTATAATTTATAGATTTGTCAATTAAAATAATGTATCTACACTTGTTTAATATTTTTATTCTTATTTGATTAATTTATAACAATCATGGTAAAAAAATCAGATTGGTCAAAACATTTTAAAATCGAACAGCATAAAGTTGATGCTCTTATCAAGCATTTTGGAGTTAAAAAAATTTATGCAATGGGATTAATGCCTATAAGAGGACCAAAAGGTTTCAGAAAGTTAGATTATGAATTCGCTGAAAAACGGTTAAATATCATTGAAATCATGAGAAAACTTGAAGAAGCCCATTTTAATACTCTTGGAATTGTAATTAAAGACACGGATGGTGCTTGTACATGGGATACAAAAGTAGGGTGGAATCCAACAGAACGAGACATCTTGGGAGAATTTTGTGATGCTGGAAAGGAAATTAATATAAAAATAAATGTTTCATTCACAAGCATGAATGATGCCTATCAAGGATGTTTACACCCAGAAAGAGTGAGTGTTCATGGTAAAAGTGGAAAAAAGCATGGAATTAACTACAAAGAGGGTGAAATTTCGACACACACTGAAAGTGAAATGAGAGTAGATATACCAAAAGGCATTTCTTTTAAAGATTATCAGAAAAAAATTCCATTTTTAACCGATCAAATTGATGAGAAAGCTGGTAAATCTCGAGATGCACGAGGTAAAGGATATACTCCTTATACAAGTTTTATGTGTCCTAATAGTGAACATATAAATTATTTATTAGAACTTGCTAAAGAAGTTGTAAAAAAGTATCCTATTAAGAGTTTTTTTGCTGATTATATTAGATATGATGGAGCATTTACAGATTTGTGTACTTGCCACCGTTGTATACAAAAATTCAGAGATAGTTATGGAAGTAAAACAAAATTATTAAAAAGTAGTGAATGGTATGATTTTAAAGCTGAAACTATAGCAAATTACGCTCAAAAACTCCATGATACTATAAAATCTATAGATAATACTTGCGTTTCTGGATGGTTCTGTCTCCCAGGGCCTAAAAAACTATTCTCAAGAAAAAGATTGGGGCAAGATTGGATTAAATTATCTTCTATTCTGGATATTGTTTCACCCATGGAATATCCTTATTTGATGGGTACAAGAGATGATGGGTGGTATTGGGGGAAAATTGCTGATTTTTTCTTTTGGTATTTTATTAGAAACATGAAAAAAAGAGCTGCTGAGTTTAAAGCTCCAGCGTTAACAATCACAAATTCAGTAGAATGTAATGTTGAAGAAATGCTCAAACAAATGCGTGGTTTTGACTTTGGGTTAGGAATTGCGGTATTTAAATACTTCGGAACTTCAGAAGACCAATGGAAAGCTTTAAAGAAGTATGCTGAAGAGGAAATTGGGTTAGAAAATCTAACGTTTTAATAACATTATTGATTATAATTCCTTGATCGAAACATTTACAGCCGCATTACACACAATAATCTTATCTGAAGTATCTCCCAATTCTTTAATCATAATACCTTGTGCTACTAAACCTCCTTTGACTAATTCTATTGATTTTTCACCAAAAGGTATTGCTTTCAAAATTTTCTTCTCATTAATATTTTGTGGATATGGAAGTCCAATTTTTACATGAACCTTCATTCTTGATAAATCATTTGGTTTCTTTAGATCACAAATCTCACTCAAACCTGTTAAACAATTATTTGATATAGCATTCTTAATAGCTTTTATAGCAGCATTGGTACAATTATCATCATGACCATGCTGATCAACACCCATACCTATCTGATTGATATAATTAACCTCTTTATTCAAATCTACATCACTTTTAATAGATAAACAATTATATATTAAGAAAGAACAAATATTATTAATAAAAATACAATGAAAAATTAAAAGAAATTGGTATAAAATATGAATCTAAAAATATCTAATAAAAAAGTGTATCTTCTCGCCTTTATAGGGATTATTTTATATATAGTACTTATAGCTATAGCTATGCTTACTTATCCCGGTGGTATGAGAGATAACACTTCAATCGTTGGATATTCATTTTGGGGGAATACTTTTAGTGATTTAGGAAGGATAACAGCTTGGAATGGTGATCCTAATCCAATTTCCATGACACTCTTTTCATTTGCTTATGGAATACATGCAATTACTATGATTTTATTTTATCTGGTGTTTATGCATAAATTTGAAGTAGGAAAATTAGAGAGTAAGACAGGCAAAATCGGCTCATGTTTTGGAGTTTTATCATCAATAGCTATAATTGGAATTATCTTTACACCTGCGGACATTCTTAATGTGCCCCATTGGATCTTTGTATATATTGGATACCCATCTCTCTTTCTAATGGGGCTTTTTTATTCGATAACATTATTTTTAAGTGACAAATTTTCTAAGAATTTTGGATATATTTTTACTATGCTTTTTATTATATTCTTTGTAGCTTTATTGGTAGGGTTAATCGGAATTTCTGCTAGTCGTACAATTATGGTAATAGGACAAAAAATTATGAGGATTGCATTGCTAATCGATTTAAGCATTTTAATCTATGGAGTTTGGAAATTAGAAGAAAAATAATAACAAATCTCAAAAATTAAATTATTTTACTTATTTTTTACTTTAGTTTATATTAATTTTATACACCAATTAATAGTATAAAGTTGCTATAAGAATATGCTTAGAGAAAAAAAGAATCCTTATGAGATAGATGAAACGGTTTACAAGCGATTTAAGCAAAAAAATAACATGTTATTTAGAAGATTGTGGGATAACACTTTACCAACTTACCAAAAAATGATTGATACTAATATCGAAAAACATATAGAATCAAAAAAAGAGGGGTATTCAAGGGTAGATTTCGCTTTAGTTGCGGCTGGCTGGACTGTATATGAAAGGTTTCCTTATGCTTTCACATGGGAAAGGAAAGACTTGATGGATATTGGTTATGGAGTAAATTGGATGAAATCTAAACATATTATTAAAAATTCAGAAAGCTTCACGAAAACTATTAAAAAAGCAGCAAAATTCTATGGAGCTTCTTTAGTAGGTATTACAGATGTTAATGAAAAATGGATTTACAAAACAGGATTTAAGAGGCCCAATGAAGTTAGTGAAGCTGAAGCAAAAAAAGAAGTTCGTGAAGGAAAAGCTGCTGATTCAATATACGATCAACCTATAGAATTACCAGAGGGAATAGATAAAGTGATAGTAATGGGTGTGGAAATGGATGAAGATGCAATTTCGACAGCCCCAACTCAACCCGCAGCTGCAGCCTCTGCAATCGCGTATTCAAAAATGGCATTTATTATCTCATGTTTAGGTGAATTTATTAGAAATTTAGGATATAGAGCTATTCAATGCGGTAATGATACTGCTCTTAGTATACCATTAGCAATTGATGCTGGACTCGGTGCTTTAGGTAGAAATGGGTTACTGCTTACTCCTGAATTTGGTCCAAGAGTACGTATATGTAAGGTTTTTACAGATTTGCCATTAATCTCTGATCAGCCACACCTGGAATTCATTGAAAAAATTAAAGTTTATTGTAAAAACTGTTTTAAATGCGCTGAAGCTTGTGAAAATAATGCAATTTCAAAAGAAGAGAATCCAACTTTTACACCAGCCACAATTTCTAATAATCTCGGAGTTAAGAAATATTATGTTGATGTAGAAAAATGTTTTGAATTTTGGGTTGAAAATTCCAGTGATTGTGGAAATTGTATTATGGTGTGTCCTTTTTCTAAAATTAAAAATTTTTTATCTCCATTAGAATTTTGGAACAAAACTTAAACTTCACATTAAATTATTAGTTTATCAAGTGCATTTCATATTATTTTAAATGATATTTTAAAATGGAGAAAGTTAAAGTAGGTATAATTGGTTCTGGTTTTAGTGCAAATGATCATTTTTATGCTTATAGTTTAGTACCAAATGTAGAAATTGTTGGAATCGCTGCATCCTCTTTAGAAAAAGCAAAAAGCTTTATGAAAAAGTTCAATATTCCAGGTAAATCGTTTGGAGATTATAGAGATTTGTTGAAGTTGGAATGTGACGCAGTTTCTGTGTGTCTTCCTAATCATTTGCATAGAGATGTTACTATAGACATCTTAAATTCCGGAATACATGCTCTTGTTGAAAAACCATTAGCAAAAAATATAAACGAGGGAGAAGAAATGTTAGACGCAGAGAAATCATCTAACCGAAAGATTTTTTATTGTGAAAATAACATGTATGCTCCATCATTTTGCAAAGTAAAAGAAATTATTGATGAGGACTCTCTTGGAACAATTTATATGGGGAGAGGAAAAGAACAACATTCAGGACCTCACTCTGAGTGGTTTTATAAAAAAGCTAAAGCAGGAGGTGGAGCTTTGATAGATTTAGGTATTCATGATATTGCATGTTTAGTATGGTACTTGAATTGTGATGTTTCAGAAGTATTTTGCCAAACTAAAACTATCATTTCCCAGAGGGAAAAATTTGGCAAGTGTGAAGTTGAAGATAATGCTGTGGGAATATTATATTTTGAAAATGATGCTCAAGTTGTTATAGAGGAATCATGGACAGCTCCAGGGGGTTATGATATGAGATTTGAATTATTTGGAACTAAAGGTCATATTAAGGCAGCACCAACTTATAGTAATTTAATTAGTGTGTATAGTGAAAAAGGTTATGGATATGCTGTTGAAAAAGCCTCAACAACTAAAGGATGGACATTTCCAGTTCCAGAAGAATCATGGTCTTTTGGTTATCAGCAAGAAATTAGTCACTTTATTGATTGTATAATTCAAAATAAAAAGCCGTTAACAGATGGCAAGTATGGTCAAAAAATACTTCAAATAGTTGAGACAATGTATAAAAGCGCTAAAACTAAGAAAATTGAAGAATTGATTCAATAATCAATCTCCTAAGTGTTAATTTATTCATAAGAGTTAAGGAAAATAAAACAAAATCATTTTATTTAGTATTGTTTATATTCACCTTTATACCAAGAACGTTGAGATTTTCTAAGAGTCTCAGACATATCTTTATATGGTGATATTTCTTCTATAAGTTCACAATTAACACCATAACGTAAATCCGTTTTAGGGTGAACATACCCCGTTTTTGCTATTCCATTAGCGGCTCTTAACGCGGTACGACGAGTTATTAATAAGGCACCTTTTATATAGAAATATCGCCATTTTTGCTTGTTAACCAGTTCTATAAAAATTCCTTCATCCATATCTGCATCAGATTCGATAGGGACAAATTGACCCATATCATCATTCCATTTCAACATAAGATTGTCTTTTTTTTCTGTCATTGTGTTCCCAACATCTAAATTTTAAGCTATTAGAAATTAATTTAAATTCTTTCTTAAAAAATTTTAACTTTTTTTTAAAAATATTATAAAATTTATATTATTTAATCTTATTTTAATGATTTAATATATTCTACTATCCAATCTAATTTCTTTTTAGATGCTAGAAGAGTTTCATGAGGAAATTCTATACTTCTAGAATAGATATCTGAAACAACAGGAAAATTCTTATCGTTACTTCTCTCTTCACCCCAATTTGCTCTACTATAATCAATTCCTTTCTTTAAGTCTATATTTTTAAAACAATCTAACCTATGTAAAGGGGGGTAACAATCATCAGTTGGAATTCCATTGTTATTTAACTTTTTATTAAACACTTTTTTAGTTATCTCTCCGAATTGTGAAGGATCAAAAACAATTGGATATACATAATAACCACATTCTTCTGTTCCAGGAGTCAATTTCATAGTTCGAATGCCATCAATTTCATTTAATTTATTTCCAAAATATTGAGCATTTTTATTTCTTAATTTATGTTGTTCTGGGAACTTTTCTAATTGTTTCCGAAGCAATGCAGCATGAAGCTCACCCAATCTGTAATTAGTTCCATATGAATAATGAGCATAAGAATAACCATTCTTTTTTCTCCCACAATCAATATATGAATAGATTATATCAGCCAAATCATCAGAATTACAAATAATCGCACCACCCTCTCCACTTGTTATGATTTTTGAGGCTTGAAAGCTGAAAGTCCCTGCAACACCCCAATTACCTACTCTTTTTCCTTTATAACGTGAACCATGGGCGTGAGCGCAATCTTCAATAATAAATAGATCATTTTTATTAGCAATCTCTAATAATCTATCTAATTCGACAGGATTTCCTCCCAAATGGACAGGAATAATTGCCTTAGTTCTATCTGTAATTAATGATTCAATTTTATTGACATCCATCACGAGAGTATCGGGATCAATGTCACAAAATATAGGTACTGCATTCGTTGCTATGACTGCTGAAGCTGAAGCTACAAAAGTATAATCTGAGACAATTACTTCATCTCCCATACCAATATTTAAAGCTATTAATGCCGATTCAATAGCAACTGTTCCATTACACACTGCTATACAATGTTTAGCTTCTTGAAATCTTGCAAATTCTTCTTGGAATTTCCAGACATTTTCACCTTGGTGATCTCCAGGAAAACCACCCCACCAATTACGTGATTTTATTACATTTGATAAAGCATTTATTTCATTTTTATCATATATAGGCCACTCTGGAAAATTCTTTTTTGCCTCTTCTTTAAATGACATAATTCAATAAAACCCTAATTCATATACATAAATTTTATGAGCTATTTTAGATATATTTATCAAAACAGATAAAAGTTTCATTCAACTTAGAAATTAATGTGTTAGAATTTTTTCCCGATTCTGAAAATGAAAGTTATAGATAAAAGATCCTTGGCTAATATTCTGAAGGTATATATTTCAGATCTTAATTTGGACGAAATAGAAGCATTAATCGAAATACCTCCTCCAGAATTTGATTATACCTATGCGTTTCCTTGCTTTAAACTTTCAAAATTTAAAAAAAGAACACCAAATTTAATAGCTCAGGAATTAAGAGATAAAATTAAATCCCCAGAGTTTATAGATAACATCACTGTAACAGGTCCATACTTAAACTTTATAATTAAACAAAAATCTATTCTTGAAAATATCTTTGAATTAAAAAGTGATTATGGAAGGATAAGAGATATCTTTGAAAAAACTAAAAAACAAAGAATAGTAGTTGAATATCCTTCTCCTAATACTAACAAGCCTCTCCATTTTGGCCATGTAAGAAATATGGTACTTGGTAAATCTCTGTCGAATTTATTAGAATATAAAAAACACGATGTTTTTCAAGTTAACTTAAATAATGATCGTGGAATTCATATCTGTAAGAGCATGCTTGCATATAAGAAATGGGGAGATAATAAAAAGCCAGATAAGAAGAGTGATCATTTTGTTGGTGATTACTATGTTCTTTATAGTGAGAAAGCTATGAACGATGATAATTTAGATAAAGAAGCTCAAGAATTACTGAGATCTTGGGAAGCAGGGGATCAAAAAACTTTTGATTTATGGAATAAAATGAATAAATGGGCTATAGAAGGATTTAAAATAACTTATACTAAGTTTGGAATTAAATTTGATAAAGAATATTTTGAATCTGAATTATATTTAAAAGGAAAAAAGAAAATTTTTGAGGGCTTAGAAAAAGGCTTGTTTGAAAGAACTGAGAATGGAGCTGTTATTGCAAGATTAAAAGAGAAATATAATCTTGAAGATAAAATTTTGATTAGAAGCGATGGGACTTCTATCTATATAACTCAAGATATATATCTAGCTTACAAGAAGAAAGAAGATTTTAACTATGATAGATCGATTTATATCGTAGCTGATGAACAAATTCAGCATTTTAAATGGCTGTTTGCTATATTAGATATGTTAGGATTCAAAGAAGATAATTATCACCTCTCATATGGAATGATTAGTTTACCTAGTGGTAAAATGAAAAGTAGAGAGGGAACCGTTGTTGATGCTGATGACGTCATTGAAGAAGTTGAAAAACTTGCATTTAATGAGGTAAATAAAAGGTACCCAGATTTAACTGATAAAGTAAAGAAAATAAGAGCTGAAAAAATAGGTTTAGCTGCCGTAATATTTTATATTTTGAAGTACAATCCGGTGAAAGGTTTTATTTTTAAACCAGATGAGAGTATTTCCTTTGAAGGTGAAACAGGTCCCTATATTCAATATTGTTATGCTAGGATTGCGTCAATTATTTCAAAATCTGGAAGAGAAATCAGTACAGATATTAACTGGGATTTATTAAATCATGAAAAAGAGAGATTTTTAATAAAACAATTAGTTTATTTTCCTGAAATTATTGATACATCTGAAAAAACATATAATATGCATTTAATCCCTCAATACCTTCTTAGTTTATGTCAAGCATTCAATTCATTTTATACTTCTTGTCAAGTAATTTCTGAGAACAAAGAATTAGAAAAAGCAAGATTGTTACTCATATATTGTGTTCAAATTGTCATTAAAACTGGATTAGATATCTTAGGAATTGAAACATTAGATAAAATGTAAGGTATATAATTAAAAAAGAGAGAATATGAAATGAGATTTTTCGACTTTAGCAATAATATCAATGAAGATACTCAATTTGTAATTTTTGGTATACCTTGGGATTATTTAACTTCAATCGATTTACCCAATTCATCAATCGCTCCTGAAAGAATTAGAAATGTGACAAACGATATTGGATGGACAACAGAATTAGGAGATCATATCACTAAGTTAAAAGTTGTTGATGTAGGGGATGTAAACATTGAAAGAGTTAATATAGAACAAAATCTCAAAGTAATCAAGAATTATATCAATGATTTATATACTAAAAATGGAAATATTATTCCTATTATGATAGGAGGAGATCATTTTTGTTCTTTTCCCGTAATAAAATCTATAGGGGATCATTTTAACAAGAAAGAAGAATTTGGAGTACTTATCTTTGATGCACACTTAGATTTTTACCAAGAATGGGATAAAGGTGTATATTCACATGCAACTTTAACTCATAGGATATATGATTTAGATTATATTAATAATAAGAATCTTTTCATTGTTGGAGCTCGAGATATTGATATTCCGGAATTAGAATTAGTAAAGCAAGACGGATTAGAATATCTTAGTGCTCACCAGTTATTAGAAGGACTTAATAACTATATTGAAAAAATAATCGACTTTTTCAAAAAATCAGGTATAAAGTATTTGTATATTTCTATAGATATTGATGCTTTAGACCCCTCTATTGCTCCGGGTACAGGTTTTGCTATGCCTGGTGGATTTTCTTATCGTGAATTATGGCAAATATTGAAGAGTATAACTGAAAATTTTGAAGTAATAGGATTTGATCTTGTTGAAGTTGCACCTAATTTAGATCTAGAAAATAGAATGACATGCAATTTAGCTGCGAAATTGATTATAGAACTTATTTCTTTTATAGCAAATAAACATTAGATATTGATTTAAATGTCAGATAAAGATTTTAGAGAAATTTTAAAAAAAGTGAATCAATTCGAAATAAAAGATAATACAGATATTGTTGAATTGATAAATTCTTTAAAAGATACGGGATTTAATGCAAAAAGATTAGCTTTAGCTTGTGAAATCTACAATGAAATGATAAAGAATTCTGATTGTGTTAAATTTTTTGGATTAGCTGGAGCACTTGTTCCAGTTGGACTGCAAAAAGTAATTTATGATTTTATAAAAGAAGGTTTTATTGATATATTCGTTACTACGGGTGCTAATTTAACTCATGATCTCGCCGAAGCTTTAGGATATAATCACTTACAAGGAGATTTTGAATCGAAAGAAATTGATGATAAATATTTACATAGAAAAGAAATCAACAGAATCTATGATGTTTATATGCCAAATAAAGTATATGAAGGCATTGAAGACTTTGTATCAGAATTAGAAATACCAGATAATCAGATGTCTGTAAGTTCTTTTTTAAGATTCCTTGGAGATCAATTACCTAAGGATTCTTGTTCAATTCTGAGAATATGTTCTGAGATGCAGATTCCAATTTTTTGCCCTGCATTTACAGATTCAGGGTTGGCATTACAATTAGGATTTCACCATCAAAAATTGAATTTAAATCATTTTACGGATATGCTAAAAATGGTAAATTTAGCATGGGATGCAAAGATTGCTGGTGTATGTATTATTGGAGGAGGGGTTCCAAAGAATTTTATTTTGCAATCATTACAATTCAGTCCGAATTCTGCTACCTATGCTATTCAAATCACAATGGATCGACCTGAGCCTGGAGGATTAAGTGGTGCTACTTTAAGAGAGGCTATTTCATGGGGGAAAATAAATGAAACAGCTAAATACTCAACAGTTATTTCTGATGCTACTATAGCTCTACCTATGATATTATGGTTTTTAAAAAAAACTAATAAGAAGATTAAAGGTTAGAATATTCCTTTTAGCTTTTGATCAATGGTCTGAGTATCGGTTCCAAAAATCCTATCAAAATTTTGTTTAAAAACCTTGAATTGAGAAACTTCAGATAGATTTTTTCCTGAATTTAATGATTTGAATTCTTTAGATACTTGTTTCAATAATGGGTGAATAATTTTACGTATGTACCTTTCAATTCTTTTTTCTTTATCTAAAATAGCATAAGAAATTATAAGTTCTGGTTCAAAGCTATCTTCAGCATTAATTTCATCTTCAGTAAAAGCAATTAAGAATTTCTTTCCTTCAAAATATTCCACTATATCTTTAGAAAAAGTTGATTGAGCAAAATTTAAAATAGCTGTAAGCAGACCACTTCTCAAATCAGTATCTATTTTTCCTTTTGATGTTTTATGATAACTCTTTTTTACTAAAGTAAATCCTCTGAATAACAAGCCTGCTTCTCGAACAACCATTTTTAAGTACTTTAAATTTATTAATTTAGTTTTTGAGTATTATCTATTATATTTGTTTTCAATTCAATATTTTAATTATAATAGTTTTAAATAATAAATCCTTTGATCATTTTCCTAATTGATTTAACTTTATATATTTAATAAAAAATATTATTTATCTAAAATTTCTTTTAGATATGATTACTAAAGAAAAAATTAAGTTATGCGCTGAAAATATTACCAAAAGTGTAAACATACAAAAAGAAGGCGAATTCATTCTTATAAAAGGTGCTATCTATTGTCAGGATCTCTTAGAAGAAATAGGTTTAAGTGTTCTTAGAAAAGGAGGAATTCCACATATTACCTCTGTAAGTGATTATTTTGAGGAATCAATGTGGCAAGATGATCAAATTAAAGTGAAAACATTACAAAACCCGCCACTACATTATCTGGAAATGATTAAAAGAATCGATGCTTACATAGTAATTGAGTATCCCGAAGATCCTTTGATTCGTAATAATGCACCCAAAGAAAAGCTTAAAGCTTATCAGAAATCAGTTGCACCATTAAGAGAAATATTATATGGATTCAAGGAAGAATATGCACCAGGGAAAAAGTGGTGTTATGCTGCTTGGCCTTCAAAAAAAGCTGCAAATTTCTATAATATTGATTATGATCTATTTGAAAAATTCATTGTTGATGGTATGAGCATTCCATCAGAAGAATTAACTAATATTACTAAGAATCTAGGAAAGTATTTCGAAAATGCTAAGAAAGTGTATGTGAAAGACGATTTTGGTACAGATTTTTGGGTTTCCATAGAAAATCGCGCTAAGATTCTTGATGATGGATTACTTTCTGACGACCAAATTGCTTTAGGAGACTTAGGAGGTAATTTACCTGCAGGTGAGGTCTTTTTCCCTCCGAATGAAAAGCAGGGAGAAGGCAAAATTTTTTGTCCATTAACAATTGAGAGGTATTCTAACAAAATTTTGAAAAATATAGAACTTAGTTTTAAGGATGGTAAATTATTGATAAATAAGGTGTCTGCTGATAATGGCTTAGATATCTTAATTGAGGCTTTTAAGCAGAGTGAAAAAATAGATAAAGAAAATAAAGTACCAGAGTTAAGGACTTATAACGTTGCTGAACTAGGTATTGGGTGTAATCCTGTTATAAATAAAGCAATTGGATACATTCTTACAGATGAAAAAATTAATGGAAGTGTTCACCTTGCTTTTGGATTTAATATCTCATTTGGAGGAACATCAGCATCCCAAATGCATTGGGATTTTGTTTCTGAACCAAAGGCTAACATAACAGTAGAATACATAGATGGCACTAAAAAAGAGATAATGGAGAATGGAAAATTAATTGATGAATAACGATTATTAATTTATTACCTAATGAATTCTGTCTGAAAAAATTCTTCTAAAAATTGAATAATTTTATCTAAAACTTTTTTTTTAAATGTAATACGATCTGTTTTGAAATTATATTCCAGAACAGTAGTCTCTTTTTCAGTTGAGATGCCTATAAATACAAGTCCTACGGGTTTTTCTGGCGTCCCTCCAGTTGGACCTGCAATACCACTAATTCCAATTCCAATTTCAACATTAGAGAGAATTCTTATATTGTTAGCTAGTTCTTTTACAACATTTTCTGATACTGCCCCAAATTCCTCTATTGTTCTTGGATCTACATGGAGTAGATCTATTTTTACTTGATTGCTATAACAAATAATTCCTCTTTCGAAGACTTTTGATGCTCCAGAAATATTAGTAAACATATGTGATATAAAACCACCCGTACAGCTTTCAGCAATAGAAATCTTTAAATTTTGCTCTGAAAAATCACTAATGAGTTTTTCTATTCTTTTTAAAATATCCATGTTTTAATTACCGTTGAATTTCAAACTTTTTCCCGCATGACCCACAAAATAGTGCCCCTTCATTTAAAGAATTACCACAATGGGGACAATGCCATTTTATTATGGATTTTTGAGAAGGAGCTAAAACTTTATAAATTTCAGGTTCTTTTTCTCCAAAGGGCTCATATTCTAGGTTTTTTTCAGAAGCTTTATCAAAACATCGTGGACAATAATTTTTCTTCTGTAATCCATAATATATAAGATAGGGATTGATTATTAAAAAACCCCACATGAAAAAGATAAAAAGAAAAATCTCTGATAAAAGTGAAAAAGATATTATAGTAATTGTGGTAAACATAATCAACATTAATATTGCAAAAATTGCAAATATTCTAATATTAAATCTCGGTCGAGTAGGAAACACATTCATGCAACAGCTCTGACAAAAAACCATATTGTTTATATCTTGAACTATAAATCTCAATGTAAAAATTTAAAATGAGTTGTTATTATTTATATAAATTAATAACAAATAAAATTAAATAAAAAAATATTATTGTATACTTTTGATAAATATTGCATTAAAAGCAGAATTAAACAAAATTAATTGAACGAGTGATTTAAATGGGAAAAAATGATGTTGCTAAAGGATTTGTATTCAAAATAACTGTAATAGGTAATGGTGCTGTTGGTAAGACCTCCTTAATTAAGAAATATACTCAAGGTAGCTTTCAAAAAGATTATATTAAAACATTAGGTGCCCAATTTTCGAAATATGACGAAGAAATAGAGGGGGATAATTGTAAATTATTTTTTTGGGATATTGCAGGGCAAGACGAGTTTAACTTTATGCGTCCTACATTCTATAAGGGAAGTAAGGCTGCAATTATAGTATTCTCTCATACTGATGAAGATAGCTTTAATAATATAGTTGATTGGCATGAAGATATCAAAAAATATACCGGAGATCTCCCTATTATTTTGTTTGGTAATAAAACTGATTTAGTTGATGAAAAGAATTTAGATGATCAAAATATAAAAACACTAGTCGAAGAAAGGAACTTTCTTGGTTATTATAATACATCTGCAAAGACCGGACAGGGGGTTTTCGAAGCATTTCAGGCAATAATAAAAGAGTTATACAACAAATATAAAGAAGAATAGAACATGTTTGATGATATCAATCAAGGATATCCAAAAATTTTATTTTTCTCGTCAAATCATTGTGCTCCTTGCAGACCAGTCGAAGAAATGTTAAAGAGAATAAATATTTCGCTGTTTGGTAAAAAACTACGAATAGAAAAAATATCAATTGATCTTGAAGAGAATCATCAATTTACTCAAGAATATCGTATTACCTCCGTACCCACATTAATCATAGCTGATAAAAGAATATCCGTAAATATTCAAGAAGAAGAAATCATAGATGCGATACTTTATGCGTTTATATCTTCGGTTAAATTATAATTATAAAATAAAAATAAAAAATAAAATATATATTAAAATAAAGTGAACATTAATGGATAGGCAATTACTCTCTAAAATACTAGCCCAAATGAGAAAAAATTTAAAAGAGGGCAAATCAATTGGAGATATGAAAGTTGGTGCTTTATTAGCATTAGGTCACCAACTAGAGGCAATTTTTTACTATTTAGGACATGAATTAGGAAGTACCTTAAAGATTAAGGCCGTTAAGGATATATATCAAATTCCGGAGGAATTAAAGCGAATTATTAACGAATTTAATCTTGGATCAGTTGAGATAACTGAAAGTACAGATGAAATTATACAATTAAAACTAAAAGACCATTCATCTATAAAGGATCTAATTAAAAAAGGAATTAAAACTGCAGGAAGCTTCTGTTCATTTGAAGCTGGATTATTAGCAGGTGTTGTGGAAAACCTAAGTGATCGTCATTGTTTTGCTCAAGAACTCGGATGTAGTTTACAAACCGGTGAGAATTACTGTACTTTTATGCTCGTTTTCCAGAAGGATTAATTCTATAACTTATTTTTTTGCTACTATTTTTTTAGGAAAAGTTATTGACTCTAATAAAAGTGTTCTAATCAATTTTAAAATGTTATTAGAAAATTATTAATAAGTATAAACTATATTTTGAATATAAATTAAAATTGTAATTTTAATATTTTATTGATATAAAACCAAAATATTGAAATTAATTTCTATTTAATTGATTAATTAAGCCAAATTAATAAAAAGGGTTCATCATATGTCATATATTATAAAATTGGTGCTTCTTGGAGAAGCAAATGTAGGTAAAACGTCATTAGTTTATAGATTTATCGAGAATAAGTTCAGAGAAAATTATAAAAGTACCCTAGGAGTGAATCTTTTAAAAAAGGATATGGAACTTGACAAATATGGCAGTGTATCTGTTCAAATCTGGGATCTAGGCGGACAAGAATCTTTTAAATCTCTTAGAAAGCTCTATTTGGAAGGTGCCAATGGTGCGCTTCTAGTTTTTGATATGACTAATAAAAAATCTTATGAAAAACTTGATGAATGGGTTCAAAGTTTTAGAGAAGCTAGAGATGATGCTCCTATAATATTAATAGGAAACAAATCTGATTTGAAATATCAAATTAAAATAACTGAAAGTGAATCAAAAAAATATGCTACAGTTAATAATTTAGGAATCATTATTACTTCTGCAAAAACTGGTCAAAATGTCGAAGAAGCATTCATTGAGCTGTCAAGTAAAATTATAGATAAGATTTCAAATGCTTAAAAATCATTAAAAAGATTTTAGATAGTTTCTTTTCCTATATTAATTTTTTAAGAAGAAATATTTGCAAGTAAAATATCAACTATCAAAATTTTGTGATTTTAGCAGTAATCTTTTTTAAATCTACCACCTTTATAAAGGAAGATTTATTTAAATAAAATTAACAAGGAAACCTTGTAATAAAGAATATTTTAATTTTATAATTTCCAAATCATAATTATCACTTAATATTATCATGTCAGATGAAGAATTTGATGACGAATTTGAAGATGAATCTGATGAAGAAGAGGAAAAAGGAGAATATGATTATGAAACTGATTTAGATTATAAAATAGAGAATGTCGTTGCAACAGTAGTAGTAGAGATTACAGAAAAAATTGATCTTAATCAAATAGCAAGAAGGCATGCAGAGGTTGAATATAATCCTGAACGTTTTCCCGGTTTAGTAATGAGAATTGAAAAACCTCGTGCTACAATATTGATATTTTCTACGGGGAAAATGGTAGTTACGGGTCTTAGACAAGCAGCAGAAGCAGAAAAAGTTGTTGATAAAGTAGTAAAGAACATTAGAAAAGCAGGTATAAAATTATCTAATCCAGAAATCACCATTCAAAATATAGTAGCTTCTGGTGATCTCCATACAAATATTGATCTTAATATGGCGGCAATTGTAATGGAATATGCTATGTATGAACCAGAAGTTTTTCCGGGTTTAATTTACCGTATGCAAGATCCTAAAACAGTATTTTTAATTTTTTCAACTGGAAGGATTGTGTGCACGGGTGCAAAACAAAAAGAAATAGTAAGAGATGCAGTATTAAAACTAAATCAACAAGTTAGAGAATTGGGAGTAGCAAGAAAAGATATTGGAGACTCAGAATATCAAGATATCACTTTCATCTAAAAAATTTTTATCCCTATTAATTATTTAATTTATTTTTTTGCTTAGCTAATCCTGTCTAATGGAAATTCAAAAAAGATTTTCAAATAGATTTCTTTGTGTTAATAGCATTAATAGAATTAATGTATTCATTATATAATACTTCAACCAAATTAAACTCTTTAGCTTTGTTAAGTGCTAATAGAAGTAGTTGATTAAGAGATTTATTATTATTACTCTCATAAATATCTATGTTGAGACCTATTTTATCACTATATTGGTCAAGGAAATTACATATTATATACCTATTTTCATTTCTCATGTTTATTTTATTCAAAGCACCAAACATTCTTAGAATTAAAGGTGTTTGAAATCTAATTTTATTATGGTTTAATGTTTGGAACATCTTTAAATATTCATTTCGTTTTAAGAAAACCGACATAAATAAAGAATTTAAACCGTCCTTTTTAAAAGAAAGTGTTACTAAGATATTATCTTCGATGTTTTTATCAAATTTCTTCAGAAAAATTAATATTCAATCATGTAATCAAATTCCTTGAATTCATTTGTTGGCTGTGAATACTCATATTCAACTTTTTCTACTCGAGCATACTTAGGTCCATGTTTAGAAAATTCTAAAAGTTCATTTAATTTATCTTTAGCCCCTTCTGCTTCGATATAGACGGTTCCATCTGGCATATTTTTAACATATCCCGTTAAACCTAAATTACGAGCAAATTTTCGAGTAGTATAACGAAAAAAAACGCCTTGAACATATCCAAATATTTTAATTTTTATCTTAGATTCATTCATATCCTCAAAAAATAAAAATTTTTCTCAGAGTTATATCCTATAACTTCATTTTTTACAAGCGTTTCAAGAACATTTAATAACCATCGTTTGTTTGTGTTTATCACTCGTTTAAAATCTTCTAACTTTACTGTATCTTTTATTGCTAGCAAAAATAATATTTTACTTTTCACTGATAAGTGATTTGATTTAGTGATATAATCGAATTTAACTTCATAATCATATTCTCGTGTTTTCAAAAAGGCAACTTCATTACTTAATTTTGTAATAACTTCATCAGTGGTTCGGAATGCATCCAAACTGATAAGAAACATACTTTCCAGATGTTCTTTTAATTTTTCTTCGTCTGTTTCTTTTTCAATCTCTTGATTAAATTTTTCAAGAATTTCTAAATAATCATTGCCATCATCATATTTACTTAAAACTAAAACAAGTATCATTTCCTTATGTTCATTATAATAAGAAACCGAGTTCCAATTTTTCTCTTCTGTAATAATATAAGATTCAGTAAAGTTATGCGATATTGTTATTTGTTGAACAACTGGATCTGGGATCTCTAGGGCTTCTGGATATTTTAAATGAATCATTCCCCCCTCAACTATATCCCATCGAATTAAAAAGATCCCGTTTGGCATAGGTTCTATTTTGGCATCTAATTTGAATCTTAATAATTAAATAATCGTTTATTATTAAAAATTTAATTCTTATTTTCTTAATTAATCAATTATGATATCGCAATATATATAATAAATATTTGAAGGCATGCCTGTAAAATTAAACCAAATTTATAGAGATTGCCTAAAAAAATAAATAATACAATGTTGATTTATTACATAGAGGATTTTATATGGATGTATACTATGTTTATATTTTAGAAGTTATTGCTAAGACTGGAAAAAGAAGTTACTACACGGGATACACCAATAATCTTTATAGGAGATGGCATGAACATCGAAGTGGGATGGGTGCTAAATTCTGTAAGGGTAAGAAAAAAATTGAGTTAAAATATTTCGAATCTTATCGAAGTAGAAAGGAAGCAATGCAAAGGGAATTACAAATAAAAGCTTTTTCAAGACAACAAAAGCGAGAATTAATAAAGAATATAAGTATAAATACAATTTAGGCGATTTCTTTCTTGGATAACCAAAATTTTTTAATCTGTTTAGTAGGATTACCTGCTTCTGGTAAAAGTACCTTTGCAAAATTATTAAAGTCTGCAATTGAAAAAAGATATAATAATTTAGATGTTAAAATCATTGATCCTGATATAATAAGACAAAAATTGACTGACGATAAATTTGATTATGAAAAAGAATACATCATTAGAAAAGAGAACCTTAAAAAAATAAAAAGTGAATTAGAAAAGGGGCACATAGTAATTAGTGATGATTTAAACTATTACTCCAGTATGAGACATGATTTAAGAGATATTACCGAAACCCTCAAGATTTTTTTTTTTATTATTCATATAGCTACTCCCATTGAAATTTGTTTGAAATGGAATGAAAAAAGAGGTGAACCTATTCCAAATATGGTTATTAAAAAAATTCATGAAAAATTTGATAATTTTAATAGATATAACTGGGATGTTACGGATGCAGTTTATGATCTTTCACAAATGGCAGAGCTAAACCCTTTAGTAGAGGATTTTTTAGAGAACATCCTTATAAAAAGGGATAATGAAAAATTTGAACTTAAATCCTTAGAAATGAAGAGCGTATTTTCAAATTTGGATAATGAAAATCTTGATAAAATTACAAGGATTTACGTAGGAAGACTTTTACATCTTTCAAGGTATTTACCATTGAAAAAGAGAATTATTAAATTAAGAAAAAATTATGTGAAACTAAATAAAAATAGAACTCTAAACGAACCAGAGATATCAAAATCATTTAAATTTTATTTAGAACATAATTTAAACATCCAAATTAATGAAGATCTCTAATAATTACTTTATTATAAAAATTAAAGAAAAAGAAAATAAACCATTAATTACTTTTTTTTTATAAAGTCAAATTAGATTTTTTAAAAATTAGATTTTTTTTATGAGTTTAAAATGTCGCGAAAAAACAATATGAAAAAAACAGCGAAACTCAGAATTGAACGATTGGAAAAGAGTCGAAGTGGGCGTTCTCTATGTTATATAGATCAAGATATAATGCTTGATTTAGATTTAAACCCCGGAGACATTATCGAGATTAGGGGAAAGAAAAAAACTACTGGTATTGCCGTGTCATCTGTTCAAGACAGAGGAAAAGGGATCATTAGACTTGATGGACTTCAAAGACTTAATGCGGGAGCAACAATAGGAGAATATATTACAGTTAAACTTGCTGAAGTATATCCCGCAATTGAGATTGAATTAACTCCTACACGCCCTAATATCGATTTAAAAAGACAAGCAGAAGCAATTAAGGGTAAATTAATAGATAAGCCCGTAGTAATTGGAGATATTGTAGATATTTTAGGAACTTTTGTTCAAAAAGATGATAGTGACAACCCAATGTCTGATATAATGAAAATGTTTCAGTTTGGAGGGAAAAAAAGACCAACATTGGGAACACTTAGATTAATCGTTGAAAATTTGAAGCCTTCAGATAAGGTTGTTAAAATTACTAGAGATACTATGATAAGAGTTAATAAGAGAGTGGCTGTCTTAAATGTCTCTGGTGGGGTTGTTACTTACGATGACGTTGGAGGTCTAACTGATGAAATTCAAAGAATTAGAGAAATGGTGGAATTACCGATAAAACACCCCGAATTATTTCATCGATTAAATATTGATCCACCAAAAGGAGTATTGTTCTATGGCCCTTCTGGTACCGGTAAAACCCTAATGGCTAAGGCAGTATCTCAAGAATCAAATGCAAATTTTATAACTATTAATGGCCCTGAAATAATGAGTAAATTTTATGGAGCAAGTGAGGGTAGGCTTCGTGATATTTTTAGAGAGGCTGAAGAAAATGCTCCATCTATAATATTTATTGATGAAATTGACTCGATTGCTCCAAAGAGAGTTGATACTTCGGGAGAGGTCGAAAGACGTGTAGTTTCTCAATTATTGTCTTTAATGGATGGCTTACGAGGAAGGGGAGAAATAATTTGTGTAGGTGCTACTAATAGAATTAATGCAATCGATGAAGCATTACGAAGACCAGGGCGTTTTGATAGAGAAATTGAATTTGGCGTTCCTAACGTTAAAGGAAGAAAGGAAATCTTCCAAATACACACAAGGGGTATGCCTATGGAAGAGGATGTTAATCTAGATAATTATGCTGAAATCACACATGGTTTTGTAGGCGCGGATATCATGGCAATCAGTAGAGAAGCTGCGATGTTCTCACTAAGAAGAATTTTACCGAAAATCAATTTGGATGAGCCAATCCCAAGCGAAATCATTCAAGAATTAAAGATTAAAAATGAAGATTTTATAAAAGCTACCAATCTTATCGAACCATCTGCTATGCGAGAAGTTATGGTTGAAATTCCCGATATTGGATGGGATGATGTAGGGGGTTTAGAAGATCTTAAGCAAGAATTGAGAGAAGCCGTAGAATGGCCATTAAAATATCCAAAATTATTCGAGAAGGCAGGTATACGCCCCCTAAATGGAATCCTTCTTTTTGGACCTCCGGGGTGTGGAAAAACTCTTTTAGCAAAAGCAATTGCAAATGAAAGTCAATCAAATTTCATAGCCATAAAAGGTCCAGAAATCTATTCCAAATGGGTAGGAGAAAGTGAGAGAGCTGTTAGAGAAATATTTCGTAAAGCTCGACAAGCAGCTCCTTCAATAATTTATTTTGATGAAATTGACGCAATTTCTTCAGGAAGAGGTGATTATGAAGGAACACACACCTTTGCTTCGATTGTAAATCAAATATTAGTTGAAATGGACGGAATTGAAAATCGAAAAGGCATAATAATAATTGCTAGCACTAACCGACCAGATATTGTTGACCCTGCTTTTCTAAGGCCAGGAAGATTTGATCGTTTAATTTTTGTAGAAGCACCTGATGTTGATTCTCGATTAAATATTTTAAATGTTCATACAAAAAACATGCCACTCGGAGAAGATGTATCCTTAAAAAAAATTGCTCAGATTACAGAAGGATACAGTGGAGCAGATTTAGAAAATGTTTGCCGTGAAGCTGGAATGCAAGCAATAAGAGAAGAGATGGATAAACTAGAGAAAATCGAAAACAAGCATTTTGAATTTGCTCTGTCTAAAATAAAATCTACATTACCAAAGAATATTCTCGAACGATATGAAAACATGGCAAAACAAATAACTGAATCAAGAAATATCACGGAATCTCAAACGGATTTGTATAGATAACTAATATTTCTATTGCCTATTTTTAATTCTTATATGTATTTTGTAAATCTAGTTTTAAATTAATTTTATAAAATTTTATTAAAAACATTGTCTAATTATAATTATTTAATTAATAAGAGAGAAATTTATCATGAATGAAATTAAAATTGATTGGGATGGTCATATTAGAAAATATCAAACAGCTATGGAAGACCTGAATTTAGATTTCTGTATTCTTACTCGTGTTAAATCTATTACTTATCTAACAGGATGTTTTGTTCCATGGAAAAGTTATTTTTTTCTCCCAAAAGAAGGAATGGGAGAGCCAGAATTATTTACAGTACTCCTAGATGTTGAAAGAATAAGGGCAGAGGGCCACTTAAAAAATATTAGTGGATGGGGCCCTCTTAAAGGGTTTTATATTGAAAAAAAACTAGAAAAAGCAGCTAAAAAAGCAGGGGTATATAATCCTAAAGGATCTGCACCCAAAATAGGGGTAGAATTGGGATTAGATATTTGTATAACAGGTCAAATGCTCTCATATACTGAAGCAGAATTACTAAAGAAAACATTTCCTGGATGTGAACTTGTTGATTTTAATGATAAAACCGAGAGAATTCAATTTATCAAAGAACCAGAGGAGATTGCTATGCTTCGTAAAGCATCCGAAATCACTGATATTGGACAAGAAGTTGTTAAGAGAGAATTAAGTGAACGTCCCGAGGGTAAAATATTTACTGAAAATGAGATTGCGGGAATAGGTACTTTAGCGATGAGAAAAGCAGGTAGCAATTATGAATGGACTTTTACAGGAAGTCAAGAGATTGGTTCAGGTTATCGTACAGCATGGACATTTAATGGATGCACTCCCGCGACAAATAAACAAGTTAAAGAAGGAGAATCTTTACTTGTAGACTTACATAGCGAATATGGATGTTATCTGGGAGATCTTAGCCATAATTATGTTCTTGGATCATGTCCCACTGAGCTTAAGAAGTTCAATGAAGTATATGAACAATTATGCTATGCTCTAATTGACAATATGTATTTAGGAAACACGTTCGATAATTGTTATCAAGAAGTACACAAAGTAGCTGAAAAAGCTGGATATGGCAATGATCTTTTTTTTGGTTTGGGACACTCAATAGGTATCATCGGAAATGAATCTTCCCCCGTTGTAGTACCTGGGAAAGATTGGGGTCATTTAACATTTGAGGAAAATATGGTTGAAATAGCAGCAATAGTATTTAATCGTCCTGGACTTGGAGGCCTTCGACTGGAGTCACCTACCCTTGTTACAAATAAAGGTGCGAAAGTACTCCCTAAAACGCCATTTGAAGTTGATTATGTATAGAATTGATTAATTCATTAACTACGGCACTTTTGAAGACGTATTTATAATAAATATTTTTATAATTTTAGAGTAAATTTCTCAATTCTGTTCATTGCTTCCTTAAGCTTTTCTATTTCAGTAGCATATGATATTCTTACCATATTATCTGAAAATGACCCGAATATGTTTCCAGGAACAATAGCTACTGCTTCTTCCTCCATAATTCTCTGTGAAAATTGGGAACCTGTCAAATTGAATTTTTCAGTTGATGGCATCATATAAAACGCTCCGTGTGGTTTTACAAGATCAAAACCAATTTCTTTTAATCTATTATAAACTAAATTTCGTCGTTCATTGAAACTCTCCCAAATTTCTTCAAAAAAACCAATACCCATTTTTAATGCTTCAATGAAACCATATTGTGCAGCATGATTAGTTCCTGCAACTGTATATTGATGAAATTTTTCCATTAAATCAATAATAGTTTTTGAAGCAACTGCATATCCAATTCTAAACCCTGTGGCAGAAAATAATTTTGACATCGCATTTACGGTAACTGTTCTTTCAAACATACCATTTAGAGAGGCTGGACTAATATGTTTTAATCCATCATAGACATAATTCTCATAGACTTCATCTGTTATCAAATATAGATCATTTTCGATAATAATATCAACAATCTCTTTCAATTCAGTTGAAGATAGCATATTACCTGTAGGATTATTTGGAGAATTAATTAACATCGCCTTAGTCTTAGGTGTGATTGCATTTCTTATTCCTTCAATATTGGGACTAAAATCTTTGTTTCGTTCAACCTCTATTACTTTAACACCAAAAAATAATGCACAATAAAAGTAAGAAACAAAATTCGGAGAAGAAATAATCAATTCATCTCCTGGATTAAAGAGTGAAGCAAATGCTAAAGTAACTGCTTGACTAGCTCCATTAGTAACAATTATATTTTCTTTCCAATTTGTGTTAATCTTATTTTTCCTTCGCATTTTTTCTTCTATCAATTCTAATAATTCCGGAACTCCTCTTGTAGGAGCATACATCGTAATTTTTTTTTTTAAGGCATCAATATTTCCTTGTATTGCTGGTTCTGGGGTGGGAAAATCTGGTTGTCCAATACCTAAACTAATTACATCTGGCCGCCCTGAAGCAAGATCGAATAACTCTCTAATTGCTGATTTTGGAGCTTTAGATACTCTATGGGAAGTTTCTTTCATGATTAATTTTCTTTATAGTAAAATATTAAAAAAGTCTGCTTGTTAATATGCTGATACAAAAAAGAGTTTTTTGAGATTATTAAAATTTTTTAAAGATTAACCCCATGATCACTTAAAATTTGATGTACTAGGAGAGAAAAAGCTTCTTCAATATTTTCTCCAAGTTTTGCGCTTGTTTCAATAAAATGGCTAGCTTTAATTTTAGTAGCTAATTCTTTTCCTCGTTCTGTAGGTATTACTCTCTGATCTTTTAAATCACTTTTATTCCCTATTAAGATGAATGCTCCTTTCTTTTTTACATGTTTTTTAAAGTCTCTTAACCATTTCGTATTAATGTTATCTAATGTATTATAGCGCGTTACGTCATATACGAGTAGAGCGCCTTGACACCCTTGAAAGTACATACTACGAACAACTTGATATTTTTCTTGACCAGCTAAATCCCACATGATTAATCTAACTCTTGCATTATCAAGATTTACATCTTTTCGTACAATGTTAGCTCCTAATGTAGGTTTATAATCTTCTTGAAATGATCCTTCTACAAATTGGCTAATTAATGAAGTTTTGCCCACTGCCGCATCTCCTAAAATAGTTATTTTAAAAACGAATTCACGTAATTCACTAGTTTCTTCTCTTGTCATTATGCAATTTATTATTTTGTTGTAAGTATATTTAATACTTTATTTCAAATTTGATATATGATATTTTTTTTAATTACAAATATAAGGATTTCTTCTATGAATTATACTAATATTATCTTCTTCAAAAAATTATTTAATATTTTTCTCAATTTTTAATTTAACAATAAAACTATTGTGAGTTGGATCGTTTATATCTTCATTTTCTCTTTTGCATGTAACCATTTGTCCTGATGGTAGTGATTTTTGTAATGAATGAACTAAAAATCCAATAAATAAATCACAAGGAACTCCAATCTCAGAACAGAAGATGCACCTATCGACTTGAACAGTTATTTCATTTTCGATATTATCTAAAATTTCAACTTTCCAATCTGTAATAATAGAAGTATTAATTTCATTGATTATCTCTTCAAGACTTTTACCAAATGGGAATAAATAAAATGCCATTTTTTTTCCAATTTCATAGAGGAGTTTTGAAGAATCATATAATAAACAATTTTGAGCAGAAATGATTTTTTTAAAAGAAAAATAATCTATTGTATCATTAGGATTTTGATTTCCTATATCCTTAATATAAATCATTTCTGCTTCTCTTAGAATTGATTTCATTCCATCATAATCAAGGATATCATGATATGCCTGGAGTAGTGCTATGATAACCTTATTTTTTACAATTCCTTTATAATCTCCAATCATTTCGGTCTTAATTTTTTTTTAATTTGATTTTCCACTAAGATTGTTTAATACATGCATAACTAATTTTTCAAATGCTTTTTCAACATTTTTACCATATTTTGCACTTGTTTCAATAAAATCTATCGCCTTTAACTCTTTGGATAACTTTATTCCGTCTTCAGATTGTACTTTTATTGAGTCCTCCATATCTACTTTATTCCCAATCAGAATAAATATTGCATTTGAGCGTCCATATTGTTTAAAGTCATTTAACCATTTCGCGGTTACGTTTTTAAAAGTTGAGGGTCTTGTCACATCATAGATTAATAAAGCTCCAACACATCCTTGAAAAAACATTTTTCTAGTCAATTCATATTTATTTTGACCAGCAATATCCCACAAGATTAGACGAACGTCAGAATTAATCTCATCGAGAACGAGATCTTTAAGTGTTATATCTACGCCTAAAGTTGGATGATAATCCATTTCAAAAGCTCCAGTAACATATTTTTTAATTAAAGAGGTTTTCCCTACTGCCTGATCTCCTAATACAGTTAATTTAATTGCCCATTTTCTCTTATCTTTTTCTGTCATTTTAAATCATTACAAATCTAATAATGATAAATTAAATTTCAAATCATTTGATCTTTCTATCTTTTTTTCAATTTCTAAGATACAAACCTCGCCTGTTACTGATACTATACTTGGTTGGAGTAAATGTCCTCCAATAATATTATAATCCCTTGTTCCTATAGAGATGTGTAAGTGAACAATTGGTTCGCCATTCTTGAAGAATATATTTCCCATACAAGATACCAATTCTACATACTCATCAATTGTCCTAGTTAGATAACTTCTAGATTCAATATCAAAATATCCAATTGTGAATTTTTTTAAAGCTCCAATACAATTAATCAATCCAGAGGTAATTCTGTGTTTGTTTACTATGGCGATTATAGCATCTATTAAATCTTCTTCAGGTTCAACTTTTCCGATAATAACTCGTTTAGTTTTAGTTTCGAGGCTCTTCATATTTATTCAGCTTTTTTTAAATTTCAATTCCTTCATTCTTTAATATTTGAAAGACTAATTTTTCAAAGGATTTTTCTACATTTTCACCATATTTAGCACTTGTTTCAATAAAAGCACTTGCGTTAATTTTCTCACTTAGCGCTTCACCATCTTTAGATGCAACCACTTTTGAATCTTCTAAATCAATCTTATTTCCAATTAAAATATAAGCTAAATCTTGGTCACCATATTTATTTAAATCTGTTAACCATTTAGATTCAATATTTTCAAATGTAGAATATCTGGTTATATCATACACAAGAAGGGCTCCTATAACTCCTTGAAAAAACATTTTTCTACTCAAAACATATTTTTCTTGACCAGCAATATCCCAAATGATCAATCGAATTTGAGCACTTATTTTTTCGATTGTTAATTCTTTCACACATATTGAAACTCCTAAAGTCGGTTTGTAATCCTCTTTAAATCGATGTTGGGTATACATGTCAACCAGAGAGGTTTTTCCGACTGCAATATCCCCAAGAAGAGCTATTTTGAGTACAATATAATTTTGATGATCCCCAGACATCATTACTCGATAAATCCTTTCTAATATGTTATAGTTAAGATAGATTCATTTCTTTTATATTTGAGCTAAAGAAGAGATTTTTATGTTTTTGCAACGAATTATTATATCAATTTTAATTCGAAAAATTAATTATAGTGAACTTTTATAACCATTATTAGTACATAGGAATATGAAATATTATGCCCGAGAAAGTAACAATTTCAGACATAGAATTACTTTTATCTGAACCAGCTCATGTTGATATGCAATGGGTTGGAAATGATGATTTAATTAACCAATTAAAAGCAGCATGGATGGTTGTCGATAAGGATGATTTACCTCTCAATCCTCGAATTTTAGGAAAGCCAGGCGTAGGCAAAACGACACTTGCTTATGCGACTGGAAGAAGATTAGAAAAAGATGTATATATGTTTCAATGTACAATGGATACCCGCCCCGAAGATCTACTAATCAGTCCTGTTATTGCTTCAGATAATAAAATAGTTTATATTGCTAGTTCTTTAGTGTCTGCCATGGTAAAAGGAGGAGTATGTTTACTGGATGAGGGAAATAGGATGAGTGAAAAAAGTTGGGCGTCATTAGCACCATTGATGGATAAAAGACGTTATGTTGAAAGTATTATTGCGGGTGTAAGAATTTATGCACATCCTGAATTCCGGTTATGTGTAACTATGAACGCTGATTCTAGTACATATGAAATCCCAGAATATATAATGTCAAGATTGAATCCTCGTATTTTAATAGAATTCCCGAATAAAATGGATGAACTTAAAATTTTAAAGTACAATTTACCATTTGCTTCAGATGAAATATTAGAATATTGCGTAAATTTCCTTCAGAACGCTCATGTACATGATGAACCTTATACCGTTAGAGATGGGATTAATATATTAAGATATTATATTAAATCAAGGTTGTTGATTAAAGAAAATCAAGATATAATTGAAAAGAGTACATTAGAAAATGTCGTAATTCAAATATTAGAAGAAGCTGCATTAAAATACTTACCAGGAAATTATGAAGAGTTTTTGAAAAAACAGAGTGAATCAATCTCATTTAAAGTATTTAGAGACCTTGATGAAGTTAATGATTATTATAATAAATTTGTAAAAAAGACTGATAAAGATTCAAATGATTAAAATTCCTAAAAAAAATATATACTTTAATTCCTGGTTTCACATTGGAAAAAAATTTTTATCATTGACTCATTTCTATGAGCTTTTGAATTTAAATTTAATCTTATGGATATTATACAATTAAAAAGAAAAATAAATTAAATTTGTAAAAGAATTTATTCTGCTTTCCGTTTTCTCAAATAGAAGAAAGGCTGTTATGGTTCAAAAAAATTAATAAAAAAGAAAAAGTTATATATAGATTATGGGTAAAAAATAAAAGTGAAAAACAATTTGGTTTAAATAATCATGTCAATTAATCTATGGCTTTATTATGCTATCGGATACGGTATTGCTATGGTTGTTCAAATATGGGCAAATAAAAAGCGAGGAGAACCTTTTGAAGACCCTGAATTACTAATGAGTAATAAAAAAATGTTTATATTATCCTTGATATGGCTCTTTGGAGGATTTATAATTAGTATTTTTGTACCCGTAAGTTTTGGGCTTCAATTCTATATCGGATTAATATTCTGCTTTATCGGATTTATCATTGTATTAGCGACATTCTATAGTTTTGCTCAAAAGGCAGGACTTGCAACAACAAGAATTCATCGCTATTCAAGAAATCCAAATTATATAGGTTGGATAATTTTTTATTTTGGTTTATCTCTTATAGGTTGGTCATTATCAATTTGGAGTATTATATTTTTCATATACTTCCTTATAACCTTTCCATTCCTTCACTGGTGTGTTTTGATTGAAGAAAAATTTTTATCTAACAAATATGGCGATTCTTATAAGGAATATTTACAAAAAACACCAAGATATTTTGGAAAAGCAAAAAAAGTAGAAAATGAACAGTAATAATCTATAATTTTTTTAAAGGATAATAAACAAAGAAAAATTTGAGTGAATTATTACGTCAATTCTCGATAATTTATGGATTTATTATGGAATTAGTTATGTTATTGCATATTCAACACAAGTATGGGCAAATCATAAACGAGGGGAGCCTTTTGATGATCCAGAATTTTTATTTGCTGATAAAAAAATTGTTGTAATCGCTCTGTTTTGGCTTTTTGGAGGTTTAGCTATTAGCCTTTTTGTTCCCGTTAATTATGGATTGTTATTTTATATTGGCTTTTCACTCTTCATTTTGGGCTTAATCATAGGAGAGATTGCATTGTATTCTTTTGCCCACAATAAGGGTTTGACTACATCTAGAATTCATCATTATTCAAGAAATCCAATTTATGTTGGAACGACAATTAATTATTTAGGATTGACCTTAATGGGTTGGTCTGAATCTATCTGGAGTTTTATTTTCTTAATTTATTTTATTATAACTATCCCTTATTTTCACTGGACTGTTTTACTTGAGGAAAAATTTTTATCCACCAAATACGGTGATGTTTATAAAGAATACTTAAAAGAGACACCAAGATATCTAGGAAAACACAAAAAAAACTAAAGGTAAACTTGAATTAGATACAAAAGAAAGAGTATTATTATTTCAAATGATCAAAGAACCTTATGTAAAATATAAAAATATCTATGTTATCCCAACTTTTCATTCTCGTATAGAATTTGCGAAATTGGTACGTACAGCTTTATTTAAAGTATTTCCAGACGTAATCGCTGTAGAATTGCCAAATAATATGCAAGATGAAGTATTAGAGGCAATTGAGAGATTACCTTTTTTATCTTTAATTGGATATGCTGATACATTAAATCCAAAAAGAATGAATTATATACCAATAGATCCAGGAGATTCTATAATAGAAGGTATACGAATTGGTCTCAAACACAATATTCCAATCGAATTCATCGATCTATCTGTCTCTGAGTATTTGCCTCCAAGTTTCAAGCTTCCGGATGATTACGCGATTAATCAAATTGGTCTTCAGAAGTTTTATCTGCAAATATCAAAACATTTTACGGAAGAATTCAAGGACAAAAAAGAAACTCTTAAAGACAAGACAAATTTAGAGGATTTTCTCAAAAATCAACAAAATTTTGATAAAGATTATGATTATATTGAAAAGGATATTCTTAGAGAAAAATATATGGCAGCTCATCTTTTAAAGATGGCACCATTATATCATAGGATTCTGCTTATTATTGGTATGGCACATTGGGAAGACGTGAGATACTATTTAGACAATCCAAAAAAAGTTCGAGATGTGGAATTGGATTTAATTCCTCATAAATATGTAAAAATTTACAATATTAATTGTTCTGATGCTAGGTTTCTTTTAGGAGAATTACCCTATCATACATATAAATGGTTAAAATTTCGAGAGAAGTTCTCAAAAGAAAAATTAGAAAATATCGAAACTCCCGAAGAAGTTTATAAAGTTCTGAATTCCTATAATAAGATTGAAAATATTAGGAAGATCTTATTAAAATCTAAATATGAGTATGAAGAGGAATACAAGGAATTTGTAGATCTTCATAAATTAAAAACTCTTTTTCAATATTCAAGAAATCTCTCATTATCAGAACAAAGATTATTACCAAATTTGTATCAATTATTAATTGCCTCAAAGAATATTATTGATGATGATTATGCTTGGAAAGTTATGGAAAAAGCAACAAAATATCCCTATGATGATGAAAGTGATAATTATGAAACATTGAAGATGAATATAGAAGGTGGTTATGATCCAAGTGGTCGGTATATAAAATTAAGAAGACATCATCCTTATGGCTATGGAAAAGAAAAAAACGTACCTTTAAAACAAAAATCTGAAGAAAAATATCCAGGTGAATGGCGAGATAAATGGGAAGAAGGTAAAGATTATACAGTTTCTTGGCCTCCTGAAGATATTTTAGAAGAAGACTACTTTGCTTTTATAAGAAAAAAAACAATTAAAAATTTAAAAAATCAGAGAATTAAAATAGAAGAATTCAAATCTAGCTTAATGGATGGAATTGCAATTAAGGAAACTATTAGGAATTGGGCTTTTAAAAAGAAGATTTATGTGCAGAATATTCAACAGATTCAAGGTAAAACCGATACAATTGTAGTGATATTTGATAAGGATGATGGAGAAATAGAAAAATATCCGTATAAATTGACTTGGTGGGCAGAACATGAGAGGGAGAGTGATATGGCTTTCTATGCAACAAATCCAGGAGATTATGTTATTGGTCCAGGGATTACGCATGTAGAAGTTGGAGGATTATTGTCAATCTTTCCAGCACTATTTCTAAGATCCATTTTTGATCCACATATGGATTATAAATACAAAGATACTAAGAATAAAGCAGAGCGCTTACTTAAGGCTGCTATTATTTATTCAAAAGAAAGGTACATAGCCTATGTAGCAAAGGAACCACCTCGTAAATATTTCTACTCACTAGCCGGAATTAAAAATCGCGAACTGATCTATATCCCAATTGATAATTTTAGTAAAGACTCACTTAAAACAATCAAACATATTCATATTCTTGCTGGAAGGGACAAAAGAAAAATTGCTCATAATTATATATTTTTAGATTAATGATGAAATAAATCTAGAAAATATCGAAATATTTTTTAGATTATTTTACTATATTTAAAATATAACGTGGATGTGGATGCTATGAATAAAAATACTAAATTCTTAGGTTTTGCACAAAATATGATAAAGATCATATCCGCGATTATTATTATCTAACTTCATTTATTTGTGAAGTGAATTCTCATAGCTTTTACTCCACATCCTACTTCATGAATAAAATAACTTAGAATTGCGATATAATCTTCCTAATGTTAAATAATTTTTATTTATAATGTATTTAAATTAGAATAATTAATGATAATAAAAAAATCTCAAGTTAGGTGTTAATTATTTCATATATTGAAAAAGAACAGGAACTTATACAATTTTGGAAAGATAATAAGATTTTTGAAAAAAGTGTCGAACAAAGACCAAAGGATAATCCATATGTATTTTATGATGGACCTCCTTTTGCAACGGGATTACCACATTATGGTCATATTTTAAGTTTTATAACTAAGGATGTATTTCCGAGATATTGGACAATGAAAGGGTATCGTTGTGAGAGAAGATGGGGCTGGGACTGTCACGGTTTGCCAATAGAGAGTATATGTGAAGAAGCCCTTAATTTGAAGCAAAAAAATGAAATATACGAGATGGGTATAGATGTTTTCAATGAATTCTGTCGATCAAAAGTGCTTTGGTATACAAATGAATGGAAAAAAACCGTTGAACGAATGGGTAAGTGGATAGAGTTCAATAATTCTTATAAAACCATGGATAATACTTATATGGAAACCGTATGGTACATTTTTAAAAAAATATACAATGATGGTTTAGTGTATAGAGGTAAGAAAATTTTATTTTATTGTCCTCGTTGTGAAACACCACTTTCGAATTCCGAGATTTCGATGGATAATAGCTATAAAGATATTAGTGAACAATCAATAACAGTAAAATTCAAATTGAAAGAAGAATCAATGACATTTTTTCCCGCTTGGACTACTACGCCTTGGACGTTAATTGGAAATGTAGCTTTAGCTGTAAATAGTGAGCAAGATTATGTTAAGATAAAGCTGGATGATGAGTATTTAATATTGATAAAGAACCAACTGGATATAATCAAAAAAGACTATGAAATTGTTAATGAATTTAAAGGAAAAGACCTACTTAATATAGAATATAAGCCTTTATATCAAATTTCTCTTGATACCAACAAAAAAGGGCATTTTGTTATTGATGGTGGTGATGAGGTATTATCTAATGAGGGAACAGGAATTATACACATAGCAATTTATGGAGAATTTGATTATGAAATGATTAAGAAATATGATTTACCTATAATTCAGCATATTGATGAACATGGCAATCTAGCCAAAGGTCCAAGAAATTGGATTGGATTATGGTTTAAAGATGTAGATAAACAAGTATTAGTGGATTTGCAACAACGAAATCTTTTATTTAGTTCAGAAGACTACTCACATTCTTATCCATTCTGTTATAGATGTGATACTCCATTAATTTATAATGCTCTTGATGCCTGGTTTATAGACATTCAGCAAATAAAACAGAAGCTTCTAAAAACTAATGAAAAGATCAAATGGTATCCTAAAGAGATTTCTAGAAGATATGAAAGTATAGTGAATACCGCTCCTGATTGGTGTATTTCACGAAATAGATTTTGGGCTACAGCTATGCCCATTTGGGAATGTGAAGAATGTAAACAAATTAAAGTCATTGGATCCATTAACGAATTACAGGAAAATGCAGTTGAAGAGGTCCCTGATGATTTAGATCTTCATAGACATATAGTTGATATGATCCATCTTAAATGTCCCAGTTGCAGTAAAGTAATGACCCGTGTACCAGAGGTTTTTGATTGTTGGCTGGAATCAGGATCAATGCCATATGCTGCAAAACATTATCCATTTGAAAATTCGGAATGGTTTAAGCATAACTTTCCAAGTGATTTTGTTTCTGAGTATATTGGACAGGTTAGAGCGTGGTTTTACTATATGCATGTAATATCTGTCTTATTATTTGATGATATTCCATTTAAAAATGTAGTTGTAAATGGCAATATACTTGCTGAAGATGGAACGAAGATGTCAAAATCCAAAAGAAATTTCCCTGATCCAGACGTAATGATTGAAAAGTATGGAGCAGATGCCTTAAGAGTATATCTTTTGTCATCCCAATTGATGAGGGCACAAGATTTAAATTTTAAAGAAGAAATTGTAAAACAGGTTTACCGACGATTTAATTTATTGTTAATTAATGTTCTAAAGTTCTATTCATTGATTGATATTGATGACATTACTATTGATATAACACATTCAGATAATATTTTAGATCAATGGATTGTCAGTTTATTGAATAAACTTATTCGGGATATTACACAACTCATGAATGATTATGACACAGCAGAAGCGAGTAGATTATTCTTCGATTTCATTGAGGATCTGTCTACGTGGTACATCAAACACAGTAGAAATCGATTTAAAAGTGAGATTATAAATGAAAAACTATCAGCGATGAATACACTGTCATATACGCTGTATAATTTGTCAAAACTCTTAGCTCCTTTAACTCCTTTTATTTCAGAGATAATATATAAGAAATTGATAGAACAAGGGAGTGCAAATTTTGAATCCGTCCATTTAGAGTTTTGGCCAGAATTTGATGAGACATTGATTAAAAGCGAAGTTCTAAAAAACATGGAACAAACAATGGAAGTGGTAAAAAGATCCTTAGAATTACGAGATAATTCTAAAATTCCAGTTAGGCAGGTTCTAAATGGGGTTACAATAAAAGGAGCAAATCTTGAAAAGAAATATTTAGATATTATAGCAGAAGCTATAAATGTGAGAAATGTACATATCGAAAAAGGAGAAGAATCTGAATTATTAGTAGAAATAGACACAAATATTACCCCAGAGTTAAAATTAGAAGGCATAGCTAGAAATTTAATTAGGCATTTGAATAATTATCGAAAAAAACTCAATCTATCAACGAAAAATAGAATTAACTTGTATTTGAAAACAGGTAATAAAGAGATAATAGAAGCTCTTGAAAAACATAAGGAGAAAATAAAGAAGATGATACAAGCGGATTCAATCATTCAAAATCTGGAAGGGAAAGAAGTTATAAAGGATTTAAAAATTGAAAATACCATCGTTAAGGTCAACATTGAGTTAAAGGATTAACTTATATTTAAAAAAGAAGAACACAGATCTTAAAATCTTCCGTAAAATTCTTATTTTTACTTAGTCTTTATTATTTTATGCTTAAAATCTATAACACTATGACTCAGCAAAAGGAAGTTTTTAAACCTATAGAAGAAGGTCGAGTTAGAATTTATACTTGTGGGCAGACTGTATATGATGATGTGCACATCGGTAACGCAAGAACTTATAGTTCATGGGATGTAGTTATTAGATACTTACGATACAAGGGTTATGATGTATTCCACGTCCAAAACTTCACTGATGTTGGTCATTTGACAGATGATGAAGATCAAGGTGAAGATAAAATTGAGAAAAGAGCGAGAGAACAAAAGATTAATCCTTGGGAACTTGTTGATAAACAAATTCAAGAATACTGGCAAGTAATTGATGATTTAAATATTCAAAGACCAAATATCTCCCCGAGAGCAACAGCTCTTATTCCTGATATGATTCAAATTATTCAAATTTTGATAGAAAAAGGTTATGCTTATGAAGTACAAGGTAATGTGTATTTTAATACTAAGAAATTTAAAGATTATGGGAAATTAGCAAGATTAAAACTTGATGAAGAGAAAGCTCAGGCACGTATAGCTCAGGATCCTTTGAAAAAAAATTATTTTGATTTTGCATTATGGTTAAACGCACGAAAGGGGGATCAAATCCATATTATGAGATGGAATTCACCCTGGGGTGAGGGGTATCCTGGATGGCATCTTGAATGTTCAGTGATGGGCATGAAATTCTTAGGTGAAACGTTAGACATTCACTGTGGAGGAATTGATCATATTCCTACTCATCATCCTAATGAAATCGCTCAATCTGAAGCCGCTACTGGAAAAAAGTTTGTTAATTGGTGGATGCATGCAGAATTTATAACATTAAATGGAAAAAAAATGAGTAAAAGTCTTGGAAATTATGTCACAGCCCGACAATTAATTGATGAACATGGTGGACTTATTGTACGAATGGGTCTCGTATCCGGTCATTATCGGTCTGCAGTAGATTGGAATCCTAAAGTTATTGAAAATGCTAAGAATAATATTGAAAAAATAAGAAATTGTTTAACCGCAATTGAACATTCCTCTGGAGGAAATGAGGAAACTCTTGAAGAAGCTATCAAAACTGTTAAGAGTGATTTTGAGGAGTCAATGGATGATGATTTTAACAATCCGAAAGCTCTTGCAGCTATCTATGAATTTATTAAAAAAATCAATAGTTCCTTGAAGAATAAAAAAGAAATCCTTGTCACAGCACGTGATACCCTTCTTGAACTTCTCAATATTTTCGGTCTTGATTTCTCTAAGAAAGAAGAAAGTGTAGATATAAAGTTAAATGAACTAATGGATGTAATTATAGGCATTCGTGAAAAAGCAAGAAAAGAAAAAAATTATGCAATTAGTGATGAGATAAGAGATAATTTGAGAGAAACAGGCATACAGCTTGAAGATACACCAAATGGACCTCGCTGGAAAATTATCTAATTATTTTTAAAATCACAAAATATTTTCTTAAAAATTATAGTTTATATAAGGATTTTGCTGTACATAGATTTAAGAAAAAATTGAATTTAGGGAGTTGTTAAGACTTCCCATTTTTTATATAAACTTGGTTCTCCTCCTTTTTCAATATAATCAACATACTTTTTTAGACCATCTAAAATCGTATCTGCTGTCTTTTTATATAATTTTGAGAGTTTCTTGTCCTCAAATTCTGTCCAAATTGTTACTTCTGTTTGATAAGCTTTAGGAGTTAAAATATATCCAATTGAATTCATATCACTTTTCTCCGTATACCATATAGTACTCTTGTTTTCATCATTTTGAGTATTAACTATTGTGATCCCCCCTAGATCTGTGTCTAATAGGAATTTTTCATCATCAATTGGAGTGACTGCTGTTACGCTAGGGTTCCATTTCGGAGTATTCAAACCATCTGTCACAATTTTATAAATATTTTCAGGAGTAGATTCAATTTTGATTTTTCTTTCTAATTTTGGCAATAAATTCACCTTATTTTTGATTTCACATAATTATATGATGGTTTGTTTTATATAGATTTGTGTAATTTTTAAATTTAAAATTAACAATAATGTAAAAAAAAATAAAAATTTTTAAACCTATCAGAAATCAATTTACATTTCAGACATTTTAAAATTATATAAATTAAATAAAAATAGTATTAAAAAATTAAGAGAATAAATTATTTCTCAATTGTTTCTAATAGTTTCTCAATTTCAGCTTGGATAACTTCTGGTTTCTTCGCAGTTTTTCCTGCAATTGTAAGTTGTCTTTCTATTATTGTTCTATGAAGTGTGTTCATCTATTGTTTTCTTATGATTAACTGAATTAATGTTAAACCACAATATCATTGGTTTTATTAGTTAGATGCTTAGCATTTATCTATTCAAAGGAAAATATCTTAATTAGTGGTTAAATTAATAGTTAAAAGCCGATTTTTTTGAGTATTAATGAAATGACAAAATAATATGATTTATTTCATAATAGATTGAAAATTATTTAAGGAAAAATACCCTAAATATTAACTAGTAAAAGGATATATTTTACTAATATAGCGAAATTAAAATGAAATCCCCTATCAAAAAAGTAGTAGTAATTATAATTGCTTTAGGAATCCTTTTCGCTTTTTCATCTATAGTTAACCACTTTCTCACTTTTATAGAAAGAAGAATGGAATATAGAGATAAACTTAATTTAGATTGCAGAAAAGCGAGCCCCTCAGAAATATTAGAATATATATATATTAATGGTAATTTAGGTTGGGCTGCCTTTAAAGCTGCGGAAAATTGTACGGGGAATGGTACTTATTCAGAACCTTATGTCATAGAAGATCGGGTAATGGGTATTGAATCTATGGATGCTTGTATCTTTATTGAGAATTCTGATGTATATTTCAAGATTGAGAATTGTAGTATTATCCATGGTAATAATTATGGGATCCTTTTATCAAATGTAAAAAATTCTCAATTAATTAATAATAATTGCTCTTTTAATAATTATGGGATAACTTTATGGTTTTGTACTAATAATACAATTTCAGGAAATATCCTTAATTATAACAGAGTGAATGGGATAGAATTAGGATCTTGTTATAATAATACCATTACAGGAAATTCTATGACTGAATGTGGATTGGTATTAGATGATCCAATTGAAGAAGTGGGTTCTCATAACATTGATGTATCAAATCTAGTGAATGGAAAACCACTTTATTATTACATAAATGAAATACATTTAGGTCCATCCAATTTTACAAATCCAGGGCAAATTATTTTAATTAATTGTAATAAATCAATAATATCGAATTTAAATATTTCATATGCTTCCCAGGGAATAACGTTATTTTGGTGCAATAATAATACCATTTCAGGAAATACGGTCAGTTATAACTATAATGGAATCTTTGTGGAATATAGTAATTATAATAACATATCGAATAATATGGTAAGTTTTAACCATGATGGAATTTTTGTGGAATATAGTAATAATAATAACATCTCAAGAAATAAAGCAAATGGAAACTCACACACAGGGATATTTTTGAGTTCATGTGAATATAATACCATTTTAGGAAACACAGCAAGCAATAACTATCATGCGAGCATATATTTACAAGAGAGCCATAGTAATAGCATTTTGAACAATACCGCATGCGATAACAAATATGTGGGTATAATATTAGAATGTAGTAACAATAGTATAATCTCAGGAAACACTGCAAATAATAATGGTTGGGCAGGTATAAAATTAGCGTATAGTAGTTTTAACAGCATAACGGAAAATACATTCATTGGAAATCTAGTTTGCACTAGTCAACTTCACTGTGAAGGTAATTTTATTGAAAATAACTATTGCAAGAATCGTCCAACGATTCCAAGCTTTGATGTATTCTTTCTGATTACCATAACTTTCATCGCTATGATTATTATAGCACTGTTTAAAAGAAAAAAAATTAAGAAATTTTAAACTCTAGGTCATATACTGGTGTTAAAATTAATGATAATGCGTTTTCTTTCAACCATTTTATAATTACACCCGCTAATTTTTATAAGATAGCACAGTATATTTTTATTAAGAAGTATTTTACACTTATGTAAAAACCAAATTAAATGTAATTTCGTTATTATTTGAAATTTTAAAATTAAATAAATGGAATAAAAATAGTGTTAAAAAATTAAGAGAATAAATTATTTCTCAATTGTTTCTAATAGTTTCTCAATTTCAGCTTGGATAACTTCTGGTTTCTTCGCTGTTTGTCCCGCAATCGCAAGCTGTCTTTCTATAATTGGACGATGTAAAGTATTCATTGCACAGAAGGGTACCTCACGAACTTTTGAAGGGTCATCCGGGTCAATAACTCCGTAATGGACAAGACATCTGCATACTCTATCAAGGTCAAAGTTGTAAGCATCTTGAAAATGCATCGATGACACCATAAGATTGCGGTCGTTGAAAAACTTCCCAGCGGACTTCAGGTTTGGAGCCATTACCAAGCGAGCAAATGCTTGATATGTTTTACTTGTAAGAATCTTTTCTGGACTTTTAATATATCTTGTTGCACCAGCAAAGAAATATGCCTTCATAATTTGTCGATAACCTAAACTGGTAATATCATCAACAAAGTTTCCGATTTTGGAAGCTATCTGCCCAAAATCATCCAGGTTGATGCCTTTCAATAATCCAGTAGGTTTTGGGACTTCTTGTTTCTCTACCATATCCCAGACTTGATTAGCCCATCGAATCAATCCTTCAGCATTAAAAAAGTTTTCAATGGGTTCCCACTCATCCTTTTCATTAATGACACATATTGTGGCGAATCCACAGTCGCTATGGCTCGTCATACTGAAAGGTGGCATATCATCAAACCAGGCTAGTAATTTTGTAAACTTTGCTGTGAATGCGATTGGGTAAAACTTTTTTACTGATCCATTGGTATATTTATTAATTGCTTCTTTTAGATCAGAAGTGGTATATCTAATATCCATTAATTCTTCAAAGCTAATACGTCCTGTTAACGCGACTGGTTGGAAAATAAGGCCTGATACGACATCACAATTATTTTTTGCAAAATCTAAAATTTTACCAATTTCATGATCATTTATCCCTTTCGCGATTACGGGCACTAACATAACGCCATAAAAGCCAAGCTTTCGAGCATTTTCAATGACTTTCTTTTTAAGAGGCCATAAGTTAACTCCTCTGATCTTTTTCCATACTTCAGGGTTATCAGTAGCATCAAATTGAAGATAGAGCGCATCCATTCCAGCATCCATACATTTTTTCATAAATTCCAGTGATTTCCCAAATCGAACACCATTAGTGGTTACCATAACTTCTGTAAAGCCTAATTCATGTCCTTTACGGATAATTTCTGGGAGATCATCTCTTACAGTTGGTTCTCCTCCTGATAGTTGGAGTAAAACCGCAGGAATAGGCTTCATTGATCTAAAATGTTCCATAATTCGTACAAGTTCTTCGAAAGAAGGTTCAACAACATAACCGGCAGCACTTGCATTCGCAAAACAAATAGGACAAGCTAGATTACAACGATTAGTAATATCTATTAAGCAAATATTTGGAGCGCTTTTATGATTAGTACATAAACCACAATCATATGGACATCCTTTATCTACTTCTTTAATTCCGGAGGAAGTATATTCAGGTTGAGTAGAATTATTTACAGTAGAACCAATTTCATTCGTAATATTCTGTTGCCATTTATATTCTTCAGGATTAATGGACAGTTTATCTTTGAAATCTCCGTGATCCTTACAATGTTTTCGCATCATAACCCAATTTGTTTCCGGATCTACGTAAATTTCAGCCGGAAGATGGTGCAAACATTCTGGACAAATACTAGTAGTTGTTCGGATAATCTCAACGTCATCCTTTTGATTAGTTTGAATCTCTAATTCTGTCATAAGAATCTATACTCTGTTGTATTTTGTTTAAAATAGTATTTTAATAAATAGTTATTCTATTAATTAAACTTTTAAATCATTTAAATCTTATAATAATCTCTATAGTATTATCAATATTATTAAAAAAGATTAAAAAACTTAATAAAATTGAAAATTAAGTTTCTTATTTTAATATTTTTAAATAGAAAATATAACCATTAACTTTAAATTTTAAATTGCAGCAAAAAGTGGAAATTAATTTGATTTTAATTCTTGATTTTCTTGATTTAATTCCAACATTTTTGTAATTATTCCTTTTTAATCTGTTTTTGATTTATTAGGGAACAGAATCTTAAAGGAAAGAGTGACTCCTGTCCTACGGGACGCAAATAAGCGTCAAAATAAAATAGGGGGAGGAGGGCGAAATCAGAGTGTAAAAATTTACACTACCAAAAGACAAAAATCCAGGGTGTAGGCAGGAGTCATATTATTAATGTTTTTTTTATTTTTTATAAAATTTAAAAATTTTTATTAGATAGATATTTATTTCTGATAAAATTCAATTTTTATCTTAAGTTTATATATCATTAGGAATTTATAAATCAAATTGTTAGTGTTAGTAGGTTTTTATTATTATAAATTATGAGTTTATAAGATAAGATAAAAGTAAAAAGAGTTTTTATAATTATGCTATATAACATACTTTATTTAATCATGACATACAACAATAAAGAACAAACAGTAGGGAGACCAGAACCAGAATTTAAAATTGATATCTTTTCAGTAATTTGGGTAATTGTAGGATTTATCATATCTTGGTTAAATATGGGGGTTATTTTAGCTTCAATGGAGATTTGGTCTTATTTAACAATAATTTTTACGACAATTATACCTACGGTCATTATTGCTCTAAAGAATCGGGTCTGGGGATATGGGTACTTATTCGGATTTGCGATTGCTGGAATTCCTTTCTCCTTTTTCAAGCCCCCCTATGGAGATCTTTTTATTGGATGGTATACTTTTGCGACATCTTTATTTATTTTTGTAATACTTTGGTTAATCTTTTGGAAGGCTTGGAGATCCTTATCATCAATTAAGCAAGTATGAAAAAGATTACGGAATTAAAATAATGAACTATGGTAGAACTAATTGTTTACATTTAATACATGACTTTCCTTCAAGTTTTGCTTTTTTAGCACATATCAAACAATAATTAGTTTTACAAGCGGGACATGTGTAGATATCTCCTTGAATATTGCCTTTATGGAAAAGGCAAAAATTGTCCCCTATTTTAAAGGATGGAGGGAGTGCGGGTGGAGGTGGTGTTTTTTTATCTCTCATTAGATCACGGATAATTTAATGATTTTAGATTAGATTTAAACTTAAAAGGTTATAAAAATGAAGCATATAATTGAGAGTTCACATTTTTATATTAACGAGGGAACTTCTTCAATTATAACACTAATAACATTTGCTACAGACATAAATTTTTCTTTAATCATATCAAGAGTTAATTGTCCAGAGTCTACCATATCTCCAATTAAATAAGTCTCATAAAAACATTTTTCCATTTCATAACATAATCCCGTTGTGTGTAAGATTTCTTTACTTAGGTTCAATTCATTTAACACATTAGATATTCCTTTTACGAGATCTGGTGAAAATTCTTTGAGTTTTACGAGAATTTTCTTAATATTTTTATTTTTAGTCGGAAAACAGCTTATTTTAACAACATCTTCACGAGAAATGAAAATTAATAAATAATAGGGTGAATCTAGTATTTCTTCTTTAATTTCAGGAGGAAATATGGGATTAATGTTTAATTCATTATCATTTATAATTAGTCCTATAGAAATTTTATTTTTTTGAGTACTATTATCTGTTTCCATGATCATCAAAAACCTAAAGGTAATTAAAAGTTATATTTGAGTAAAGATATATAAAGTTTTTTTCTATTTATTTTTATTTTTTTATATTGTTTATACAATTATGTTTACGGGCTTTCATAATCCTTAAAAATTCTATTAATAGTAGCACTTTTTATTTTTTTACATTTAAGACTTGGGTAATACTAAGATATTATTTGTATTTTATAGCTGAATTTAATTTTCTTTACATAAGATCTCTATAAATTGATTTTTTTATTCAAGCTATAATCATGGGTTTTCAAAATAATTTTAGGGAAATTACAAATAATTTTGGATTTGAACTTGATAAGTTTAATTCTCAAGAGTGTAGGTTTCATGCGATATATTTCATAGATTATGAAACTGGTGCTTTATTTGTTAGTAATAGATATACAGATAGCTTGAATTTTTTAAAGGATGATTTAATTAGCAGTTTTTTAAATGCAATAAATTTATTTATTAATGAAGTGAATGGAGGTAACAATGAAGAACTTCAAGAAATTAACTTTAAAGGCACAAGAATCTTATATGAAAGGGAAGGGCGTCTTTTAGCTATAGCAATTACAAAAAAAACAAATTTACAAATGGAAAGAGGGATTCTGCGAGAGATAATGGAAGATTTCTATATCAGATTCAAAAATTTCATTGATAATTTTAATGGTGCAATAACTCCCTCAATTAGAGATTATAAAAAAAGATTAAAAAGTATGAATTTAAACACCCTATTCAAATTCAATATTCAGATTTAGTATATTTATGATTATTCTTCTTGTTTGTCTTTTTTGATTTTTTCTACTTGTGATTCAAATTTTTTAACGATACTTTTTGCTTCAGTTTTAATATCAATTCGTTGTGCATCAAGTTCCCGTTGTTCTTCAATTTTATTAGCTTGTTTTTCAACAAGAGTAGAAATTTTTTCAGCAGAACCTTCCAAATCAGGATGTAATTCTTTTAATTGAGTGGTGCTTTGCTTTTGTCTATCAATCATAAAAGCTTTTTCCCCTATAGATTTCTCAATTTTTTCACTTACATCTTCAATATCTGCATGTATCTCTTTTCGTTGAGCAAGGCTTTCTTTCTGACGATCAATCATAAAAGCTTTTTCTCCAACTGACTTTTCAATTTTTTCACTAACACGTTCGATATCTGGATGCATCTCAATGAGCATTTCATCAATTTCACGTTGCTTTTCTACTCGAAACGCTTTCTCTCCAATTGATTTTTCAATTTTTTCACTAACACCTTCAATATCTGCATGTATCTCTTTCCTTTGAGCAACACTTTCTTTCTGACGATTAATCATAAAAGCTTTTTCTCCAACTGATTTTTCTATTTTTTCACTAACACCTTCAATATCTGGATGCATCTCAATGCGCGTTTCATCAATTTCACGTTGCTTTTCTACTCGAAACGCTTTTTCTCCAATTGATTTTTCAATTATTTCACTAACACCTTCGATATCTGGATGGATCCCAATTCGTTGCTCATCTAATTCACGTTGCTTTTCTACTCGAAACGCTTTCTCTCCAATTGATTTTTCAATTTTCTCTGCAGTACTTTCGATATCTGGATGTAATTCCATACGATGCTGATCTAATTCACGTTGTTTTTCAACTCGAAACGCTTTCTCTCCAATGTATTTTTCTATTTTTTCACCCGTACTTTCTAAATCTGGATGGATCCCAATTCGTTGCTCATCTAATTCTTTTCGTTTTATTACATGGAAAACTTTCTCTCCAATTGATTTTTCAATTTTCTCTGCTGTACCTTCGATATCTGGATGTAATTCCATACGATGCTCATCTAGTTCACGTTGTTTTTCTATTCGAAAGGCTTTCTCTCCAACAGACTTTTCTATTTTTTCTCTCGTTCCAACAATATCTGGTTTGAGGTCTTTTAATTGAGCAGTAGTTTCTTTTTGAATATTAATTCTGAATGCTTTCTCCTCTATCAAATTTGAAATGTGATCTTTTCCTTCTATAAATGATTTTTTTCTTACTTCTTCAATACTTTTTAAATAAGCTTTCTTTTCTTCTTTTTCTTTCTTATAAATGTCGTCAACAAGTTTCTTTTGTTTTTTTATTTCATCAAGAGATAAAGGTTTTTCATTTTCACCCAATATACTCACTTTTCAAAAATTATTGAGATTTTTTAAATATAATATCAAAATTCTTATTTAATAATTTTTATGTTTATTCTATAAATAAGTTTTAAACTAAAGGAACCAGAATTTTTTTTAATAAAAAATAGTAGAGTTTAAGCTAATTATTTTATAGGAATGGGCTCAAAAGAATCATCAGAAATATGATCCATGAGACTTAGCATCGTTAATTTCATTGTAAGCATTTCCATAACTTCCAATTCTAATTTCTTTGATTTTTTAGAATCCATTGATATGTTATATTTAGTAATAATATTTTTAAATTCTTGATTTACATTTTTATACAATTCATCTTGATTATCTAAACTAATATCTTGAGTTTTAAACCAGAGATCAATTTCATTTTTAACCAGGATCTCTATGTCATTAACCATATTATAAGCGACTTCAACTTCTTTTAGATCTTCTAAGCTAATGAGATATTCTTGATCCTGATACATTGGTTTAATTAATAAGCCAAGATTCATTATTAAAGGTTGTTCTTGAAGTTTTTCTAGTGAATCGACTAAAAATTCTAAAATTTGATCTTTTTGGTTTAATTTAGAATAATTGATATATTCTTGGACAAAATGCATAATTGAATTTTTAACTAATAATTCTTTGAATTCAAAAATACAATCAGGTTTAATTTCAAGAGTATTATTAATACATGTATATAATGAATTCATGAAGGGTTTGTTATCTTTAAATATCGAAAATTTGTTTATAAAACTTAAAATATCGCCAATAATTTCAAGTTTGTTCTCGTCTGGCTCTGAGTTAAAATAATAATTAATATTACGTTCCAAATCGAAATTATCATCAGTAATTGATAAGAGTCGCTTTACCTCAGAATAAACAGAACTTAAATCCACAATAATGTATTTGTTAAATATCTTTAATAAAATTTCTTTATTTCAAAAAATAACTAAGAAAAAAAAATTAAAATGCTGTAGTTATTAATGCTGTGGTACCATGTTTTTGAGCTTCTTGAATAAACTCCATTACTTTTTCAGGTGATAAAGGAACTAAATCGAGAGCACTCATACCAGATAACTTTAGTTCAGCAGTGGTTGTGTCTGCAAGATTATTACAAGCACCAGAAAAAAAAATGTTCCTTCTACCAAATTCTTTCCTTAATTTTAGGCCAACTTCTTCAACAGCACAATATCCTGCTACTAATCCTTTGGTATAGCCTTCTGCTTTTAACTGGTTAATAATGTCCTCATCATGGCCTTTCCCCATAATAATAAACCAACCACCTTTAAATTTTTCTGGATAATCAAAAGCTAAGCATTGTAATAATGATAGTGGATTGTTTTGACAACCTTCTCTGCATACTAAATCTTTTCCTTTTACGATTTTAACATTTTCAGGAAATTTTTGTAAGAGATCCCATTCATATTTTTTATTATATGATTCTATATTTTTGCCTATTACGTTTATTTTGTTTAAATCACCTTCGCCTAATCCTCGTTCATAAGCGATTCTCAAATGTGGAACCTCATTTATAGTTAAACCGAATATTCTTGCTCCTACAACGTCAACTGCTAAAGTATCTCTCCCACCAATTAAAATATTAAATGGAATTACTAATTTATCTGCCCAAGCTGTAGGTGGATAGTGTCCATGGATCGTCCCTTCAATTCCATCTATAATGGTAATATCTGGTTTAATCAATTCATAAACTTCTACTAATTTTGAATGTAAATTATAATTATGATCTTTTCCACGATCCGCATGTTGGGGGAAACCCCATTGATTTTTAATTCCCAAAGTTACAACAGCCATACTATGAGTTTTCAATTTTGGTAAATTTACATATGTAATTGAATCTCTATTCTCAATAATATTAACAATTGTTTTGGGTAATCTATAAATTTTTAAATTATATCCTCTTGGATCTTCTTCTACTGAGGGTTTATACTTAAATTCATAGGGAGATGTATCTTCCTCATCTAGAAATATAATTTTTGCTCCAGTTTTCTCACAAACTTCTTTATAACCTGTAATTGTAAACACAATTCTTGTCAAGTTAGCTTGTGTGGAATTTTCCATTACGTATACTTCAGCGCCTTTCTTCTTCAAATATACAATAACTGCTTCCAAAACTTCTGGAGTCGTATAAGTATGTTTTTTGAAATCTATACCATTAACTTTTATATAGACTTTTTTTGAACTTTTAAGAATTGGTGTTCCAGCTTTTTCTAAGTAAGAAAATAATTCGTTAATTGCTCCCACAATCGATTCCTTTATATCTATAATATAAACTTCTGACATCTTAAATCTTCAAAATGAATTGAAATTAATAATAATTAGTAGAAAAAGATTATAAAACCTTCTTTTAAAATGGATATTTTATAATAATAATCCTTTTAAGTTTTGATATATATCAGAAATTGAGATATTTTAAAAAGTAAGGGAAAAAAGATGGCAGAAAAAATTGCTGGGAAATTTGAAAATGCTATGAAAACAGGATTTATTAGTTCCCTTATATTAATTGTTCTTGAAAAAAATCCTTCCTACGGTTATAAAATTAGCAAAGAAATTGAAAGACGTACTTTAGGGATATGGAATCCACCATCATCGACTATGTATACAGTATTAAAAGATATGACAAAAAAAAAATTAATTACATACAATGAACAACAAGTTGAAGGGAGAAATAGAAAAATCTATGAAATTACTCTAAAAGGTAAGGAAACATTAAAATTAATGTTAGAGAAACAAAAAGTTATTGAGGAATCATTCGAGACATTAAAAACAGTAATGTTAGGAGATGAAAAAGGAGTTTTACCTAAGGCTTTTCAAAAAATTAGCCCATTAAGACTTATGTTAACTAGATTAGATGAGAAATCGGATGATGAACAATTAGAATTTTTAGAAATCCAAAAATTGAGAATATCGCGAGATATTAAAAAATTAGAAGAACAATCTCAAAGGATTGAGGAAAAAATAGAAAAATTAAATGAAAATTTGAAAGGTAGTAAAAAATGAATCAAAGTATTATTGAAGTAAAAGATCTTACTAAAGTCTATGAACAAGGAAATGTTCTAGCTGTAGACGATATTAGTTTCGACATAAAGAAAGGTGAAATTTTTGCATTATTAGGTCCTAATGGGGCTGGGAAAACTACAACTATAAGCATACTTGCGACTTTATTATCTTTAACAAAGGGTACAGCATTTGTAAATAATTATAATGTAAGCACAGATCCTGGTAAAGTTAGAAAAAGTATTGGTATTGTTTTTCAAGAACCATCATCAGATGGGGATATGACAGCTTGGGAGAATTTAGAATTTCATGCCGTTCTCTATGGGATGCCTAAAAAGGAGAGGCAAAATAAAATACGCGAAGTATTAACATTAGTGGATCTTGAGGATAAAGCTGATATTTTTGTTAAAAATTATTCTGGGGGTATGAAGAGACGCTTAGAAATCGCACGTGGATTGATTCATGAACCAAGAGTTCTTTTTTTGGATGAACCCACTTTAGGTTTAGATCCTCAAACACGTAGAAAAATATGGGAAAAAATTAAAGAATTAAATCAGAGTGACACAAAAATAACAATCTTAATCACTACCCATTACATGGAAGAGGCGGATGAATTAGCAGATAGAATATGTATCATGGATCATGGAAAGATTATTGCGATGGACACCTCTGAAAACCTTAAAAATCAATTATCTGGAGATGTCATAGATATTAAATTTGAAAATCTTGATGAACCCTTTAAGATTCCGATGGTAATAAGGCAAATTAAAGAGATTCCAGGTGTAAAAAATGTTACTATGGGCTCATCTGAAGACCAGCAAGATATCATGCCTAATATACAAGTACCTAAAGGTATGCCCAATGTCGACCCTGCAATGATACAAGCAAGGATACGAGAAACTATGTCAGATCCTAAGAAATTGATAGAGGCTTGGAAAAGGATGCCAATGGCAACTGGAATGTTTCTAAATGCTCCATTGGCAATGAAGAAAAAAATCGCAAACATGTTTGATGACAACCTATTGGAAGAAGTTCCAGAAAATATAAAACAAGAACTTATAAAAATAAAGAAGGGAGAATATGGAGAAGAGGAAGAGGAATTAGATCCTTCCATATCGATTTCTTGCGAGAATGGTGGAAAACAATTACCACTGATCATTCAAAATATCAATGATAACAAATTGAATATAAAAACAGTGCATATGCATCAACCAACCTTGGAAGATGTGTTCATCCATTATGTAGGGACTGCAATAAGGGAAGAATCTTCAAATTTTTCAAAAGATGTAAAAAAAATGATTCAAATGAGGCAATTAAGGAAGTGATGATAAATGTCTAATTTAAGTAATGTAAAAACAAAAATAAATTATAACGTAGTATGGATATTAGCAAAAAGAGAATTAATGAGTTTCTGGAGAAACAAATCCCGAGTAATTTCATCATTAGCTCAAGGTTTATTATTTCTTTTCGTATTTGGTATGGGGTTTTCATTGTTATCATCCAATCCCATTATTCAGGGAGTAAGCGTCGACTCTAGAGCACTAGTTGGTTCAGGAATCGCAGCTATGGTTATTTTATTTACAGGTATATTCGGTGGAATGTCGATTTTCAGAGATAAAATGTTTGGGTTTATGAAAGAGTTATTGGTGGCTCCTGTGAGTCGTAGAACGCTTATGCTTGGAAGGACAGTAGGTGTTGCATTACAAACAATGTTACAAGTCGTAATTATAATTGCATTAGGTGTAGCATTTGGATATTTTGGTTATGACCTTAGTTTAATTTGGCGTGTAATGTTAATATTACCAGTAGCTTTTTTAGCAAGTCTTGGAATAGTAGGGATAGGTTTAACAATTAGTACCCGTCTGCGCGATATGCAATCTTTTGGATTAATTCAGACATTCATAGTTATGCCAATGTTGTGGCTTTCAGGAGCTTTAATACCACTTCCTACACAGATTTTGATATATAACCCATTCACATATAGTGTAGATTTGTTCCGATTTGTATTATTAGGTGTATCTTACTTTCCATTTTGGCTTGATCTATTAGTTACAGTTGGTTTTGGAACTACTTTGATATTAATCGGAGCTCAGTCATTTAATAAAATGGAAATAAGCCAATAATTAAATTTAGTTTAATTAAAATATTAAAAATCTTAAACTAAAATTAACAAAGGTCAATCATTTAATGAATTCTGCTCGAATGATATTTAAGTATTGGTTAAAATCGAAGAGAGAATTCATTTTAGAATCCTTTTTTTTATTATTTTCAACAATCTTTTATGTTATTACACCAATTTTTATAGGAAGAATGGTTGGTTTATTGGATCCAAATCTTCCAAGCCTTAATATTATAGCATTTTTATTTTATTTTTTTATTTTATTATTATGTGGATTATTTACTTATTTTTTCAATAGAGCTGCTCGACTTAAAGGGGCTGAAGTTTCAACAAGAGCAATATATTATTTACGTGATGATATTAGTAAAGCAATTTATCGTCAGTCATTTTCATATTTCGATAAGACCGAAACAGGTCAATTAATTTCTCGGGCTACAAGTGATATCGAAGAAACTCAACAAATTTTTGGTATGGGATTAATTTTAGGTTTTCAATCAACTCTTCAGATCAGCGGGATTGTTATTGGTTTTTTTGCTTTTAGTTTTGATTTGTCAATTATCTTGGTTTTAACAATTTTAATTTCTCTTATAATATCATATTATATTGCAAAGAAATTAAAACCAATCTTCTTGGAAACAAGAAATAGTTTTGGTGATTTGACAACCACAATAAGAGAAAATATTGTTGGAGCTCAGGTTGTAAGGATATTTAGTACTCAAAATAAAGAGAATCAAAAATTTAAAGCAAATAATAGTAGGTTTTATATTGCGAGTGTAAACTCTGTAAAATATAATTCAATATATATGCCCACTATTTACATAATTATCGGTGTTATGACAATCCTTTCATTATTTATAGGAGGTATTAGGTTTATTAATGGAACGATGAGTTTAGACGCAATTGTAACTCTACTCTCCTATATTGCATCATTAGGGTTTCCCTTAATGATGTTAGGTCAAATTATGCTGGTATACATTCAAGCTGATGCCGCACTTACTCGGGTAAGAGATATTTTAGATTCCACTCCAGAAATAAATGATCTTCCCGATGCTTTACCCATTTCTACCTTAAAAGGAGATATTGATTTTGATAATGTTTCCTTTGGATACACAACTGATCATCGGATTTTAAAGAATGTTTCATTTAAAATTCCTGCTGGAAAAAAGCTTGCCATTTTAGGCACAACAGGTTCGGGCAAATCTACTATTATAAATTTAATCCCTCGGTTCTATGAAGCCAATGAAGGGATGATAAGAATTGATCAAAAAAATATAAAAGCCTATTTATTAAAGGATCTACGTAAAAAGATTGGTATTGTGTCTCAAGAAACATTTCTATTTAATAAAACCATAGCAGAAAATATCGCATATGGAAAAGAAGATGCTTCAAAAGAAGAAATAATTGAGGCCGCTAAAATTGCTGATTTACATGATTTTATCGTTAAATTACCGAAAGGGTATGAATCAATCATAGGAGAAAGAGGGACACGTCTTTCGGGGGGTCAAAAACAACGTTTATCAATTGCAAGGGCTCTTATAACACAACCTAATATCTTAATACTTGATGATAGTACCAGTTCTGTCGATGTAGAAACAGAATATAAAATTCAAAATGCTTTAACAAGAATTATGAAGGGAATAACTTCTATTATTATCACCCAAAGAATTTCTACTATTAGAGGAGCAGATTATATTTTAATTTTGGATAGGGGTCGAGTTGTAGGTTATGGAACTCATGATGAACTACTGAGCTCAAATGTCTTATATAAGCAAATCTACGAAACTCTATATCAAAAGCAAAAATCAAAAAGTAGAGTAGAAGAAGAAACATAATTAGGAGTTTTTAAAGTTGAGTAGTAACAAACATAAAGATTTTGATGAAGAGGAAGAAAAAGATATTATTAAACCAAGCGCAAGTACTCGTCAACGCTTTATGTTAGAAGGCGATAAGTCACAGCTAGATCATCCAAGAAAAGAATTATGGAGATGGTTGATTTCATATTTAAGGCCAATCCGATTGAAATTTTTTCTTTATTTTATCTTTCTTTTAATAGGTACTGTAATTTCCGCATTAAGCCCTATTATTTCGGCAAATGTAATTGATAGAGGTATTGTTGCTAAAAATGCTTATTATGTTATTAGAATGAGTGGAATATATCTAATCTTAGTTTTAATTATGGCGATTACTAATTATTTTGCACTGTATGGGATGGGTAAAATTTCTCAAAAAATAACCTTTCAGATTAGAAACAATTTATTTTTTAAACTCCAAGATATGTCTTTAAGTTACTTTGATCAAAGATCTTCAGGACAAATAATGTCTATTATGACAAATGATGTTACAATTCTTAATCAATTAGTAGGAGGTCAATTTGTCCAAATTATGACGAGCTTAGTTTCGATAGGATTAACTATACTATTTATGTTCTTCCTCAATCCATTCTTAGCCTCAATTAGTTTAATTATTTTTCCATTATTTTTTATAATAACTCACTTTTTCAAAAATGTAGCAACTAAATTATTTAAAGAAGAACGAAGAACTGTTGGAAGGGTAACATCTTCAATACAAGAAAATATTGAGGGCGCAAAGGTAGTTCAAGCATATGGGCAGGAAAAACGAGCAGCTACAGAATTTGATCAAGCTAATACAGCAAATTATAATGTTATGGTTAAGATCCGAAAATACATGGCAACTATTTTTCCTTTAATCAATCTTACAACTACAATTATTACCGCCACTATTTTATTAGTGGGAGGTTTTGTTATATCTGGTAATGTTTCACTTTTAGGGATTACTGTTTCAGTAGGAGTACTTAGTGCATTTATTACGATTTTAGGACAATTTTTTCGACCTTTTATGACATTAATGCAAATTCAAAATGTTATTGAATCTTCAATGGCAGCTAGTAATCGAATTTTCTCGTTATTAGAAGAAAGAGTTGAGATCCCGGATATAGAGAATCCTAAATTATTTAATCAAATAAATGGTACTATTGAAATTGATAATGTGAGCTTTGGTTATGTTCTTAATAATGAAAAAGTGAAGACAAAGTCCACCGAAAGAAAATTAGTTGGCTTAAATGAATTTAATGACAAATTAACTACAGAAACCATTCTAAACATGATTAAGTTTTTAGAACGGATATTGAAAACTAAAACAAATCTTCAGCAGAGTGCTGGATTTGGTGGGGAGGGAGGAGGAATGCTTAATACTGAAATGGGGCAAGTTTCACCTCAAACTATTTTAGAGATACTTGCTGAAATATCTATACCTCCCGAAATAAAGGAAAGAATCCCAAAAATAGTTAATGATGCTATTAATGAGCAGAAATTACTTCTTCAATATACAGAATCTAAAGGTTTAATTTTAAAGGATCTTTCTTTAAAAATTCCAGGAGGTGTAACTCTCGCAATTGTAGGAGAAACTGGAGCGGGCAAAACAACATTAATTAAACTGATTGCTCGTTTCTATGAAATAAATAAAGGGAAGATTCTTATAGATGATGTTAATATATTAGAGGTTAAGAAAAAAGATTTAAGAGATTTAATCGGAATTGTCCCACAAGATGCATTTTTATTTACAGGAACAATTCTAGAAAATATTTTATATGGATATGATACCCCTACACCAGAACTTGAAGAAAAGATGATAGAAGTCTCAAAGTTTTTAGGGCTTCATAATTTTATTGACGCTTTATATAAAAAATATGATACTAAATTAAAAGAAAATGCCAGTAATATATCAATTGGACAAAGACAACTAATAGCTTTTGCTCGTGCTTTAATTACTGATCCTAAAATCTTAATTTTAGATGAGGCAACTTCTTCGGTGGACCCTTATACTGAAACTTTAATTCAGGATGCTTTAAATAAAGCACGTAAAGGACGTACAACAATAATTATTGCTCATCGTCTTTCAACGATTAAAAATGCTGATCTTATTATCGTTTTAAATGCTGATGCGAAAGGAATAATAGAACAAGGGGATCACAAGCGATTAATTTCTTTAAATGGAAAATATAAGCGTCTTTTAGAAATGCAACATAGAGATATTGAATTTCGAGATTAAATACAATTTCAGTAGTATATAATTAAATGGTTAGTAAAAATTTAACTTTCGATTTTTAATAAAACTAAATTATTATCTTTTTTTACTCAATATAATAATTTAACAATATTGGTGTATGATAATTCCATATTTTGAATATTCTAAAAAACAAATATTTTACCAAATTAAGGATAATAATTCACAAAATACTCTTTTATTCATACATGGATCGGGAGGTAATTCAAATTTTTGGGAGAATCAATTTTATTTAAATATAGATTATAATATAATTGCGGTTGATTTACCTTCACATAATAAATCTAATACTTTTCCAGAATTATCTCTAGACTTATATGTTGATGTGGTTAAGAAACTCGTGGATTCATTAAAACCTGAAAAATTAATTTTAGGAGGTCATTCTTTGGGGGGCGTCGTTATACAAGAATATTACTTTAGATACCCAAATGATGTTTCTGCTCTTATTTTGTGTGCTACAGGAGGAAGAATGCGCGTGAGTCAAGTTATCTTTAATTCTATAAAGCCTGATTATCAAGTTTTTTTGAACAATTTGAGAGTAGGGTTATTTTATAGGAAAACTTCTAAAGAGATCATTGAAAACGCGATTTTAGAGTCATCTCAAATGGATCCAGAGGTAACCTATAATGATTTTAAAATTTGTGATGCTTTCGATACATTAGATAAGACAAATTCAATTGATGTTCCATGTTTAATTATATGTGGCAAGTATGATCAACTTACCCCCGTAAAATATTCGCAATTTTTTCATGACAAAATTAAAAATTCAGAACTTTACATAATAGATAAATCTGGTCATGCTGTTATGTTAGAAAAACCTAACGAAGTAAACAAAGCAATAGAGGATTTTATTAATATTAATTTATGATTCAATCATTTTGAATATGCGTCAGTACACTTACGGGCCATTTCAATCGAGGCGATTAGGACTTTCTTTAGGAGTGAATGTTTTAGCTAATTATAAATTGTGCTCATATAATTGTGTATACTGTGAAATTGGTTTAACAAAAAAAGATAATTTAGTTTCTCCCAATTACAATATAAAATTACCACCATCACCCAATTTCAGAAAAGAATTAAAATCAATTTTACATTATTTTCCACATCTGAACTCAATTTCATTTGGCTACAATGGTGAACCGACTCTGAACGAGAATCTTTTAGATTTTCTTAAAATAGGAGAGGATGTAAGGAATCAATTAAATTGGCCAAATGAAAAACCAATCCTTACATTATTTACAAACTCTAGTACTTTACATATTGATAAAATAAGAAAAAGAGTCCATCAATTCGAGTTAGTTTTAGCAAAATTAGACGCAGCTAATGATGTTGATTTTAAGAGAACTAACCGTCCACATCATGATAGTCCTGATATAAAAATGATAATAGAGTCATTAATTAAATTAAAACAAGAAATGCCTAAAACACACAAATTAGCAATTCAATGTTTAATTTATAATTCTTATAAAAAGGATTTTTTTCCAAATAATAATTCCAGAAATATTCTCGATTTAGCTCATGCATTAAAATTGATAAAACCAAATATTATACAAATTTACTCGACTGCGAGAATTCCGGCTGAATATTTTGTTTATGCTATAGATGATGAAAAGAAAAGAGAAATCGCTGCCATCTTTAAAGAGATAATCGACGATGAGAAAATTGAAATTAATATCTATTAAATCATAGAAAACCTTTTATTTCTAAAATAATATTTTGAAGTATTCGAAATCTTAATATTATTCAGAGGTTAAGGAAAACACATAAAAATTATATGTGAGATAAAAGTGGATGAAAAATACATCGTTGGAGTAGATATTGGAGGTACGTGGGTTCGAGTTGCTATTTGCACAGCGGATTTAAATGAAAAAAACATAAAAAAAAGGATTATTAAGACATTAAAGGAGACTAAATATTCAATTAGTAATTCAGTATGTCAAATTTTATCAGAGTTACTATCTGAAAACAATATAGAACAAGATCAGATTTTAGGAATAGGGATAGCTACAGCAGGTCCTTTAAATATGGATAAGGGAGAGGTTTTTAATAACGCTAATCTTGGATTTAGAGTAATTCCTATGAAACAACCAATTAAAGAAAAATTTCCCGGAATTCCAATATATTTTATTAATGATTGTAATGGTAGTGTTTTGGGTATACATTTTTTTGAAGCAGAGGATGATGAAAAGGATAATTTGGTATATATATCAATGTCCACGGGATTAGGTGGTGGAGTGATTTGCAGTGGGCATCTTTTACTTGGAAAAGAAGGGAATGCAGCTGAAATTGGGCATGCTAAAGTTGAACCAAAAAGTAAATTTAAATGCAATTGTGGTGCGTATGGTTGTTGGGAGGCTTATAGTTCCGGAACGGGCGTGAAAAATAGAGCTTTCGATGCTTTAAATGAAGGGAAATTAAACGCTGATATATTAATGCAAATTGTAGATAATAATAAAAAAAGTATTACAGCAAAAGAAATTTTTCAAGCAGCAAAGAGGGGAGATGAATTATCTAAAAAAATCGTTGAGGATTGTGTGTATTATACAAAGGTTGGTGTTGGTTTAGTTAATAATTACTACGATTGCACTTCAATTTATTTTGGGGGTGCAATGATAAAAGATAAAGAACAGATAATTCCTCCAATAATTGAACAATTTGAAAAAGATCCCATTAAATTTACTATTAACCACCCTCCAAAGATAAAATTAACAAGATATCAAGAGGAAATTGGATTAAGAGGAGCATTAGCTCTTGTTAAATACAAAACAGATAAAAATAAAATTATATTCTAAAAAAAATAGAAAAAAATGGAAGACCAAAATTTAATCTTTACATTAAGCGGAATCAGAGGTCGTGCTGAGAAAGACTTAACATTTGATATTGTTAAGAAAATTGCAATTGCGTTTGGATTATGGATTGATGGAAAAGATAAGAAAGTGATAATAGGCAGAGATACTCGACCAAGCTGTTCTTTCATTGAACAAGCGTTAATAGAAGGATTAAGTTTTTCTGGTTTTAAAATACTAAATCTTGGAATTTGCCCTACACCTGTAATAATTCATGCTAAAAATAAATTAAATATCCCCGCGGGCATTATTATTACAGGATCTCATAATCCTCAACAATGGAATGGTTTAAAATTATTATCTACAAAAACTTTTCTAAATACTGATGATTTAGAAATAATTTCAATCTATTTAGAGAACATTGATTTAAATTCTTATAACAAAGATCAGTTAAGTAAAGTTCAGAATGTTGAAACATTAAATCCAATTAGAAATTATATTCAAGATTTATTAAGTCATATTGATCATTTAGAAATTAAACATAAAAATAATCTAAGAGTAGTTATAGATTCGGGAGCAGGAGCGGGAAAATTTGTTACACCACAATTATTAAACGAATTGGGATGCCATACAAAATTAATTAATAATGACTTGCTTGTAAATAAAGATTTCCCTAGAGAAATTGAACCAATAAAGGAAAATCTCAAAGATTTAATAATGGAAGTGTGGCAAGGAAAATTTGATATTGGATTCGCTCACGATACTGATGCGGATAGATTAGCAATTATCGGAGAAACTGGTATATGTTATCCCGAAGACATTGGATTAGCAGTAATTACAAAATATTACTTAGAAAATCACCAAGATATAAATAAAAAAATATTTTTTGTCACAAATTTAGCATCTTCATTAAGGTTTGATGTAATAGCAGAAAAATATAATGCTCAGATTATAAGAACACCTATAGGAGAACGATTCTTAACAGAAGAAATAAATAATTTAATATCGAATTCATCAAAGAATCGATTAGTTTTCGGGGGGGAAGGATCGTGTGGAGGTTTAATATACCCATATTTCAATAACACGAGAGATGGGATTTTCGCAGCTGCAAAAATAGTTGAAATTCTAGTAAAAACAGGAAAAAGCATATCACATCTGGTTGCTGAACTTCCTAAGTATTATTCTTATCGAGTAAAAATCAATGCGAAAAATATCGATATTTCATCGCTTATTAAAAAAGTGAAAACTGAATTGATAAATGAGGGAGAAAACGTAGAACAAATAAACAATGATCTTAAATTTGGGAAGGAAAAAGATTGGTTTGTTCTAATCCATCCATCTAATACAGAACCAGTAATTAGAGTGATAAGTGAAGCAAAAAGAGAATCTCTAGCCAGAGTATATTGTGAAGCAACAGCAGAACTTGTGAAATTAATCATTTCTTAAATCTATTTTTTGAGAAAACTCCCATTAGTTTGATACTTCACACACAAGAATTAAATAAAAGAGAAATTACACTAGTCCTTTAGTTGTTCTAATATTTTTTCAGCTAATTTTTTTCCTATTAATTGAGATATATCTTCTAATGAAGCTTTTTTAATCTTTTCGACACTTCCAAAATGATTAAGTAATTTATTTCTAGTTATTGGCCCAATACCTTCAATATCATCTAAAACCGAACCCTTTATTCTCCTTTCCCTTTGTTTTTTATGCAATTTTAAAGCCACCCTATGAGACTCGTCCCTAACTCTTTGGAATAGTTTTAAAGTAGAGGAATTTTTCGGTAATATTATTGGTTTTTTCTTAGAAGGTAGATATATTTCTTCATACTTTTTAGCTAACCCAATAATGGGTATATCAAGACTTAATTCTTTCAAAATCGACAATCCTGCGTTTAATTGTCCTTTTCCACCATCAACTAATATCAGATCCGGTAATTCTAAATTTCTTTCTAAAAGCATGTTATATCGTCTTTTTATGACTTCTTTCATCATAGCAACGTCATCAGGTGTAGATTTAGAGCGAATTTTAAAATGTCGATAATTCTTATTATAAGGTTTTCCCTCAAGAAAGTAGACCATAGAGCCTGTAGCATCTTTACCATCTATATTTGAGATGTCAAAACCCTCAATAATTCTCGGTAATTTAGGTAAATCCAAAATTTCTTTTGTTTCTTCAAGAATTTTCTCTCTAAATTCTTGATCATTCATTTTAATCTCTTCCATTTGTATTTGCTGCTCAACCATCACTTTTGCGTTCTTGTTTGCTATTCGTTGCAAACTTGTTTCATTTTCGCTAATTAACGTTCTGATTTGTATATCTTTTTTAATATCTTTTAGAAAGGCTGATAGTATTCTAAATCTATCATTTATATCAGGAATGACAATAATATCTGGTAATTGTGATTTGAAATTTTGATAATATTGCTCTAATATTGAGTTCATAATCTCTTTCTTTTGAATTAATTTCTCCCGTAAATCAAATGTAAATGAACTTTTATTCAAAATTCTGCTTTCTCTAATATGGATAATTACCATCGCTATATATTTCTCAGTACTATAAAAACCAACAATATCTTTATTGGCTTCATGGTTCATTAATACGTGTTGTCGATCAGTAGCATGATCTATATCTTCCAATTTATCTCTCCAGAAGGCAGCTGATTCAAAATCCTGGTTTTTAGATGCGTTATACATTTTTTCTGACAACTGATTTTTTAATTCATTAGTTTCTCCTTTTAAAAATAATTCGATTTTCTTAATATTTTCACGATATTCTTCTTTAGTTATTGTAGTAATACATGGACCAGGACAAAGTTTTAATTGATAATACAAACAAGCTCTCTTTCTTTTTTTAATCGGCTTTTTACATGAACAATAAGGAAAGATTTTTCTTAGATCTCTTAAGATTCTAATTATTTCCTTTTTATCTGTATAAGGCCCTAAAAATAAGTTATCTTGGGAATACTTTTCTGGATTTCTAAGTACACGGATCCTTGGAAAATCTTCAGAGTAAAAAAATGCTACCCAGGGATATGTTTTAGAATCCCTCATGATTACATTAAAGCGAGGGAGATGCTTTTTAATTTGAATATTTTCTAAAATTAAAGCTTCTTTCTCATTTTCAGTTACAATATATTTAATAGAATGTACCTGTTTAACTAGTTCTTTAATTTTTTCTTCATAATATGGATCTGTATAACTAGTTTTTAAGAAGTATTGATTAACTCTTTTTTTGAGATTTATAGCTTTTCCAATGTAAATAATTGAACCTTCTTTATTAGAAAATAAATAAACTCCCGGTTCATTTGGTAAACTCTTTCGTTGTAAATCTAAATCCTTCATGAATATAAAATATTAATGAGAAATTTAATATAATAGTCAGATCAATTTTATATTTCTATAATTGGTAGAATAATTCTAATATTAAAAATTAAAGAGAGTAAATGTTATTTACGATTATTAAATATTAATAAATAATTGAATTTCTAACATATTAAAAATTTACATTAAATATGGTAACCATTAGAATTTGTCCAAAATGCAAAAAACCGACGCTAAGAAATGCAACAAATGTTAGTGGTTGGTTAGCTCCAGATTTGTACGAGTGTAAAGATAAAAAATGTGGTTATATTGGTCGTTTTTTTATTGAAGTTGATCCTGAAGATTATCAATTAGATCAAGATGAAAACTCATTAGAATAATTAATTTTAGGTTAAGGTTACATTTTTTAAATAGAAAATTTGATTATCCATATACTATTATAATATATGTGAATTTATAATGAAACGATTATTAGAAGATGCCAAAAAGATTAAATCATTAGAGATTCAAGGCGCTACTAACGTTGCTATTAGTGCTATTGATTTTTTAAGTAATTATGCAAAAAGATTAAAATGTGAGAAAATTGAGACTTGTTTTAAGAAACTTTACGATGCACAAGTTATATTAATAGATACAAGGTCAACAGAACCTGCTATGAAAAATGGTTTGAAGTATATAATGAATAAATTAGAACAAGAAAAAGATAGTATAATTCCTGAATATATCTCTGATATCATTGAAAAATATAAGAATCTATATTATGATATGCTTCAGAATTCGAAGAAAAGAATCGCAGAAATTGGTGCTAGACGATTTCCTCCAACTGGTCAAAAATTTAATGTGATGACTCATTGCCATTCAAGTTTAGTCACTGGAATTTTCTTAGAAGCTAAAAGACAAGGTAAAAGTTTTAAAATTATTAATACCGAGACACAACCTCGATTACAAGGTAGAAAAACTTCACAAGAATTATTGAAGGCAGGTATAAAAGTTATTCATGTTATTGACAGCGCCATGAGATGGGCGGTAAAAAATTATCAGGTTGATATAATCATAATTGGTGCCGACAGTATTACTTCTGAAGGAACGATTATTAATAAAATTGGGTCACGATTATTAGCATTAGTGGCTCATGAAGAACATGTACCGTTCTATGTTGCTTCTCCTTTATTAAAGTATAATCCCGAAACAAATCTTGGGATTTTGGAAACAATTGAAATGAGAGACCCTCAAGAAATATGGGAAAACCCTCCAGAAGGAATTAAAATTTTAAACCCAGCATTCGAAACAGTAAGTAGAAGATATATAGATGGTTTAATTACTGAAGCGGGTATATTTGCTTCAAGCCATGTACCAAACTATTTTGCTAAAAAATATCCAGAAATGGTTTAGTAGCTCCTATTTAATTCTTACCCCATTTTTCAATAGCTTTCGCTAATTCAGAATTGTTTTTAGCATATTCAGTTAAACTATAGCCTTGTAAATTTGCATCAACTGCTTGCCTAATCGCTCTTGCACCAGCTTCAGTTCCATCTGGATGACCATGGCATCCTCCTCCAAACTGATATACCATATCTTTACCTAAAATTTTCATTAATTCGGGAATATGTAATGGACTCAAACCTCCCGAAGCAACAGGTAAAACTGGCTTGATATTATCCCAGTTCTGATTTAATGTTGTTAACCTGTTATCCTTAATTTTGGGTTTCGAAATTGTATTGTTAATTTCTAAGACTTCTTGTTTTCCTCCTTCCATTTTCCCAACAATAGTGCCTGTGTGTAATTGATCCATACCTATCAATCTCATTAATTTTGCTAAAACCAGCATAGTCATTCCATGTTTCTTGTTGCGAGTAAATGCCGCATGCATAGCTCTATGAGCATGGATTACTATATCCTTATCATTAAGATATTCTCTGATTTCTTGTAAGGCAGAAAATCCAACAGTTACAATATCAACCATTACATATTCACCACCATTCTCTACCACAAAATCAGCACGTTTCTTCATAAGACTCAGCGGTGCTGTAATATTTGGCATATAAAACTTCCTCTCTCCGGTTTTGGATTCAATTTTATCCCGGATTTTTAAGGTTTCTGTGATTCTTTTCTCGAACTTGTTAAAAGCCATACTTGTTAGATTTTCATCATCTTTAACAATATCCAATCCACCTTGCCAAGCTTCTCCACAAATTTCTGAATGCTCAACTTCGTTTAATCCAACTTTAGGTTTTACTATTGTGCCAAGAAGAGGTCTATCTTTCACATTAGTTAATTTTTTGATACCTTCAATTCCAAATTTAGGTCCTCTATAAGCTCTAACAATATCTTTAGGAAAACTTATATCTAATAATCTTAAAGACTTTAGAACCTTCATTCCATATATATTACCAGCTATCGCACTTAGAATTTGAGGTAGATTACTTGCTTCAAATAGTTCTTTAGTGTACGCAATTTTAACAATACTATTTACTTTATCAATATAGAAAATTGATGGCTTAAGACGTTCAGCTATTTCGGCAGATAATGTTGCTATTTCTGTCCAAGTACCAATTGAGCTTTCTTTTGCGATTTCTTCTGAAGCTTGCTCCAAATTTTTACACTCTGGTGAAATTTCCACATAATACATTGCAATCAAATCATTTTCACTTGGTTCATAGTCCAAATTTACATAATCCACCAAATTTTAACACCATTTATCATTTAAACTTTAAATTAATTGAATAATTAAGAAATTTCTATTTAAGAAATTCAAATTTTGAATTACTATAATAAAATCATAAAAAATTAATAATATTTTTAATTATTTTACAGAGTGATAATACTATGAGTGAAGCAAACAAATCTTTCATAATCAACGTTAAAGATTTAAGTTTTAAGAGTGAACAACATGTAATTGATTTAATTAGGTTCTTATCCGAAGCATTACCGCAAATAATCCTTAACAGAAATGGAAATGATATTGATGTAGAAATGCCAAATAAATTGTCAAAAAGAGCATTGAGACTTCGAATTAAAAAATTCCTTCATAAAAAAGGACTTTCTAATGAATTCAGACCTATCTCTTATAAAACTACTGAATCTGAAGGATATATTGTGAAAGAGAAGAAAATTGTTGAGTTAAGTTATTATTAATACTCATTCTCTTTCAAAATAATTAAATTATTTAAAAAAATATTATTAAATGTGTCTTTAATAGGAACAAATCTTAATATTTCGATTAAATGTATTGATGATTTAATACGTTGCCTTAGTTTAGCAAGCCTTTTAGAAGTAGTGGGTTGGCCTAAACCAGGGAATGTTCACCGCACAAAAGATTTTGAAAATACGAAATTTGAACATTTTTTAGCGGGAATTGTGGCAATTCAACTAACTTTTCGAGAATTTTGTTATCAAATTTTTCAAATTCCTTTTAAAAGTGACGATGATTATGAAAAAATCGAATTAGGGCAATTTTTCATGAAGGCCGCTAAAGAAATGATAAATTGGCAAAGTGGAGGTAATGTTTTATTAGGACATATATTAATTTTAGCACCACTCGCCGCAGCATCCGTAATTTGTTTAAAAACACAGAAATATCATTTTAATGATTTGAGAGATAATCTAAGCAAAGTTATTGAGAATAGCTCTGTAAATGATACTGTAAATTTGTATAATGCAATACGAATATGCAATCCTGGTGGTTTAGGAACTATTGAAAAATATGATATTAACAACGAAAATTCTCTTAATGATATTATTTCTGATAATATAACTTTAAAAGAAATATTTAAACTTTCAAAAGACAAGGATTTGATAAGTATGGAATATGCAACTGGTTTTACCAAAATTATGAACGAGGGGCTACCATATTTCTTAGAAGTATTTAACCACTATGGAGATATAAATATTGCAACTGTTAATACTTATTTAAAACTCTTATCTTTACATCCAGATACGCTTGTTATTAGAAAATCTGGAATTGGTGCTGCATTATATATCTCAAAAAAGGCATCAAAGATATTAGAAAAGGGAGGGATTTCATCTAATAAAGGTTTAAGACTAATAATAGAGTTAGATGATGAACTTCAAAAGAAAAAAGGAAAATGGAATCCCGGTACTACAGCTGATCTTATTTCTGGAGTGATATTTTGTGCTTTGTTGTTTGGTTTAAGAATCTAAATTCAAAAAAATTATTTGCTAGAATGAATTTACTATCTATTATAGAAAAAGATTAATAATTTCTCTTTAGGTTATTAAGATTATGGAATTCTGCAACGAATGTGGAGGAATGATGTTACCTTCAAAATTAGATGGAAAAAAAGTGCTAAAATGTAAGTGTGGAGCAACTAAGCCATTTGCAGAAGAAAAGTCTGAAGCTTATAAAGTATCCACTAAAATCGAGCATTCTATAAGAGAAGAGGTAACGAATCTAGTTGAAGTTATGGACTGGAAGGAAGAGAACTTAAGAAGTTCTATTAAAGATTTTAAATGTCCTCGCTGTGGATACACCAAAGCACACCTTGAAACACGCCAAACACGAAGAGCAGATGAAGGAATGACCCATTTTATTACATGTTTAAAATGCGGGAAAATGAAGAAAATTGGGAGCTAAATTAATCATTATTGAATAAAAAGTCTTTAATTACTTCTTCTTCAATATTTTCAAGAAAAGAAATTTTAATTAATTTATCTTGAGTCCTTGAACCAGAGATAATTTGGATTTGACTTGATGAAATGTTTAGTTTTCTTTTTAGAAGATTTATTAATTCCTTATTTGCCCTATTTTGTATGGGTTTCGAGGTAAGAAATATTGTTAAAAAACTACCATTATTAACAATAGCTTGAGTTTTAGAGTTTGTCTTAACATTCAACCTTAAAAAATAAATAGTATCAGATTGTTTTTCTAAAAAATTCATTTTTTAAAGCCAAATAATGTATTATACATCAAATAAATTCATCTGCTCTCTTTTTTAAGATATTATATGACGGATTTGATAATCTAATACCTCCCGCTAATTTATGCCCTCCACCTACTCCTCCTAATTCTTTCTTTATACTGGTGATTATTTTATTTACGCCACGGTTTTTATTGTTATCAAGATAATTTCTAGAACACCGAATACTCAATTTAATTGTTCCGGATTTCTTTTCAGGGCCTCCTAAAAATAAGACTTTTTTTGGATTGAACAATTCATTTACAGCACTAAAACTAGCTGTATCTGACCAACTGCTTGGAGGTATTTTACCTTTAACCTCCATAAATATTGCTTTTTCAGTTTCATGGTGAGGTATTTCATTTGATAAAATTCTTAGATTTCTAGAGAGATTTTGAATATATTCAGAATATATTCCTTTCGCATAACGAGTGGCTGATTTCAATTGAATAATAGAGAGAGCAGCACTAATATTTTTGAAACAGAGAATATTCAATAGAAGGGCATGCTCAAAAGTAAATCTCAATAACCCTAATTTATGAGGCAATATAGCAAAATGACCAAAACTATTAAAATCAGCTTTCTTTTGAATTAATTCGACTTCTGATTGATTTAAATCAATTAGATTAGTTCTTGGATTAATAGGTAACGAACTTAAGAAAGATGTGATTTTTTGATCTGATTCCCCTCCAAATTGACTAAGAAAGGGTAATATACTATATTTTAAACCATTTTTAATAGATTCGTGCATACTTCCAAATAAAATTAAACCTTCTTTGTCCTCAATAAGGTCTTCCTCTAACAATTCCTCATAGACTTCTCGGTTAAATGATTGTAGCTTATCCATTGGTTTTAATGAATCTCCTGCAATTCCAATAACTGTTAACCATCCGTATTTTATGATAGATGGTTTTACTTGTTTTGCAAACATGTGTGTTAAAGTTGCTCCAGCAATATGTTCAAGCCCATCATACCCATAAATAGTGGGATTTATAAAAAATAGATTCTCAGGCAATTCATCTATGTGAATTTCATCTTCTACCTCATGATGATCAAGGATAAAAAAAATTTCTTTTCTATTTTTTATTATTGGGATTAATTCTTTTAAGTTGGAGCCAACATCTGTAAAAATAAAAGCATTTTTGTCAGTTTGTCTACTTGAAAGAATTCCGTTTAAATAATTCTCCCAAGAAACCGATCTATTATAAATAAAATAATCATAATTTAGATGCATCTTATATAATAAATTTTGGATTATATGTAAGCAACTTATTCCATCCGCATCATTATGGGAAATAGTTATAACATGCGTAAAGGAACGATCGATGAATTGGTCTACTGCATTGCTAAGATCTTCTAAAAATTTAGTTTTGTTTTGTGTGTTGGCCATCTATATCATTATTTTTTAAATAATTAGATTGTACATAATCGATCTTTCAAATAAAAATTAACCCTTAAGATATATCTTCAAGTAAGGTAAATTTTAAAAATGGTGTATTTTACTATTCTCATCTTATTTTGAAATCTAATAAATCCAAAATAAATTCTATAATTATAAATATTCCGATTTTATTTAAGTCGTATGAAGAAAATGAGTGAAAAGATAAAACCTATAGAAAAATTATTTAATTTATTTTAATTTTCTGTTCTAAATACTTTACTATTAAAACTTTGAATATGTCAAATAAAAAACGGAACTATGTTATTACAAGTACTAAGATCTTGTTAGTCTTTTTAATCTTCTCATGTATATTAATTCCGTTAGTTTTAAGAAGTAATAGTTTTAACTCCACGTCCCTGATTTATGATCCCGGAATTGAAATAAGTAAATTCTCCAAGGAAGATTATAAAGCTATACTTAACGAAGAAAAACAAGCACTTGGAAATATTACAATAAATGATATTAATTTCAATGGATTAGATGAGGGTTTCTCAATTGAAAATACAAGTTATCCTCTTATTTGGGAAGATTACATATCAGGTGCGTTGAGTATAACACGAATTAAAATGCAATTTTTAAATACTTCAGAACCTGCGATAGTAGATAACTTGAATGAAAATATTGAAGATAATAATATTATAAAAGTGAATCTAAATGAAAGTTTAATGGTTGAACTTAATAGTCCGACCTTAGGATATTTAATATATCATTCTCGTTTATTTCCTTGCCGATTACTCCAGTTTTATGTAGATAATGGGACTAATATTTTTGAGCTTAATAATGAGACAGATTATTCAATCGATAATGATGATTTCATCGTTTTTAATTACGAAGATTTTTTTAAAAATTGGCCAACTTCAGAATTTAAAATGTATTTTATATGGGAGTACGAGTTATCGATTGATAATTGGGGATTACATCAAAATCAAAGTAATGATTTAAAAATTCAAGAACAAATTCAAAATTTTACGGTGGAATATCATTACTATTTTATCTTAACCGGTGAAAAATATAATTTATCCATTTCAGATCCAATTATTCTTGCTGATAATATAGACATTGCCTTACATGTTGATTTACCAGACAGATATTTATTAAGTGATCATATTTTAGAACTTAACAACGAAATCATTAATATTAATGACTATCTAAATTCAAATAAAACAATTGATATCTCTTTAGCAGAACATTTTTCTGCAGATCAGAGTAAATTCTCTTTAAATTTTACAACATTATTTACTTTCCAATTTATTAAACCCCTGAGAGAGACATGGGCAATAGATAGACTTGTAGAAAAAAGAGATATACGGGAGAGAATTTATTTTCCTTCATTAATTCAAGGGCCTCAACACATATATCTTAAAAATTTATCCTTTTATGAACCTACAATTTATTTTGAACAAATCATTAAGAATTCTTCTTTGTTTAATAGAAATTCGCCATATTTTTACTTGAATACTTCGCTAACAGGGAAAGTAGGAATATTAGTTAAAGTTCCCTATTTAGTAGTTGGTGAGACTTGTCCCTTTATACTTAAGTATATATCAACACAGACTTTGAGATTAGTTATAACAGATAATATAAAAATGCCATTAGTAGGAGCATATGTAGAAATATATTATTATGGTCAAAAATATGGAACATACATCTCTACAGAGTGGGTTCAGCCGATAGCACCTGGAACAACTAATGAAAATGGACAAATTATATTAAACGCTATTCCTCATGGAAATTATACAATTAGAGTATATCAAAATGGAATCTTTCTTACAGAATCAACAGCAAGTACTTATAATGAATTTAACTATATTTATACGTCATATCCTCATTTTCCTCTTTGGATAATAATCTTTGGCAGTATTAATGGATTAATTTTAATTTTTGGAGTAATATTTTATTTAAAAAATAAGAAGTTGCGACAATTACCTTGATTGTTATCTTTTGTGATAATATTGATGATTTTATTGCTTTTTTAGAAAAAAGAATAATGAATGAGATTTTTTACGAAATTAAAGAGAGAGAAAGAGAGATCGTACTTCATTTTCTTGCAAAAGTCTCAGATACTTTAATATTATATGAAACCAAACAAACCATATCAAAATCTACAGGTAATAAAGAAGTTATAAATTCATTAGGAACTACCTTCACACAAGTAGATTCTTCCCTAAAACTTATAAGAGGAAAAATAAGGGAAATTTTTTTGTCATATTCTTCTTAAATTATATGATTAAAAAAATAATCCTAACTATGATCTATTGCCTCTCCATAGCCAATTAATCGATATCTTCTATTAATAATTCTCGAGATAGCATAGATGAAATTTTCTGGAGGACATATTGGAGGATTTAATTTTAAGATAACGCTATTTTTCAGTATTTTCGTGACTGTTCCCCCCGTTTTTTCTGTTCCGACTACAAGTAATAATTTTTCATTATGTTTAACTGAATGGACTCTAAGCATCTGTTCAGAACCAATAACCCTCTCTAAAAGATTTATTTTTAATTCTACTTCATCGAGAACATCCGGTAAAGTACCAGATTTTCCAACCAAATGACCGATTAAGTGATCACCCTTAGTTAAAGCAGGATCTAATTTAGTTCCTAAACCTATGAGTCCCCCTGGCTTTGCATTATCCAATAGATTACTTCCCTGACTAATACTTACAACAGTGGATTTCAAAGGAGTGTAATTATCTTTTATTCTTAAACCGGGACGAATTTCAATTTGTTCACCGACATTAATTTTGCCTTTTAAAACAGAACCACCTATTACACCACCTTTTAGATCATTGATTTCTTTCCCAGGTCGATTAATATCAAAAGATCTTGCGATTAAAAATTGGAAGTCTCCTTCACTAAATTCAGGAGTTGGAATAATTTCTTCAAATGCTCTTAAAATAAGACCTATATTTGCTCCAAATACTGCTGAAATTGGTATAATTGGAGCATTTTCAGCAATAGTACCTTTAATAAATTCTTTTATTTGTTGATAATTCTCCATTGCTTGCTCTCGTGAAACCGCATCAATTTTATTTTGCAGTATGATAATATTTTCTATACTAGCAATATGCAATGCTTCTAAATGTTCTCTTGTTTGTGGTTGAGGACATATCTCATCTGCTGCGATTAATAAACATGCACCATCCATCAATGAAGCACCACTTAACATTGTTGCCATTAAGATTTCATGACCAGGAGCATCGACAAATGAAATATTTCTTCTAAATTCCAACTGTTCTTTACATTTTGGACATAAAAAATGAGGTTGTCCTTTTTCCCTTGCTTTTTCTGCTAAGTAATATGTTAAAAACTCATCACAAGTTGGACAATATAAAATAGTTGCATTTGAGTAGCCCAATTTTATAGAAATTCCTCTTTCTTGCTCTTCTGAATGTCTATCTGTCCAATCCCCTGTAAGTGCTTTTACTAGCGTAGTCTTACCGTGGTCTACATGGCCAACTAACCCAATATTGCATTCAGCTTGTTGTTTTATTAATTCTTTAATACGTGAAGCTTCAGTTTTAGATTTGGGCTTGGGAGTAGGTTTGGTTTTTACTTCTGAAATTGTATTTCCTTCAGATTTAGGCTCTTCTTGAGGACTAATTTCTTCAAGTAATTGTTGAGCATTATCAATATATTTTTGAGCTGTTGTTTTTCCAACACCTTTAATTTTTAATTTTGCTAAATCATCTGGTTTAATTCTAGCTAATTTTTCAATAGAATCTATTCCTGCAGCTTTCATTTTCTCTGCAGTTGCTTTCCCTATGCCACCAACATCAGTTAAATCATACGACATGATAGTAAAATTTTAAGGTGTTTTGACAGCTGAATATATTATTCCTAAGAAAAATTAAGAAAAGACATTTTATTAAATTAATCAATAAATTTGATAATTTAAAAAAACTTAACGCTAAAATCTATTATATTATGTTGCTTCAATTGTTTTGATGCCACCGGGTTTTTTTTCAAGCTCCTTATAAGAAACTCTTAAAAGGCTATCCATATAAAAAGTAGATAATTTATTACATGAGCTACAAATAATATATACAGGAGCAGGGTATTGTTTAGAATCAATATCCCCCATTTCAATTCTAAACGTAATTTTACTATTACAATGTGGACAAGAATTAAATCGAAGTGGCATTAAAATCCGATAATTTTCAATTATAATAATTAGATTCTTATTTTTAAATTCTTATATTGCATTATAAATATATTGAAAAATACTTATTATCACTGATAGTATATGGTTAGGGTTTCTCTTAAAAAATTTATCTACTTGACTATCTTAATATTTACTTTCACTCCTATCATTAGTATCAGTTTATATTATAATTCTATTAATCCTGGAGAGTGTATATCTTTAGAAAGGATTAATATTGCTAATGGAAATTTAAATATTGATTTGTCTATTTTACCAGATATTGAAAATACTTCATTAAACGATCTCTGGTATAACCCAAAAATTGAAATGTTAATAATAACTCCAAATAGGACTGATTTTATCGATGCTGTTAGACCCTTGATGGAATGGAAAAATGATAAAGGTGTAAAAACTATTATTTTAAGTAATTTCTCTTTATATGAAGGAGTTGACGATGCAGAAAAAATTCGAAATATGATTAAATCATATTATGAAACTGAAAACATTCGATGGGTTCTTTTAGCAGGAGATGCTCAGAATGATTTAATTCCTATACGATATGTCTATAATCCCGATGTAATTAGGTTTGGAGAGGGAAGAACTGAAACAATTGGAGGTGAAGAATATAAACCTACAGACTTTTATTATGCAGACCTCAATGGCACCTGGGATAGTGATGGAGATGGAAATTGGGGAGAATCTCCGTATGATAATGCCTATGGATTAGATGAAATCTCGTGGGATCCTGAAGTTTATGTTGGGAGGTTTCCTGCAGATAATACTAATGAACTTAAGATAATGGTAAATAAAACCTTGAAATATGAGTCTAATCCTGAAGTAGGTGATTGGATGAATAGAATGCTATTAGCAGGGGGGATATCTGATTATCCCAGTAGTGGAGATCCAGATGGAGAATATGAGAGTCTTTTAACAAGTTATATTATCGAAAATTATGCTTTAGAGGAATTGAATTGTACTCATTTGGTAGAAGAAGCAGGAAATCTTTCTAAGACGGCTCTTTATAATTATTTTAATAATGGATATTCAACAGTATTAATGGCAGGTCATGGAATTCCATCATATTACTATAGAAATCCATCTACATGGGCTTATTCTTCCTCTTATGCTAATTCAAGCTCAAATGATTACATGCCTTCCTTAGTATATTTAGATGCTTGCTCAACTTCTAGCTATGATAATAACGATGATAACATTGGTGAAACTTTGATAAAAAAGGATAAAGGTGGTGCGATTGGTGCAATTGGAGGATTAAGAGTCACATGGTATTTTGAAGATGATTATGATCTTCAAATGTTAAATCGTGGAAATGCAAAATTATTTTGGAAAGAGTTTTTCCTTAATAAAAACTTTCAGCAAGGTAGGGCTTTATATGATTCAAAAGTAGCATATATGAATAGTGATTATTATAAATATGGAAGTGGTTCAACTTTTTTTGATTTTGAGCGTAAACAACTCCTCACTTATTGTCTTTTAGGAGATCCTGAAGTGGATATCTATACCAATAAGCCAAAATTAGCGCTAAATCCATTTACCGAAACTATTTATGAAGGTCAATTAGTCTCGATCTCCATAAAAGATGAGAATAACAGAATTGTTCCTTATGCACGAGTTCATCTTGAAGGTTCTGGTGGAAAGTATTATACCGTATATGCCAATGAGAATGGTTTAGTGAATTTTCGTATTCCTGCTGAAGAAAATAAGATTTATAATGTAAACATTACGGGGCACAATTTAATTCCTTCACATTTTAATTTTACAGCACTTCCAGATAATACTTCACCTCAGTTGTTTGGAATAGAATGCAGCCCGAAAAATCCTAAAACTTCTGATATGACAACATTTAATATCGAAGCTCATGACAATAAATCAGGAATTGAATCTGCATATATTTTTTTATCTAAGAATAATTTTATCGATTATATATACTATGGATTATCAAACTCCATTGAAGAAGATAAAGACCTAATACCAGTTAAAACAGAGAGATTAACTCCCGGTGAATATTCTTACTTTGTTGTGTTAAGAGATTATGCTAATAATACAGATATCTTTTATAATTCAAGCTATATTTTTTCAATACCTCAAAATATAATTAATTATATAGCTCCTTTCTCTTTAGTTTTAATTATTGCAATAGGAGGAGTTTCAGTTTCAACTCTTTATACAGGTTTAAGAAAATATTCACGTATCATTAAAGAGATGCAAAAAATCTGAAAAAACACTCATTGTTTCTTTGATTTTTCTCTCTTCAGATCTAATAGATATCTTATAGAACTAAAAGTACCAAGTAGACCGTGAATAATTAATGCTAAAGCTATTAAAAATACTGCTATAAGATCATTAAAAACAAATAAAAAAATTATAATAAATATTCCTGCCAAGGTAAATTTCAATACCGAAGAAAATTCACTAAATGCAACTTTCCAAGTTTTAGATTGTTCCAATCTTGATTTAATTTCTTTTTGATATTCTACTTCTCCTGCTTCCCTGATATACCAACTTCCTTCTATATTATTAGCAAATAAAAAAAGACTCCACCAGAATATGAAGAAACTTAAATAAAAATCCAATGAACCCAATACAACAATCGGAATCTGCATTAAAATCATTCCTTTCCAACCAATACGTCTTGCTATTTTATTTGTTTCTAATTTTAATTCTCTTGTAACATATCTAGTACTTAGTATATCAAGCAATCTACCGAAAATTGTTATGAGAGCATTTATCAAAATTTGATACCATTGTACATCCCGGAGTATTAATTGAAATAACATGATTCATGTACCATCTTGTTTAATCCATATAAACTTAACGTTCTTTATGAAAAAGTTTAATTATTAGCTTTTATTATTCCTATTTACTTATAACCATATAAGTAGGTATTTTCTTATAAAATAACCGACCTTATATAATGGTTAAGATTAGCGTTTATAACCACATGAATTAGTAGCAATTCGCTACTGCGCTGGAACCATCCGAACCCGGAAGTTAAACTTGTTTAACGTTGTAGATAGTACTGTAATTGCGATTTATGGGAAACTACAAACTGTAAGTTAGCTTACGGTCATGGTATACAAGGAAAATACCCGGTCACGCTTTTTTATGTGGTTATACGTAGTCTACTTTTTCGATTTCATCTAAAATTAAGTTTTTAAACTATTAATTATATCCTTAAATAATATTGAATAATTCTTAGAGTTAAACCTTGCCAAAAAAGTATATAGTCATAGCAAAAACTATTGGAAGAAAATGGTTTCTAATTCTTGTGGTTATAATCATTATCGTAGTTATTTACAGTAGAATAGCAGCAATTTGGATATCAGGTATCACTTTAGTATTGTTCATTTTATCGTATATTCCAAAATTGTTTTTTAAAAATAAGATTCAAAAATTTATGAAAAAATTTTATAAAATCGAAGATGAGATAATAGCACGAAAGTTTAAGAAGCGTATCGAAGTAATACGAGATGAATTATTCGAATTATCTCAAAATCAGGAGAAAAAAAAATGGTTAATAGCATTTTTAAATAAACAATATATTTTCTATCACGAAGAAACTATAGTTAAATTCTCAGAAGTTTATAATAAAGGTTTTAGCGAGAAAGAAATCCTTGATAATTTAAAAGAGTACAAAATTACTACAAGAGCAGAAATTAAAATTATAAAAGAAAGTTTAGTTAAACTCAACCGCCTTAATGACAGAGAAATCTCTGTAAAAGAACACAGAGAGAAGCAAAGGTTTGCATAAACAAGACTAAAAGATCTACCGTCTTTTTCTTCCTTTTTTTATAGCAGAAAATTCAACTATTATTCCTAATAGGGATTCGGTATCCATATATGCATATCTTAAACCCACTATTCTGCCAGCCTGTAATACTCCAATACCTTCTTCCTTAAATTTTTCTAATACAGCTGTTAAATCGTCAACATCATAGCGTATATGATGCAATCCTTCTCTCCCTTGTTCTAAAAATTCTTTATGAATAGATTCTCCACCTTGGGGTTCTATTAATTCAATTTCAGTATTTTTAAAAAGTCGACTATAACCCGCGGTTACTGTCCATTTCGTTTCCTTTCCTCGAAGAGTGATTTCCATTTCTAATGGTCCTAATATATTGAATTTAGGGATGTCAAAGAATTTTTCCATTATACTTGCTTGCTTCTTAATATCTTTATATATATAACCTAATTGGCTAATTATTAAGGTATTAAAATCAAAATTAATATTATTCTCCATTTTAATTCAACTCTTATTTTATTTGATTTTATTTGTTTATGTTTGTATAAATAGATTTTTTTTCGAATTAAAAAAAGAATAAAAAAACAAAATAAATAATTTATGGGTTAGTCTATCTCTCCAAACTCTAAATCGAAACTAAAGTGCTTTCTTATTGGTCTTTTCACATTCCAAACACATTTTAAGCCTTTTTCAAATTGGACAAGATCACCTTTCTTAAATTCAATTTTTTCCCCAGTATCTGAATCTGTAACTTCCACTTCTCCATCTAAAATAAAACACGTTTCTGTATCACCATAAGACCAATCAAATTCACTGACTTCCTTGTTCCATGTTCCCCATGATTTTACATTTAATTTTTCTAAATCTCCTTCGGTCGGACTTTTCTTTTTCATTTTCATAATTTATCACTTTATGTCGATCCCTATTAATTTTTCTAAAAAAAGACTGGGAAATATTATACAGACATTAATAAGATTTATTTTCAAAATCTTTTTTAATGATTTAAATTTGAAAAAAACAATAAAACACTAAAATAAAAAATTATTATTCAAATAAATTAGATTTAAATTATTGTTTCAAAAAAGAATATTAATTCGTATAGAGATTATATTTATAATATATAAAATTGGTTATCTTAAAAAAGAAGCTCCAGAATATTAAAAATTAAGTCTCATTGCCTAAAAGTTGAGAAGAGATTATAAGAATGCCACAAAAATTTATACTGAAAATATTGACTGCAGGTGAAGGTGGCGTTGGAAAAACCACGCTTTTACATAGGTATGTAGAAGGGAGATTTTCAGCCGATACAAAAATGACAATTGGTGTTGAATTCTTTTTGAAAGAAACAGTAATAGATTCCAAACAATGCACATTGCAACTCTGGGATTTTGGAGGGCAAGAACGATTCCGCTTTTTGCTTGAAAGTTATGTATTAGGGGCAAAGGGAGCACTACTGATGTTTGATCTTACTCGCATAACCACTTTGGAGAATTTGCATCAATGGATCAAGATTGTACGTAAAGGTGACCCAAATCTTCCCGTTCTCTTTATAGGCACAAAATTGGATTTAGGTAATGAGATTATGGTTGATGATGATTATGCAACGTCATTTTTAAATGAATTCGATTTAATTGATTTTATGAAAATCTCTTCAAAAACAGGCGAAAATGTTGCAGAAGCTTTTAATCTTTTAACAAGAAAAATATTAGAGCGTCAAGCCTATTGAATTCTATTAGTAATTTAATAATTTTAGATTCTAATTTCATTTTACTTCCTTTTCAGTTTAAGATAGACTATTTTAATGAAATTATATTAAATATTGAAGGAAAACTAAGATTTATTATATTTCAACAAATTTTAGATGAATTAGATTCTAAAAGAAGGAGAGAGCCAAAACGCGCTAACTTTATAAGGTTGCTTGAAAACGGTTTATTATATCTAAACAAAAATATAGAAAAGTACGACATTGAAATAAGAGAAGATGTTAAAAAAGACATTGAAACTACTGATGACTTTTTATTAAGAATGTTAAATGAACTTCAGAATGAAGGTCAAAATTTATATTTAGCAACAAATGATTCAGAATTGCGTAGAAAAGCGAAAAAGTTAAACATTAGTACAATTTTTTTAAGACAAAAGAAATTTTTATCCATCGAGAGAGCTTAAAAAAATATAAAATTGTTAGATCATTTTAAAGTTTCAACTTAGAAAATTATTACTTTAGTAATCTTTAATTTAATCAATATTTGAAATCTTTTAACTATTTTATAAATACGAGGAAAACGAATGTCAAAACCCATACTCTTGAAGGTTATTACGACAGGTGATGGAGGTGTCGGTAAGACCACTCTCCTGCATAGATACATAGAGGGCGTTTTCCTTCCCGATACTTTGATGACTATAGGTGTCCAATTTCATTTAAAAGAATTGAAAATTGATGGGAAAAGAATTTTGCTTCAAATATGGGATTTTGGAGGTCAAGAACATTTTAGACCCTTATTAAAAGACTATGCGACGGGAGCGAGAGGAGCATTATTGCTATTTGATCTCACCAGACCATCAAGTTTACAACGAATTGACCAGTGGGTAAATATTTGTAGGCAAAATAATCCAGATATTCCAATTATATTTTTAGGTACTAAATTGGATTTAATCGAAGTAACTACGATTGATGATGAATTTACTTCACAAATTATAAAGAAATATGACTTTTTTAATTATTTAAAAATATCTTCTAAGACTGGGGAGAATGTGAATTTAGCTTTTGAACTATTAGCAAAAGAACTTGTAAAAGATCTATAATGGCATAATATCTCAAAATTTTCATATTTATAGTCTATTCAGAACTATATTTTTAATATTTTCATTACTTAAATTTACCGGATTGTTTTTTAAATCCGCTTTTTCTACTATTTTGTCAACATCTTTCATCTCAATACCATATTTTCCTAAATGATCAATCTTCAAATCGTTAGTCCATATTTCAAGTGTTTCTATTAGACTTGTACAATAATCAAGTATTTTCTCCTCTTCTATATGATATTCACTTGATAATAAGGCACCTATTTGAGCATGTTTCATTAATGCTAGTTTACCTTTTGATCCTTGATTTTTCAATATTTCAATATTCGTTTTGGTTGCTTCAGAAAGAAGAGTACCACATACTACACCATGTGGAATATCAAAAAGACCTCCAATTGGAGAAGCAAGACCGTGAATTATTCCTAACCCCGCATTAGCAAGAGTGATTCCAGACATTAGTGACCCGTATGCCATCCCCGCTCTAATATTCACATCAGATGCTCCACTTGAGCATGCTAACAAAATATTTTCACTAATATATTTCATACCACTAAAAGCTAATGCATCTGTTATTGGACTTGCTTTTGGAGAAACATATGATTCAAGGAGTTGTGTAAAGGCATCCATTCCACATGCTGCTGAAATTGACAGTGGACATGAAATCATAAGTTCAGGATCAATAATGGCTATATTAGGAACTAAATTATCATGACGAAGTGATTTTTTAAAACCTTTAGGCCCTAATTCACTAATAACGGCATTTTTTGTAGCTTCACTCCCAGTTCCAGAAGTAGTAGGGATGGCTATATAAGGTATTTTCTTACCATCATGAATTTTATTTCCAACTCCTTCAAGATAATTTTTGACTGATTCTTCTTTTGTTAACATAGCAGAAATTGCTTTTCCTGCATCAGTAACACTCCCACCACCAATAGCAACGATTAAGTTGAGATCTTTATTTCTAAATCTTGCTACAGTATTGTCAATTAGACTGGGAGATGGTTCCCTCGAAATTGATATTGATGAAAAATTGATTGATTTACTTTCTAATATAGCAGTTATTTCATTCCATTTTCCCGATTGGTGGAGAGAACTTCCACCAATAACAAATAATACCTCATTTCCGAATTTAGGAATAATGCTATAAAGTTCATTTAGCTTTCCAGCTCCAAAAATGATCTGAGGGATATTAGCAAAATTAAAAATAGAGATCATTATTCTGCACTTCCATTTCTATTTACTCGTTAAATTCATAAGATCTATTTCATTTTATTTTACAAAAAAATGCATATTAATTAAGGTTATTAAATTTTTATTCTTTCTATAATGAGTAAGATTTATAATTTAATCTAGATAATTTGTTTTATAATATAATTCAACGTATTGGTGAGGTACTATCAAAAAAGTTCATGAAAATGATTTTAAGTACAGAGGTGGAAGTTCTGGAGTTAAATACTTGATGAGAGGCCCTTCCATAGACTGGGGAGTTATATTACTTAAACCAGGTGAATACATGGGTGAAAAATCGCATGGGCATAACATTATAGATGAAACATTTTTCTTCATTGAAGGTGACGGTGTTATGATTATTGATAATAAAGAATATGAGGCAAAAGAAGGAACTGTGTTTCTTTGCGAACCAAAAGAAATGCACAACATTAGAAATGATTCTGATAAACCAATAAAAGTTGTTTTTATTAAAGGAGAATATAAACCTGAAGATAAGATCTAGATTAATAATTTGTTTTAAAAGAGAGGAAAGAAAATATGGCAAAAAAAAAAGGAAAAGCAAAGGGAAAAAAAAGAGGTGTTCAAGAAGAGCCCGTAGTCACTCGTGTAAAATTCCCTAGTAAAAAATTAGGAGAAATGTTTGGACGAGTAGTAGGAATTTTAGGAAATGATCGAATGGAAGTTTTCTGCGAAGATGGTAAACATAGAATAGGCAGAATACGGGGAAAAATCAAGAAAAGGGTATGGATAAGATTGGCTGATCTTGTCATAGTGAATCCATGGGATTGGGAAACAGAAACAACAGATAAAAGGGGGAAGTGTGAGATTACTTGGAGATATATGAAGCATGAGATTTCTTGGCTTGAAAGAAAAAATAAGATTCCAGAGATTTTAAAAATAGATAATATTCCTCTCTAATTTGAAAAAAACACAAATTTTTTAGACTTGATCATTAATATATTTCTAAGAAGGAAAAAAAGTAGAATCTTAATAAAAAAGTAAAATTTTTTAATTTTGTATTATATTACTAATATATACTTATTTTCCAAAATTAATTTTAAAAAACCCCCAAATTCAAATAAGATTCGTGAAAAAATTGACCGATCAAGAAGAAGATATAAAAAAAATTGAAAATAAAGAAGTCAATATAGTGGAAACAATCGGAAAAGAGAATATTGAAGAATTAGAGGATTTAACTACTCTATTTGCCGTTAGAACAACTATAAATCAAGAAACCAATATTTTAAAACAAATATTTTTTCGATTCAAAATATTGGAAGTAATCCCCGATATAAGAGCTATGTTAGTTAGCCCTCTATTACCAGGGTATGTATTTTTTGAAGCTCCACAGAAAAGGGATGTACAAATAGCGGTACAAGGTATCCCTCATATAAAAGGAAGAATTGTCCAGAATATTAAACTTAAAGAACTCAAACACGTGCTTTTACCAAGAAGCGTAACAGAATACTTAGAAGAAGGAGATACAGTTGAAATAATTAGTGGTGTTTTTGAAGGATCACGAGCATTAGTAATGCGTATGCCTCATGACAGTAGCAGTAGTGAGGAAGTTGTTGTAAGGCTCCTCCAAGAAGAAACCCCTATTACTATTAAGATCCATGGGGATTATTTAAAATTAGTTGAAAAGAAGAAACCATTAGAAGAAGCTATTCCAGAAATAAAGGTGTCCGCTGATACAATCACTGATATAGAACAAGCTATCAGTTTTGAAGATGACCTTGAAGAGATCGAAGAAGATGTTTCTGAAAGCTATAAAAGCGATGAGATAGAAGATTATACTGATGATGAGGACGAACTTGAGGAAGAAGATGAATGGGCAAAATTCGATGGATTTTAAAGTAAAAAAATAATTTTCTTTATTTTTCTAAGGAATCTGTTTTTCTATTAGATACTTAAATTTTACAATGATTTTTTTGATTGTTTGTTGCGTACACCTAAAGAAACTAATAAATAAAAGAATTTTTATAGATAGACTATTATTAATGAAATAAAATAGTGATATTATCCATTAACTAAAAATCAGCTGAGTTGAATGATAAAAAATATCTTCATAATGAAGGGAAACACTGGTGAACTGATCTTCTATAAAACTTATGAAGATATATTTAATGTTAAGCTAACAAGTAGTTTTCTAAGTGCAATTTTCTCTTTTGTAAAGCAAACACTAAAAACTGAAGAATTATCTGAAATTGAAGTTGGACTGTTTAGGTTTATATTCGAAATTGAAAAAATAGGAAAGGATGAATTGTTATTTGCACTTTTTAGTGATCGAACTGATAACCTTGTTGAGCTAAGAAATCAATTACGAGCAATTAAGAAACATTTTATAAAGAAGTATGATCTGACCTTACTAGCCAATAATTTCGATGGAGAAATTTCAAAATATTTTGAGTTTGAGAAAGATATAAATGAAATTATGGAGAATCATGGTCAATTAGTTTCAGAAGAAATTAAAAAAGATTTATTAAAGGTTTTTAATGAATTACATATATTTTCTTCTTTTGTTGTTTCTTCGGCTTTATTAACTCAAACAGGTCGAGTTATTGTTTCATCCTTAGAAACGAATATTTTATCTGAAATTATTAGACTTTTAGAAGGGCGATTTATATCTGGAAATTTTAGAGTGAATGAACTCATCTCGTTAGAAGATTTTGGTGTGCTTTCTTTAGTGGGAATTGATGAACATTTCATTTCTGTGATTCAATTCAAGAGTAACTGTCCATTTGAGACGGGATTAGTCATCTCAAAAAGATTATCAAATAGAATACAGAAACTGATTTGTTGAAATTGATATAATAAATGAGTATTAAACCGATCATTATTATCCATTTCATTAACGAGTTTTCTAAAAAAAAATGTACCATTTTGAATATCGTACATTTGTTTTCCAAAAATTAAAAAGTTAATGCACTTTTTCCCAAGTATAATTAATTAATTAATAAAAATTAAATATTAACGAATGGGTTAAAAAACCATGCCAAAGTTTATAAATAAAG
>CAYPFJ010000002.1:0-143037 GCA_964409945.1 uncultured archaeon | reverse complement strand
GGTGGCATTCCGGGAATCGATGAATTACTAAAAAGTATTTTTGGTGGTTTTGGATCATTTGGTGGATTTGATGATTTTGGTTTTGGTGGTTTTGGTTCAAGGACAAGAGGAAGAAGTGCTCCACGTAGAGAAGTAGGACAAGATTTAGAAGAACATATTGAAATTACTTTTGAGGAAGCAATGTTTGGTGTAAAAAAAGATATTTCTATAGAAAGATATACACCCTGCGATGAATGCGAAGGAACTGGAGCAGAGGATCCCTCTAGTATTAAAAATTGCCCAGAATGCCAAGGAACGGGACGAATAAGGAAAATGTCACAATCTGGTTTTGGTACTATTATCCGGGAATCAGAATGCTATACTTGTAATGGTACGGGAAAAGTAATTGAGAAAAAATGTAAAATCTGTGGAGGAAAAAAAGTAGTCCCCGAAATAAAAACAATTCATGTCTCGATTCCGGAAGGGGTTGAAAATGGAGTTCACTTAAAGGTTCAAGGGGCGGGACATGTCCCATCTATTAACGCTATACCTGGAGATCTTTATTTAGGAATCAGAATAACTGGTGATGAAAAATTCATTCGAAGAGGAAACGATCTTTATACTCCTGTAAATGTTGATATTGTAACTGCTATAATTGGAGGAAAAATGAACGTTCCTACCTTAGATTATAAAGAAAAGAAATTAAAAGAAAAAGAATTGACAATTCCTCCTGGAACCCAACCTGGAACAGAGTTTCGCATAAAGAATCGAGGAGTGTCATATATACGAGGAAGAGGTCGAGGAGATCAATATGTAATAATAAATATTGAAATCCCTAGAAAGATCTCGGATAAACAAAAGGAACTATTACAAAAATTCAGAGAATTAGATAAATAAAGGACTAAAAAAAAGATTTTATTATAGTTTTCAACTACTATAAGTGAGAGTTAAGCCAGTTTATTACATCTTGAAAGACTTCTTCTCGATTGATTTCATTAAATATTTCATGCCGTGCACCTTGATAAAACTTATAGGTCACATCCTTAATACCATATTTTTTGTAACGATCAATCATACCTTGCACATATTTAGTTTTATTTCCTATAGGGCATTCAGAACCAGATATAAAAAATACTGGTAAATCTTTTGGTACTTTTTGTTCATTTTTTGCATTATACATTTTTTCGAATCCATATAGAAATTCTAACCAAAGACTGGCAGGACTAACAAAGCCACACCATGGATCATTAACATACTTTTGAACTTCATTTTTATCTCTACTGAGCCATTCAAATCCTGTAGCTCCTTCTTCATTTTGCCAATCATGATTGTTAGATTTAAAATTCATATCATGCATTTTTTGACTAGGCTCCGTAGCACCTAGTTTCTTCATTTCTCCCTTAATAATTAGCTTTCCAGCCTTAACTACTAAAGTTCTTACTTTCCCGTTAGTACCACTTAGAATACATCCTTTAATTTCATTTCCCCATTCTTGAATGTAATCTTGTGCAATCATAGCACCCCAAGAATGTCCTATTAAGAATAATGGAAGTTTAGGATTTTCTTTCTTTATTATATTTGATAATTCATGAACATCATTTACTACACCTCTCCAACCATTTGGTCCTAGAACACCAGCATTCCCTTTTAAAGTAGCTTCCGTTAAATCACCAGCGGTTAATCCGTGACCACGCTGATCATTTGCATAACAAATATATCCTGCTTTGCACAGAGCTTCTGCAACTCGAGTATATCTCTTAGCATGTTCTGCTAATCCATGAAGGATCTGGACTATTGCCTTAGGTTCTGTATCTGGTTCCCATTTATACACGAAAATTTTAATACCATCTTGATCTGTAAAATTAAATGTAGAAGTTTTCATATTTTCATCTCCATTTGTATTTTTTAACAATTAATTAATTATTTTATAATTTCATCTAAATTCTTACTATAATTAAAGTTTTAATTTATAAATTAAATGAGTAACAAAATACTTATTACCGGTTCACCTCAATGTGGTAAATCAACTTTAATATCAAACCTAATAGAATATTTTTCTAAGCAAAAATTTACAGTTTATGGCTTTCTAACTCCAGAAGTTAGGGAACATGGTAATCGAATTGGTTTTGATGCTGTTGACATTTATTCTGGGGAAAAATCTCCTTTAGCAAGAGTGGGACATTTCAATACTAAATTTAGATTAGGCAAATATAATATCTTTATTGATCAGTTTGATAGACTCCTTGAAAAATCTCTCAACTTAGATGGAAAAACAGTTGATTTGGTAGTGATTGACGAAATTGGGAAAATGGAACTTTTTTCAGAGATATTTCAAGACCTCATCAGGAAGATATTTAATAATAATATAACAATTATAGCTACAATAGGCTTAAATCTAAGACATCCGCTCAAAAATTATCTTTTAAACATCCCTTCTGTTCTCCTTATGAATTTAAATCGCCAAAATTCTCAATTTATTTTTAAAAAAGTAATTTCTGTAATCTCGTAAGTAAATTGAGTATATAAAAATAATAAATTTATAAATTAAGGCTTAGTTTTTCGCAAAACTTTAAATTTAGATTCTTTTTATCTTAATAGATAGGTTTTTTGATAAGTAATTTAAAAAGAGATATAAATGCTGTGGAAATGTGACAAATGTGGTCATCAATTTGAATTAGATGACTTCCCAGACGAGGGTTTTAGATGCCCTGGATGTGATGATAGTAATTGCACTTTTACCTTGGTTGAATAATCTCTTTTTTTAAAAAAAAAATTTTTAACTTGCTTTACTGGTTCTTAAAATCAATTTTTTCTATATGAAATGAAAATAGAGTAAAATGGAATCGATCTATTCAACTAATAAATGATTTGATAAACAATACGTCACTCCAAACTATTCATAGTACGTATATGTGAAAATTTATAAGTTTGAATCTATGTTAATATTGTATGAGATCTAATAAAAAATATCAACGGGGGATATTTTTACTATTTTTACTTCTTATTATGATTTCGGGTATACCGCTAGTTAAAAATATATCTAAGAAGGATTCAGTCGATAAAAATGAGATTTCAACAAGTCAACCCGATGATCCATTCGAACCGAATGATGATTTTTGGTCTGCTAAAGATATAAATTCTGAGCAACGAAAATGGTTGAATTTAATTCAAGAAGACGATGATTGGTTTAAATTTGATATATTTCCCGGCTTTGAACGTGTAATAGTTAAAATTATTTATTTAGTTGCAGATGGCAATATAGGTATTAACCTTTATGATGAGTATTATTCATATATTTATGGAATAGATTATTACGCTGATTGTGAATTTCTTGATTATATTGTTCCTACTCCTGGAACTTACTATCTTTACATTTATGGTTACAATTATGGAACTCCTTATGAATTGTTATGGGATGCTCTTAATAATAGTATTACATATGATGATAATTTTGAACCAAACAATAATAATACCCAAGCAGATACATATGCAGATCTTTCTTTTAATAGAGGAGAGTGGTTAAGTAGCATAAAAGGGCTCGGAATTCAATATGATTACGATTATTATAAGATAAATATAGATCCAATTAATAGACGCTTATTTGTAGAGGTGATTTTTGATGATTATTATGATAATATTGAGGTCGAAATTTGGAACCATAATCTGACCATAAGGATAACTGAAGGTTGGTCAAGCAATCATAATGAGTATATTAATTGGGTTGTTTCATCTTCTGGGACTTATTACATACTAGTCAGAGGGAATGATGTGGGTAACACCTATGATCTAAGATGGGATACTGGACCAATAGAAGATAATTATGAAGAAAATGACTATTACTATGAAGCATACGATCTTTCTTCATATGATGCAACATGGTTAAGCACGATTAATGGATCTGGAATCCAAATGGATGATGATTGGTATAAAATTAATGTAAATAATGATGAAAAACGATTAATTGTGGATTTAAAATTTAGATACAAATTTGGAGATATCGACATTGAGATTTACGATGAGTGGAGTAGTTGGATTGTAGATAGCTGGTCAGATAGAAATGGTGAGTATATTGATTATATATTACCAGCGGGAGGAATATATTATATTCGAATTACTGGCGATAACACAGGGAATATTTATGATTTCTGGTGGGAGGATCTTTCTCACGATGATTGGTTAGAAAAAGACGATTTTGGGATAGAAAACGATGATTTCAGCCACGCACGGATGATTGAACCAAGATATTATCCTGATTTGAAAATTATAAACTACGATGAGGACTGGTATAAAATAGATTTAAAATCTGGTGATACTATCGATATTCATAATTATTACCATACTTGGGAAGGTGTATTGTTTTTGGAACTTTATAATCCATCTAATCATCTCCAAATAGGATCTTATAATGGGGGCGGTAACGAAGATATTACTTTTAATGTTGATGCATCAGGAGCATGGCGAATTCGTGTTTATCGTAATTCTGGAGATTTAAATGTTGATGTAATCTATTATTTAGATATATGGGTGAATGGAATGCAAGTTGGGGATGATCCCTATGAATATAATAATAATTGGTGGGATGAAGCATATTTTCTAAGAGATTATGAACATAAATGGTTAAGAAATATTCATGGATTAGCGGTTCAAGGAGATGAAGATTGGTATTTAATTGAAGTTTCACCGGGTTTTGAACATTTGATGGTCAATCTTTCAATAACTTATGGTTTTGGAGATATCTGGTTTTCCATATACAATGAATGGGGTAATAATATTGCAGATAGCTCTCCAATATTTTATGGAGAGCATATAGATATTTTTCCAAATCCCGGTATATACTTCATTCAGGTTTATGGAGATAACTCTGGCATCAGATATGATCTTTGGTGGGATGATCTTAGAACTGATAACAGACCCGATGATTATTATGAGGAAAATGATGACCCTACGACTGCTTATGATCTATCGAATTATGAAAATAAAGATTTATCGGGAATTCATGAACTAGGTCTGCAATATGATAATGATTGGTATAAAATAGCAATTGAAACTGGACGTGAACATCTATATGTACTAGTTATGTATGATTATCAAGAAGGTCCATTAGGTATTGAAATTTATGATGGGGATTATGCCAAAATAACCAGTAATATAACTCAGGTAGATAATGAAGTAATTAGCTATGATCTTCCGTCCGATGGAACCTATTATATAAGGATCTTTGGTGATTTTTCTGGAAATGTTTATAATTTAATTTGGACTGCAAGGGAACCTTATGCAGAAGATATGATACCTGGCTATGATATCTTTATTATCCTTGGTGCAGTATTTGGGGTTGCTACAATTATAACAATGAAGTGGAAGAGAAGTAAAAAGAATTTTTAAGAGTTTTTTCAAATATTTTTTTCTTATTTTATTTTAATACACCTTATTTTTCCCAAAAATAATTTGCATTATTGAATGATTGAAATTTCTTGGTATTTATTCCACTTTTAAAAGCTATCGTTTATTTAGACTATTAAATGTTACAAAAAGAAATAAGCATTTTCAATGGAATTATGACTGAGTGTAATCAAGAAAAAAGAAAAATTAATTGTACTTGTACGTACGATTGCCATAGAAGAGGAAAATGTTGTGAATGTGTGGAATACCATCTTTCTATGAAACAATTACCTGGTTGTGTATTTGCTAAGATTTCCAAAGAAGCTGAAAAATCTTACAATAGGAATTTTGAATATTTTGCAAATTTAGTATTAAAAAAATAGTGTTTTACAAAATAACATGAAAAATAAAGAAATAACTGAATTTAATCATATTTTTAAAGAGAAAGCAATTGATTATATCCAATTTCAATTTACAACGATTTTGGGTGAATTTAAAGCAGTTGAGTTTCCCGCGAAAATTTGGGAGGAATTAAAGAACGGAACGGGTATTGATGGATCCAGTTTAGGGTTCCTTACAACAGAACAAAGTGATATGCGTATTGTACCAGATTTTAATACATTTGGTATTCTTCCTTGGAATCCAAGAGTGGGCCGTTTTATATGTAATTTAACTGATAATAAAGGTAACTCTTATCCCACATGTCCTCGAGGGATACTTAAAAAAATTATTGCTAAAGCGGATTCTATGCAATTTAAATTTAATACAAGACCAGAATTGGAATGGTATTTTATCACAAACGATTTAAAACCAGGAGATAAAGGAACGTATATGGATATACTACCTAAGGATGAATTCCAAGATCTACGTCGCCAGATTACAGATGATATGATGAATATGAATATTGGTGTTAAAACTATACATCATGAAGTAGGCTTAGGACAACAAGAAGTTGAATTCATAGCAGATAACGCCTTACTACAAGCTGACAATGTACAAACCGCAAAGTTAATTACGAAGGTCAGAGCTTTTTATAATAAATTAATTTGTACTTACATGCCAAAACCTTTTGAAGATATGGCGGGAAGTGGGTTGCATATTCATCAATGTCTCGAAAGAAATGGTGATAACGCATTTACTGATACTGATAAAAGTTTGAGTGATAACCTAATATATTATATTGGAGGAATTCAACACCATATAAAGGCAATATCTGCCGTTTTAAATCCTACAACTAATTCTTACAAACGTTTAATTCCACATCATGAAGCACCCGTGTTCAATTCATGGGGGGTAGGAAATAGAACAGCATTAATCCGTGTGCCTGGATATGAAAATTCTACTCGTGTTGAATATAGAGCGGGTGATGCTATGATGAATATCTATCTAGGCAGTGCTTTATTACTAGCTGCTGGATTAGAAGGAATAAGAAGAAAGATAGAACCAAATCAACCTACATCTAAAAATGTTGATACTATGACTAATGAAGAACGTAAAGCGTTAAACATTGAAAAACTTCCTGGCAGTTTAGAAGAATCATTACAGGCTTTCGAAAAAAGCAATTTTATTAAAAAAACACTAGGAAAACAACTCATGAAGATTTTTATAAATTTAAAATATGCTGAACTCCAAGAATATGAAATTGCTAAATCTAATGGAAAGGAAAAGGAATGGGAGTTTAATAAATATCTTTATTGGTAATACCTGTAATTAGAATAAATTGATTAATTATCCGTAGATTCTTTTTTTTCTAACGGAATTTTTTTATACCCTAATTTTCTATAATGTCATAATTATCCAATTAACCAAAAAACTATTACAAATTTTTAAAAAATATAAAAAATTAATGGAGGGATTGAAATTTCAGAAATTGCAACGATCTTAGGCATATTAATTGGTGTAATTCTATTCTTTTTTTGCATCTGGCTTCTAACAGGTTTTAAAACAGCAACTGAATATAAACGTAGGATAATTTTTCGATTTGGGAGATATAAAAGAACTATTGGTCCTGGGATAATCTATGTGTTACCGCTTATCGAAAAATCGATAGAGGTTGATATAAGGATTAAAACCTTAGATATCGCTAAACAAGATATAATAACTAAAGATAATATTCCAGTTACAGCGGATACAAGTGTATTTTACAAAGTAGTTAATCCAGAATATGCTACAACTAAAATTGAAAACCATGTGAGAGCAGTTTTTAATTATACCCAAGGTGCTTTAAGAGATGTAATTGGAGGAATGGAATTAGATGAAGTTTTGACACAAAGAGAAAGAATCTCCCAAGAAATTCGAAATGTGGTTGATGAGGAGACAAGAGAATGGGGCATTCAAATAACCCAAATTAAGATACAGCAAATTGAGTTACCTGAGAATATGAAACGAGCAATGGCAGTACAAGCTGAGAAAGAACGTGAGAAACGTGCTACAATTATCGCTTCCGAAGGAGAATTTGAAGCTGCGAAAAATATTGCGAAGGCTGCGGAATTATTATCTCAAAGCCCTGCTGCAATTCAGTTAAGATCTTTACAGACTATTCAAGACATTTCTCATGAGCCATCTCAAAAAATAGTTATTTTTATGCCATCTGATATTAGTAATATCCTTAAAAAACTATAAGTTAAAGAAAGAATCATTTTGAAAAGATAATAATATTTTTTTTTATTTTAATACCTATTTTAGAATAATTGTTTAAAAGGCTAGAATAATGAAAAGAACGGCTAATAATCTAATGATTGGGTTTATAAGAGAATCTCAAACAAGGATCCGGCATGAGATTTACGCTGAAATCGCAAAGAGCGAGAATCTATTACTGATATCAAAAACATTTAGGGATTTAGCTATTCAAAATTTCTCAAACGCAAATTGGTTTTATGAAATGCTACAACAATTGAAAAAGGATGAGTTTTTTGAAAGTTTAATGGTAGAAGTCAAGAGTCCTACGACGTATAGTACAACAATACACAATATTGAATCTTCAATAGAAGAAGAGGATGAGGAATGGCAAAATTTTTATCCTAATTACGCAAATACTGCTGAGACAGAAGGGTATAAGAATATTGCCAAAAAATTAAGAAAGTTCGCCCAGATTAAAAGAAACCAATCTCAAAGACTTAAAATGCTCTTAGATTTAGTTAATAATAACGCTTTTTCTAAGAAAAAAGAGATTGTATTTTGGAAGTGTATGGCATGTGGGTATGAAGTTGCGAATTATGAGTTATCTGATGATTATAGTTGTCCTTCGTGTGGTCATTTCAAGTCGTATTTCCAACGTAAAATTTTACAGTTAGTTCCTAATGAAAAATCTTTAGAACAAAGAGAAATATCTGGTTGGGTCTGCATGGAATGTGGATATGAGATTGCTTTAGAGGAATTGCCAGATGATTGGAAATGCGTTTCCTGTGGTCGTTCTAAAGCGTATTTTAAACGAAAAATTTTAAAACCTAAAGATTTTATAATCCATTCTACAGAAAAAGAAAAAGCTCATTGGGTATGTTTAGAATGTGGGAATGAAGAAGAAATCGATATGCCTGTAGGATGGAAATGCCCAAAATGTGGCTTTCCTCAACATAATAAGACGCGATAATTACTTTTTAATCTAAATTTATTTTATAAATTTTAATCTAACGATTTTTGCCGCTTTTACTCGCTCAGATATCTTAATTGCAGCTATAGTTTTCTCGTTCCAATTAGGATTTATTATAGTTCTTGCCCAAATTGTATACCAATCATGCACTTTAATTTTAGAGGACCATTTTGGAAATACTTTTGTTGGGTTACCAACTCCAAAATAAACTCTTACATCATTTTCACCAGCCTTTTTAGCTCGCTTATTGACGACTTTATTTGCTAATTTAGATGTTGCATCAAAAATCATCTCTGCTCCAGGGAATTCTTTAGCCATTTCAATAACTAGCGAGGCTATTTCACTTTCCTTAAAATAATATACAAAACCTCCAGCAATGAAAAAAATACCCTCATCAGGCTCGAATTTAATATCCTTAAACCACGAATAATCAAGAGCAGATTTTGGGATATAAATATTTCTTTCAGATTCGGGTAATAAATTTTTGCGGTATTCAATGGCATTCGGTAAATCTAAATCATACCACTTTATCTTACCATTATCTATGCGATAAAATGTTGTATCTAACCCCGCTCCGATGTTCACTACAGTTACTTTAGGGTATTTTTCCATATATTGTAATAAAGCTTCAGCAAAACTTTTAGCTCTAACTAGAAGTCCAAGTCCGCGCCACTCTCCGAGATATTCTTGTATTTTAGAAAAATCATAATTAATGTTTTCAATAATTTCAATAGCTTTCTGATCATCTAATAATTCAGGATATAACTGGCTATATTTAGCTCTTGCCCACAAAGGTCCAAGCATAGTTTCTTGGACAGTTCCTTCAAAATTAATATCATATTGAGCCATAAAAATATAAATTAAACATAATAAAAAAACCTTATTTATGATGCTATAGGATTAAAAGTTAGAGTAGAATTAATAATATGAGTAAATTAAAAATCTGACATTAATATCTCAATTATCTAATTAAAATCTAAAAATAAAAATAAAAAAATAAAAAAATTTTGATTGAAGGTTTCACTCTTCTTGTATTTATTTAGTTTCTAGTCAATTTCATGAATCGCTTTCTTATTACTATTATAGAAATCCCAAATACCATAGCAATAAGGAATATTACGTTATATCCGGGAATAGGTTTTTGTCCTCCAGCAGCAGTCAAACTATATTTTAAATCATATGAGTTACCCGCTCCTAATCCAGCAACTATGATATAAAAGGTTCCAGTCGATGTAAGGGTAGTATCTATATGCTCATTATTAGCTGTTGTATTACTCTGCGCTAAGGGAGTTAGCGAGTTGTCAGTAAGCATAAGGACTAAGGCTCCTTCTGAGTACGTATACGTGAGATCAATGATTATTCGTTGGTTTGGGGTACTTATTGAGACTTTATAAAAATCGAAGTCTGCTTGGATCCCCGGTCCAGAAATGTCAGTTAACCATGTATCTGGGTAAGATGTAAGGTCATAAGCTCCCGTATAGAGATCATTTTCCTCATAAGCATCATCAACCACGGGTGTTAATGCATCCCACCATAAATCATAAGTATTTCCTGTATCATCACCATAGACCAAAATATAATACGTCCCAGCTGAGGGCACAATATAGTCAATGTATTCATCATCTGTTGTAGTGAAACTAGCTGTTAAACCACCAGTAGTATTCCATAATTGGATGTTAACATTTCCGAGTGAATGTGTGAAAGTACAATCTATTAATACGCGCTCAGATCCCATAGGGACATAAATCTCATACCAATCATAATCAAATTGAATTCCCATACCTGCTATTGTGCTTAGCCATGTCTCATCATAACTCGTGAGATCGTAAGCGTCAACAGGGAGATCATTTTGTTCGTATGCATCATCTCCTGTACCAGGCGCGGTATCATTCCACCATAAATCATAAGTATTACCCATATCATCCCCTTCAATATAAATATAATACATTCCTCCAGATGGAACTATAACGTCAATGTATTCATTATCTGTTGTAGATGTACTAGCGGCTATAAGAGTAAGGCTGCTGCTTATAAGTCCAACATCAATATTACCCGCAGCATGGGTAAATTGGAGATCAATAAGCACTTCCTCAAATCCCGTATCTACATATATTTCATACCAATCATAATCATATTGTATTCCGTATCCACCTATGGTACTCAACCATGTATCTTCATAAGCAGATAAATCGTAGGCTGTTGTATCCGCATCGTTTTCCTCATAAGCATCATCCGTAGGACCAGGAGCTAGATCATCCCACCACAAATTATAAAGATTTCCTGCATTTGCACCATGAACTAGAATATAATATGTTCCACTTGAAGGAAGAATTGTATCTATGTATTCATTATCGGTAACAGACCCACTCCCAGTGATATACGTAGTGCCATCGCTAGCATAAACAGAAAGATCAATATCACCAGCTGCATGACTGAATATACAATTTACTATCAAGTTTTCATATCCACCAGTTATAGAAATTTCATACCAATCATTATCTGCTTGAATTCCTGCACCATCAACTATAGCTAACCAATAAGTTTCAGTGAAAGAATATGCTGATGAATAAACGTCATTTTCCTCGTAATTATCATCACTCGGTCGAATTAAGTCATCCCACCATAAATTATAGATGTTTCCTGCATCAGCACCATATACCCTAAGGTAATAAGTTCCACTTGAGGGAAGAATCGTGTCGATATATTCATTATCGGTGGTGGACCAACTGTAAGCAATGAGAGTAGTACCATCACTAGCATAAACCTGGAGATCAATATCTCCGTCTGCATCTATGAATCTAAGATCCACAATCAAATTCTCATAACCAGAGGTTATAGTGATTTGATACCAATCATCATCTGCTTGAATTCCTGCTCCATCAATCTCAGTTAACCAATCCATTTCATTCAATGTGTGATCATATGCAGTTAGATAACCGTCATTCTCTTCGTAAGCATCATCACTCGGTGGAGGTAAGTCATCCCACCATAAATCATATAAGTTCCCTGCATTATCACCATAAATCCTTAGGTAATACGTTCCACTCGATGCGAGTAATAAATCGATATATTCATCATCCGTTGTTGAAGTGCTAGAAGTAATAAAATTGCCCACACTATCATAAAGAGAAAGATCAATATTACCAGCTACGTCGCTGAATGAAAGGGAGACAGCCAAGAGTTCTTCACCAGGGCTAATATAGATTTCATACCAATCATAATCAGCTTGCACACCTAACCCATATGTAAGGATACTGCTTAACCATGTATTTTCGTCTGCTGAAAGATCATAAGCAGAAGTACGGATGTCATTCTCCTCATAATAATCATCTGCAGTTGGTAAATCATCCCACCATAGATCGTAGGTATTCCCTCCATTACTATAATAGACTCGAATATAATAAGTCCCATATGAGCTAAGAATTACATCGATACCTTCGTTGTCGGTAACTGAATTACTATATGCTACTAAAGTAGAACCATCGCTAGCATAAAGAGCAATATCAATATCGCCTGCTGCGTCAGAAAAAATACAAAATACAATTAAACGATATGCATTAGCATAGATTTCATACCAGTCATTATCCGATTGAACTCCTAATGAATCAATCGAACTTAACCATTTTTGTTCATCCAACGTGAGGTCGTAAGCAGTTGTATAGACATCATTTTCCTCATAGAAATCATCTATTGCTACTGTGAGATAATCGTCCCATAATAAGTCATAAGTATTTCCATTATTATCACCATAAACCCTTAGGTAATACGTCCCAATTGACGGAAGAATATAATCAATATATTCATTATCTGATGTTGAGGAAACTCCAGTTATATACGTCCCAACGCTATTGTAAACACTAATGTCTATATTTCCCAGGGCGTCAGAAAAAAGGAGGTGGACGACCAATCTTAGAGCGTTTGTGGAAATCGAGATTTGATACCAGTCAGAATCTTTCTGGACTCCAAACCCTCCGATATTGCTCAACCACGTATTTTCATAAGATGACAGATAATAAGCGGAAGTACGAACATCATTCTCTTCATAAACATCTTCCGCTTGGCTCGTATGAAGATTATCTAAAAAACCATCATGTTTAGAGTTCAAGTCTTCTTGTTTATCCAATTTGGTATTAATTTTAATATTACTTACACTCGCAATAGAAACACCGAATAGAAGAACTACTGTTAAAACTGCAAAAATCAATATATATTTTTTTTTAAAAGACTTCATAATGAATAGTATTTCACTATATTTATAAACTTAATACCTCAGGACAGTCAAAAAAATATATTTCTAATTCTGTGATACAAATAATTTAAAAATATAGCTTCAGAACTAAAATTATTTAATTTATCATAAACAATAATTAGAATTATAAAAGAATTTAGATTAAAATATGAAAAAGTATCATTAATTCATATGGAGAGTTTAGTAATAATAAAGGTAAAATAAAATATTCTCCAATTTACTCAGTTATATTAATATACACCTACTATAGAGGTATACCATTTCAAACCAATAAATATGATAAATGTCAGGGCACAAAGTATGATGTCAACAAGGAAATAAGAAAGATGCGATGCAGTTTCTTTGTATTTTCTGGCACTGTAATATGTTAATAAAAGCATAAATAATTCATAATATAGTAATCTCGCACTTAATTTATCTAGATCGTTGGTATTAAAAATAAAAAAGCCTATTACATTAAAAAGTATCCAAAGACCAATAAAGATAAAGATGAATAATGTCCAATTTTTTTTTACTTCATTTTCCATTAATTTTCACTTCGGGTTTTTAAAATTATTATCAATTCTTGTTTTATTAATTACAAATACCATAAATTTTATAGATTAGAAATTTCTTTTTTACAATATTCAATTTTTTCTTCTATTTTAACAAGTAAATCAAAGAACTCATGCTTTTCAGCTTCATCTTTAAGTTCCCTCAAATTTTTAAGTGCAGTTTCTATACTATTTTTCTTTATTAAATAATCAACAAAATCAAATTTCTTTTCTACATTCTTCCGGATTTTTGCTATTTTTTTGTCTTCTTTTGAAATTTTTTTTTGTGGTTTTTTAGTTTCAGATTTTTCAGCTTCAGAAGTTATAACAAAATCTCTTGATTCCTTTTTCAATTTAGATTTTTTATTATATTTGTATATTGCATAGAATCCAAACACACCTACAAAAAATGGATATAGATAACCCAACATCCAAAGCTCAAAATCTCCAATCAAATCTGGCGCATATAGAGTCTCAGCTAACGCATAGATTAACCAAATTGACAATGTTTTTGGTTTAACAACTCTCAATTTGCTCGCTATTACATCTGATTTTTCACCCATTAATTCACCAAAAGTGGCAAGTAATAAATATATCCCAAAGAAAAATGAGAAAAGTTCTAAAGCTTCAATACCACCTCCAGCTGTATATTCATATCTTCCAAAATCTATCATTAGTTTAATAGCGTAAACAGAAACAAAAAGAAAATACATTCCGAACCATAGGTATGATTTATGGAAAAATAATGCGAGAATACTAATTGTAAAAAAAAGTATGATATACAAGATCATAAAAAAGTTAATCGAGAGAATAATTGATTTGAATCCAAGTGAGTGATATTGAAAATCTAATACAAGAATCGTACTTATATATAACAGTACTATAGAAACTGCTGTTCCTCCAAAGAATAATAACCATCTTAAAAAGTTTTTAGAAGAGTTAACTCCTCCTGCAATCTTTTCGTCCCATTTTACGGCACTATTGTAGGTATCATTCATCGAAAATGCAGCAGTCATAAAAATCCAATAAAATAGAGTAAAAACAGTTAAAAAGACCCATATCCAATCGCCAATAACTGTTTGCGTTAGGAAAAAATTAAATGGATATGATAAAACCCAACACAGAGGAAATATAAAAAAGGAATACTTCTGTAATTTTTCTCTTAAAATAAAGGAAAATACAAAGTAAATTATTAATGACCCCGAAACATAAGTTAATAGTTCTGCACCTCTCCACCATAACCCTGAATGAAATTCAAATTGAGTTAATATAGAGGCGATTGTTAACAAAATAATAAATAACAAAAAATCTCTGTTTTCTTTTTCCTTTAGAACTAAGATATCTTTATAGCCCATGAAAAAATATTATACTGTTCTTTATTTAAAACTTATGATTTGAAGAAGATGACAATTTTAATTCATTTGATAAATATAAAAAATCTACAATAAACGAGTCAAAATTCGTATTTAATAAGAATTTATTTAATTTTTATTATGTTTAATTCGTGTAATATTCATAAAAACGGATTTTTTAAGATAATTAAAAAAAAGAGAAGATTCAAAATAGAATTTATACTCGTTTTAATTTAGAATGCTGTATGCCCAATGTAATACTACCAATCCCAAGTACCATAATAAACCCAATATATCCAATTAGTAAATCATTAGGAAGGATGTCTTTTAAAAAATAATTATCATCTTTTATACCATTAAATACCAAGTGTGTCAGAAAACTTCCAACATTCTCGAAAATTAAATGCCACGTATCGGAATATGGAGGTCTCCACCACCCAGAATCGGATCGCTTATTATTACTTAATATAGTTATAGAAGGTAATAATATATCATTATCCATGTAATAATTATATTCATAATTATTTAGCATCATAACTTTTATATCAGCCAGTGTTGAAGTAAATTCCCAATAAAGGTAATCATTATGGTGCATAGAACCAGTTATCGTTACAAAATGCCCCGCTGGTAAGTCAATCTCAGGAGCAGCAGCTACTCTAGTTGGGAATGCTATAAAAATGCTTATTAGTGCTAAAACACTACCTAATACAACATATTTCTTATATCTCATATATATAAACTCCTTTTGATTTGTTTTTTAACATGATACATTGTATAAGATGTTATATGAATAAAAGAAACACTTAAAATATTTAACATTTATAGAAATTTTCCTCTATCTTTTATTTGAATGGCTATAATGAAATCTCTCAAAATAAATAGAACTTTTAGATATTTAAACATTTGCATATTATTAAAGATATTAATTAAAGAGACGCTTGAGATTTATACCCACCCTTCTGTACTGTACCCGTCACCAGATACAGGTGGAGCATCAAACTAAGCGGCCTACCTAAAGCTAGCTCCAAGTACTTTATCGCTTTCATTTGGCCTTGCACCAAGGTATTAGCTCGTTCCAACCATTCCTTCCTACAATTTCTCTGGCTTATATCCAAGTCATTAATATGCGTAAAAAGGCAGTGTCGTTTCAGTTGCTAAATTACGATTCTCATCGTAGTAGTTATCTACACCTTGCTTGGAGAGTGGGGTGAGGTTCCTCGGTTCCTCAATGGGTCCGTTAGCTCCAAATCTCACTCGTCTAATTTTTCTAAGTAAATCCAATATTTAAATCTATGTAATTATATACACAAGGAACTGTGAAATATCCAATTATTTAAATTCTGAGCAGTTATTTTAGTATCTTATTAAATTTAAAATATTTGTTCTGTTACATCAGATTATTACGCTCTAAAGATAAGAACTCAAATTTGCTTAGCTGGAATGTAGATATTAAAAATTGCTCCTTCTTTAGGTTTACTAAAAACTTCAATTTTTCCTTTAAAATCGTTTAGATATGAATTAACCATTGGTAACCCAAGTCCGGTACCTTTATTAGAAGGTTTTGTAGAATAAAATGGTTCGAACATATGGGCTAAAATTGAATTATCCATTCCAATTCCAGTATCCTTTACAGAAAGAATAATATATTTTCCAGAAACTAAATTAAAATTTTCAAATTTTTTAGATTTATTAAGGTTTAAATTCTTTGTTATAATCGTTATTTTCCCTCCAGCGGGCATAGCATCCCTAGCATTATTGATAAGGTTAACTAAAATTCGTTCAACTTTTCCAGGATCTCCTCTAATATTCCATAGATTCTGTGATAAATCCATTTCAACGAAAATCTGATCACCAATTAAATAATCAAGCATTTTCACTAGTTTTGTAATAATGTGATTAACATTAATATCAACTATCTCTTTTTTTAATTGCCCAAAACTAAATAAATTATCGATAATTTTCGAGGAATTATCTACAGCTGATTTTATTTCTTCTAAAAATTTTAATACATCCTTTTCATTTTCTAATTTCATTAAAGCTAATTCAACATTACCCTTTACGATTGAAAGAGAATGTTTAAAGTCGTGTATTATTCCACTTGACAATAATCCAATACTTTCAATTCTTTGGAGATTATGTAAATTCTTTTTTAAAATTTCTTTAGCTTTAAGATTATTTTTAATTTCTTTATGTTGAATTATTTTTTGTTTATCATTAATATCTATAAAGACTGCTTGATGTGTACTAGCAATATCTAAAATTTGGTCCTTTTGATATTTAAAATTTGGATAAGTACAAATTGCTGTTATTAATTTTTCTTTCATTATGGAGTTGAGTTGAAGTTCATAATCCAAAAAAGCATCTAAATCTTCTTTACTGATTAGATGAATATCCCCTGTAATCCTTAAACCGCTGTAACCCTTATTTAAAGCATCGTTAAGGTTTTGTATCCCTTTATTGATTAAATCTTTAGCATTAAGTGAACCAGATTTGTAGTACCAATCCTTATAATTATAAAATTTTAATTGTTCTTTTATTAAATATTCATCAACATTGTAGGATTTTTTTGAAAAATAATCTTTTATTTCTTGTTCTGAAAGAAAATCAGAAATTACCCATATACAATATTCATTATTTTCTAAACCTTCTTTAAAGAATGAGGTTAAGACTTTAAGAAGATTAACTTTATTATCATAAAAATAACAGAAGTGATTTCCCTTAGCAACTTTTTGAAAAGTGCTACTCATTTTTTTTGCCTCTAAAAAGGAAATAAGTCAAGTTTATATTTATAATTATTCATAACAAAGTTGTGGACTCAGGATGAGTTTTTAGGAATGATACAGTTAAAGTTCCTCAGTGAGTTTTTAATTACATACCTCACTTGTCCCTTTTCTTTAAAGGTAAAATAAAAATTTATACTTTTGGTTGTAAGTAAGTAGTAGGTAATATTAGATATTAATTAATTAAAATATATTAGATTAAATTCTATTTGGATGTTCAGAAGATTTAATATAAAAATCATCTAAATTCTTTTCAATATATTAATTTATAGATTCTGAGATTATCTCTTTTAGTACGCTATTCATTAATTTTTGCCATTATGGAATTTTATAATTTATAAATGAAATTCTGTTCCTACTACACCCATTACATGAGAAGGGTGGCGATGCATGATTCTATTAAACTCAAACCCAGTACAATGCATACCACACGTTATTTCTGGGTTTAAATCTTCTATAAAGGAAACAACTTCTTCAATATTTTCACTACTTTCCCGTTCTTTATGAAATCCTCCAATAAGAGCATAAATTTTATCTATTCCAGTTAATTTTTGACCATGTTTTACTATGTTAATAATACCAGTATGACTGCATCCGGTAATAACAACTAAGCCTTTATCTTTAATATTAATATATGCTGCAATCTCTTCTCTAAATGTATGTTTTTCATATTCTGTTTTACTTGTTCCTAAGTAAAATCCTTTTGGAAGCTCAGTTTCATCAAAAATTTCAATCTCTCCACTCGTAATTATCCCATTATATAATTTTTCGGGTTTTGTTGTTTCAATGACTTTTACATTGTTTTCATTTGCACGATCATAGACTATTTTTTTATTAAGAGGAATTCTTCTGTAATATTTGATTTTTCCTTCTATTTTTAATTTCCTAAATGAAGAACCAAAATCTTCGGAAAGTATTTCATCTCCAGATTCAGTTCTAGCGTAATAGCCTTTGGTAAGGCAGATCGGACTCAGATATATCTCACTTCCTTCTTTCAATTCAGAAATTATTGGTATTAATGCCCCATAGTGATCTAAATGCCCATGGCTTATAATCAATTTTTCAATTTCATTTAATTTTATTTTAAATTGTGTAAGATTATTAATTAAGGTTTGCATATAACCTGCTGTGTCAAATAAAATGAGATGAGTTGAATCTCCTTCTAATATTTTAATAGTCATTGCAATTCCATGTTCACCAAGTGTCGCAAAAGAATCATGCCCCGGTTGGACAACTTTCCCTTGCAATTTCTCGTTACTTGGCAGGGTCATACTTGTTCTATTAGACGTTATTACTTTTACAATCAGATTTCCACTTTCTATACTTCCAATATTCATTTTTATTTTCTTTTGATTCTTTGATTTCAATAATTATCTTAATCCTTTTTAATTAATAAATTATTAATTTAAAATAATTTAGTAATTAACTATAAATAGTCAAAAGAAGAACTCTTTATTTATTATGAACTAAATTTAGGAGATTTTTTAGATGAATTTAGATAAGATTATGACAAATTTGGAAGAAATTGTTGGTAAAGATTTTGCTTCAAATAAAGCAGAAGATCTTTACATATATTCTCAAGATCCTGGAGCTTCTGAACCTCGACCAGTTAATTTTGTGGTAATGCCTAAAAATGTCGAAGAAGTTCAAAAAATTGTGAAATTGGCAAATGCAGAAAAAATCCCGTTAGTTCCAATGGGTGGTGGATTAACACTAAGTGGTTTAGTGATCCCTGTAAAAGGTGGTATTGTAATTGATATGAAAAGAATGAATAATATAATAGAAATTAATAAATTCAGTAAATATGCCCTTATTGAAACGGGAGTTACTACGGGGCAGTTATTGTCACATCTGAATGAAAATTATCCGAATTTACAACCTCCAGTACCAGATGCACCTCCCTCCGCTACAGTGGCGGGGAATGTACTAATTCATGGCTCAGGGTATTTATCACAAAAGTATGGTGATCATGGAGCCATGATAAATGGTTTGGAAGTTGTATTGCCAAATGGAGATATCTGTAAACTTGGTTCTGCCTCATTATCCCCATTTTGGTTTGCTCGAGGACCTATTCCAGACTTAATTGGATTATTTATAAGTTCTTTTGGTACTATGGGAATTATTACAAAACTATCAATTCAATTATTTGATAAATCTAAATTTAGGGAAGTTGTTTTTGGATTATTAAATGATCCTAAAGATATCCCAAATATTCTCTTAAAAATTACTGAAACTGGATTAGCAGAAGATGTTTTGCTAGGAATGCAAGACAAACCAGATTGGATGAAAGGTTACATTTTTGTTATAGTTTATGTTACAGGAGAATCCGAAGAGGAAATAGATTCTCATATTAAAACCTTTAAACGTGTATATCGTAAAGCTAATGCTAGGTATATGAAAACTCCTGATAGGGTTAGAAATATATATTTAGAGAAACCTATTTTTGCGGCAACAGCTGCAGACTATAGAAAAGGTGGAGGTTTTGAATATGTAGGAGCAAATATGCCATTAGAAAAAATTCCTGAAGCTTATAAAAAAGGAGCTGAAATCTCAAAAAAATATGGAATCGTGCCAACATTGGGCTCAAGATTAATTGGAGGAACTCATAATATAGTAATGTTTTTCTCTTATTCATTCAATCGTGCGGATCCGAAAGATATGGAAAATGCCAGAAACGCTTTACATGAAACTAATAAATTAGCCTTAGAATTAGGAGGGATTCCATGGAAAGCAGAATTAACAGGACAACAGTTAATTCTTGAGAAAATGGATCCTAATTATAAAAAATTATTTAATTCAATCAGAAACAGTCTTGATCCAAATAGAATAATGAATCCAGGAAATTGGGAGGTGAATCAATAATTACTATAAGTGAAAAACAAGATTGGAGAGATATTGTTCATAGATGTTTCCGTTGTGGTTATTGTAAATTCACTCATGAATATTCTGATTTCAATTGTCCAAGTTACAAGAAATTTCGTTTTGAAACTTACAGTACAGGGGGAAGATTGTGGCTTATTTACGGTATTATAAGTGGTGAAATTCAATGGAGTGAAAACTTAGCTAATGTAATCTATGCTTGCCCTACATGTGGCAATTGTATTGAAAATTGTAGATTTGAAAAATTTAACGATTTTCTTATTGATATAATTGAAGTAGCCCGAGCTGAAGCTGTTAAAAATGGATTTTGTCCTGAAAGACAGAAAGCGTTATTAGAACGCACTGAAAATACTGAATACTATAATCCATATGGAGAAAAAAATTCAGATAATACAGAGTTAAAAAAGAAGTTTGACTTACCAGATAAAGCAGAATGGGTTTATTATATAGGATGTACTTCTAATTATCGTCAGCAAAATTTAAGGGATGCAACATTAAGGTTTTTGAAAAAAGCAAAAATTGATTTTACATTGATTGATGAACATTGTTGTTGTAGCCCTATAATAAGAACGGGTCAAATTAAACCTGTAAACGATTTTATAAATTATAACGTAGCCCAAATTAAAAATGTAGGAGCAACTAAAATTATTACTTCATGTGCAGGATGTTATCGTACTATAAAGAAAGATTGGTTAAAATTTGGAGCGGATTATGATTTTGAAGTATTCCATACTGTAGAATTAGTCAAACAGCTTCTAGATGAAGATCAATTAAAAATTAAATCTGAATATAAAAATACAGTAACTTACCATGATCCTTGCCATTTAGGCCGCCATATGGGGATGTATGAGATCCCAAGAGAAGTATATAAGAAAATTCCTGGAATTAAATTAGCAGAGATGCGACGAAATAGAGAAAATGCATGGTGCTGTGGTGCTGGAGGAGGTGTAAAGATTGGTTATCCAGAGTGGTCAGTAGAAATCTCACAAGAAAGGTTAGAAGAAGCTAAAGAAACAGGAGCGTCTGTAATATCTTCAGTATGTCCTTTCTGTAGAACGAACTTGTCAGATGCAAATGAAAAGTATAATATGGAAGTTGAAGTGATAGATCTAATAGAAATTTTAGATAAACTAGATATTGAGATAAATAAATAGAGTTAATAAAAAGAATTTATGTATTAATTTTTTTATCTTTTAATAATCTAATTGCTCTCCTAGAGCCATTCTGCATAAATCACTAAGTAGATAATTTTTAATTCCTTTTCTTTCAACTCTATTTCCAAGAGCTTCTTTACACATGGAACAACTATATACACATACTTCTGCTTTATGCTCTAACATATCATTGATATTATCATTTTGAGTTTTTCGTAATAAATCTTTCTTTCCTAAAGTTGCAAGCAAACCCCCACAACACAATGCATTTTCTCTATCAAATTTTCTCGCAACTCGTTCAACTCCTATTAAATCACATACTTTATCAACCCATTTTTCTATTTCAGGAATGAAGCGATTTGAGCAGGATCTCTGATAAGCTATTTTCATATCAAGTTTATTTATTTCTAACTCGTGATTTTTTAAATAATTATAAAGATATTCATAGATATGAATTGGTTTGAAACCTTCTGGGAGTTCTATGTTATTACGGGAACAATAAGAAGTATAAAAGCCATAACACTCATCATGAAAACAAATCATTTCCTGAATTCCTTGTTTCCTAATATTATCCAATATAATTGGAGCTCTTTCTTTAATGACCGAATCTCTCGCATAATGATGGTACGCTAAATTGCAAAAGTAGTCTCGACCACTCACATATTTTAAATTACTAAATAATTGACCTTGCATATTTTTATCATTAATTCTAGCTAATCCACATTTATTTAAAACGGGTTCATTTGGATCTATCTCTTTTAACCTAACTTGATCATGAGGAGCATAAGTATTAATTGTTCTTTCAAGGATGTGAGGATCAATTTTCAAGGAATTATATTTTTCCTGTAATTCTGTAATCAAATCAAAAGGATGAGAATTATAAGGACAATATTCATCGCAAGCGAAACAAGTAACACAATCTGATAACACATGTGAGTCTTCTCTATTTATCATTTTTCTTATTTCTGTTCGAGCATCTTCAACGTTTTCAAATTCAATCCATTGACACCGTGTCAAACAATCAATATTTTCACACTTAACACAATTAGTTTTATCAAACATAATGATTCCTATTAGCATTAATTCTAAATATCTTAAATTTCTATGATAATAATTAATGTATAGGTACTAATAATATTATTAATTAAAAAATAGATCTGATAGAAATCTTAGATAAATTAGATATTGATATAAATAAATAGAGACAATAAAAAAAATATAAATTTGATTTTAATTTTTTTAATTTTTTAATAATCTAATTCTTCTCCTAAAGCAAGCCTACATAAATCGCTTAACAAATAAGACTTCAATCCTTTTCCCTCCACCTTAGATCCCAACGTTTCTTTACACTGTGGGCAAGTAAAAATACATACTTCCGCGCCATGATCAAGCATATCTTTAATATTTCTATTTTGAGTAGGTTCTACTAAATTAGCCTTTCCGAGTGCTGTAAATCCTGCAGAACAACATAAAGCATTTTCTCTATCATATTCTCTAGAAACGCGTTCAACTCCAATTAAATCACAGATTTTATCTACCCATTTATCTGTTTCAGGTATAAAACGATTAGAACAAGATCTCTGATAAGCCATTTTCATACCAAGCTTCTTTATCTCTGCTTCGTGATCTTTTAAATAATTATAAAGATATTCGTAAATATGAATTGGCTTGAAATCTTTTGGAAGTTCAATGTTATTACGGGGACAATAAGACTTATAAAATCCATAACATTCCTCATGAAAACATATCATTTCTTTAATACCTTGCTTTCTAATATTATCTATTATTATTGGAGCTCTTTCTCTGATTACAGAATCCTTGGCAAGGTGATGATATAACAAATTACAAAAATAAGAGAGTCCACTGACATATTGCAAATTTTCAAATAATTGCCCTTCCATATTTTTAGCATTTTGTCTTGGGAAAGCACATTTATTTAAAACTGGTTTTTCAGGATCAATTTCTTTTAATCTTAATTGATCATGAGGTTTAAAATTGCGAATTGCAGTTTCTATCATTTTTGGATGTATATTATAACTGTTGTATTTTTCTTGTAATTCTGTTATTAAATCAAATGGATGTGAATTATATGGACAATATTCATCACAGGCAAAACAAGTAACACATTCTTTTAAGACGAATGAATCCTCTCCATTATTCATTTTTTCCTTTTCAATTCTAGCAGTCTCCTTATCAATTTCTATCCATTGACACCGTGTTAAACAATCAATATTTTCACATTCAGAACAATGAGATTTATCAAACATATTTTTATCACTTTTTGGCTTTTATTCTTTAATTCTTTAATTAAAAAGACTTATGATTGAGAAATTTAGAAAATTTATTTAATTTTATTAAAATTTGCTAATGAATATTCAAATTGCTCCTTAAACTACTCTTATACCAATTATTAAAAAAAAGAAAAGAAAAATGAAATTATTTTTTTTATTTGATTAAAATATCAATAATCCTGCTCCATTGCCAAAAAGCATTAGAAATCCAAGAAAGATAGATGCTGTTAGTGACATTACTACTAATAAAGTATTAATACTTGGTCCTGCAGTGTCTTTAAATGGATCTCCAACTGTATCTCCTGTAATTGCAGCTTTGTGCACATCGGTACCCTTACCTCCAAGATTACCATCCTCAATCCATTTCTTTGCATTGTCCCATGCCCCTCCTGCATTCGACATAAAGATTGCGAAAACAAAACCAGATAAAATCGCACCCGTTAGGAATGCACCTAAAGCTGCAACTCCAAACAATATTCCAACTGAAATGGGTATAGCGATTGCAATTATACTTGGCAATATAAGTTCTTTCAAAGCACCCTTAGTCGCAATTGCTATGCATTTATTAAAATCTGCTGCTTGCTCACCTGTCAATATCTTAGGATTCTCTTCAAATTGTCGTCTGATTTCATCGACCATTATAGCAGCATTTCTTTGAACTGCAAGAACTAGTAGAGCAGAATAAAATGCGGGAACAACTACTCCAATAAATGCCCCAATTAATACATCTACGTTAAGTAAATTCACTACATCTATCGTACCTGATTGAATATCATTAGCTTCAGTTGCAAATGAGAACATTAGAGCAAGTACAGTTAGATTTGCGGCACCAATAGCAAAACCTTTTGTAATAGCTTTTGCAGTATTTCCTGCTGAATCTAATTTATCTGCAGTTCGAATAACATCTTCCCCTAATTCACCTTGTTCAGCAATACCTCGTGCATTATCTACAATTGGTCCATACGCATCATTAGAGACAATAGTTCCCACAATTGCAAGCATACCCACTGCTGCCATTGCAACTCCAAATACACCACCCAAAAAGTAGGAAGCCGCCATCGCAATTACAATCCCAATAGCAGGGGGAACAACACTTAATAATCCATAAGAAAATCCACTAAGAATGACTACTGCATCACCTTCTTGGGCTGATTCTGCGATAGTTCTTGTTGGTTTCTTGTTATCACTAGTAAAGTAATCACTTGTAAATCCTATAACTAGACCGCTCAATAATCCAATTACTACCGCCAAATAAAGTTTCCATAAGAATATCATCTCGTCATTACTTAATCCCAATGTCATAATTGCTGTAATTATCGCAGCAAGACCACCAAAGACAATTGTAGCTAAATATGTTCCTAAATTTAATAATTTGCCAGGATCTTCTCCCTTCTTAATTTTAATTAAGTAAATGCAAATCAGAGAAGCTATTAGACCAACACCGCATAAAACAACAGGAAATATTACAAAAGTATATCTAATGGTATCAGACATAGTTCCCCATATCGTACCTATGATAGACAAGGTTGCGGCTAACATCATTGCAGCTATAATAGACGCTACATATGAATCAAATAAATCACTCCCCATCCCAGCAATATCACCTACATTATCACCTACATTATCAGCAATAGTTGCTGGATTTCGAGGATCATCTTCAGGAAGGTTATATTCCGCTTTACCCACCAAGTCAGCACCGACATCCGCTGTTTTAGTGTAAATACCGCCTCCTGCTTTCATAAAAAGAGCCACACTACTGGCACCAAAACTGAAGCCTAAAACAATCATAGGATCTGGGACAATCCAATATAAAACAGAAATACCGATTAGAGCAACGCCAACTACTGCTAAACCCATGACTGAACCACCAAAAAAAGCGATATCGAAACCTTTCTTGATGCTAACTGTACAACCTTGAGCAGAACGTGTATTTGTTTTTACACCAGTCATCATTCCTAAATAGCCAGCCATCATTGATCCAATAGATCCTATAACATACGCTATCATTTGTTCCCAATTTAATGCACCAGGAACCAATCTTTTATATGTGGTGCTATATTCAAATGGAGAAGGTAAAAATAATAGTGCTATTGCTAAAACGACTACAAAAATACCTAATATTTTATATTGAACTTTAAGGAATGTTTTAGCTCCCTTTTCAATATAACCTGATACTTCAACCATTCTTTCATTTCCTGGGTCTTCTTTCAGTACTAATTTTGCAAAATATAAAGCCATTCCAATTGAAATTATACCCGCAATTAAAGCAACAATTAATATTATCGGTACAGCCATAATTTTTCACATATATACTATTTTTTTTTGTTAAATTTTTTATAACACAATAGTGTAATAATATCAAACAAAATTTCTTAAATCATTAAAATATTTTGAATTTTAAAGTTAAATTTAATTTAATCATGAACGTTAAACTATAAACTCGAAAAAAAAAAGGTTTGATTATTTTTGGTCTTAGAAATTTATCATATAATTCTTCTTATTATTATTGGTGCGTTTGTAGGAATTAGTATGAGTTTTGTGGGTCAAACGGGCCAAGGAGTTGTAGTTCCTCTTATTCTTTTAATTACTGGAGATGTTTTATTGGCGATAGCTATTAATGTTATTAATGATTTTATAGCGGCTACCTCAGTAGCGATTAATTATGTGAGGAAAAGACAGTATTATTTTAGTAAGAATATTATAATTTTAATTATAATTTCTTTAATTGTCTCATTTTTAGGGGTCTTAATTCTAATTACCACTCCTTTAAGTTCTATTTTTGGTTGGTTCTTACCTGCGTTCATTATTTTCTTAGGTACAACAATTCTATCTAAAGGATTTCCTACTTCTGAAAGTTTGAAAGAAATGGTTAATAAAATTTCTCAGAAATTAATTAAAAACAAAATAAATGAAGTAGAGACTGAAGAAATTGAGAAAACTAATAAAAGAGAGATAGTTCTCGAAACTAATAATATAGAAAGTTTTATCAAACCATATTCAAAATTATTTTTTCTATTAGCTATTATCTTAGGAATATTTATAGGTCTTAATTCAGGTATGTTTGGTGCGAATTCAGGCCTAATTATAACAATAGTTTTAATCATATTGTATGGCTATCCACTTAAGAAAAGCGTAGGCACAGCTTTGATCTTAAGTATTATTATGTGTATTTTTACATTTACTATGTATCAAATATTAGGATACACATTTAACGGTCAGTTTTACTTTAACTGGGAATTTATATTATATCTTGGTATAGGCTCTTTTATTACAGGTTTCATTATCTCTAATTACGTGCAAAAGCTTTCTGCAAAAGCGATGGGAAGAGGTATGGGAATGATCATGATTTTATTAGGATTAATTTCTTTAATATTCTTTTTTATTATTTAGAATAGGAATAGTAATAATCTTACTCATTTTCCTTATTTTCCTTTAATTCTGTTTATCTAACTAATTTATAACCAAAAACTAAATTAATTTAAATTGAAATAAATAATTAGATAATATAAAAAATGAAAAGTAGTCTATGTTAATTTTTATTATATCCTTGTATCAAATAAAAAAGAAATAATAATAATCAAATGCTAAATAAAAAAATTTTAATTAATCATTCTTAGAGGTAAGATATATGGATGATTTTAAATGTGAAGTACTAATTATTGGTAATGGTCCAGCAGGGTTAAGTGCTGGTATTTATTGTGCTCGAGCGAATAGAGATGTTATAATTCTAGATGGAAAAGAGCCATCCTCATTACACAAAGCAAAAGAAATACAAAATTGGCCAGGAGAAATTGATATTAAAGGAAAGCATCTATTAGAGAAATTTAGAGCTCATACTGAGAGTTATTCAGAAAATATTAGAATAATCAAAGGTGATGTAATTTCTTTAATGCTTGGAATGGGTGTAAATAGAACCTCAACCAGAACAGCTGACATAACTTCTGATGTGGTTATTATTGCTGCTGGTAGAGGTACTCGAAAAGAAATAATAAAAGGAGAGGATATTTTACTTGGTTTTGGTGTTTCGTATAGTGCATTAAATGATGGTCCATTATATAAAGATAAAGTGGTCTATTTATTTGGTAATGACGAAGAAATGTTGGAAGATGCTTTGGCTCTTCAACAAATGGGATGTATAGTTCGAATAATCACAAATGTAGGAATTGAAAAATTACCCGAAAGGTTATATCAAGTAAAAGAAACGGGAATTGAAATTTTTGAAAATATGGAAATAATTGAAGCAGTTCCCGATTCGGAAGGTATGCTTGATAAAATTATATGTAAGTCTATTAAACCTGAATTAGAAGATCCTGAAGAGATAAAGGAATTTGAATTAAGTTGTTTATTTATTTTATCTCATATATCCTCAAATTCAATCTTTAAAAAAGCGGGAGTAGAATTGGATGATAAGGGAAATATAAAAGTTGATGAAGACCAAAAAACGAATCTTAAGGGAGTCTATGCTGCTGGAGATTGCACGGGTGGACTTTTTCAAGTAGTTTTTGCCACAGCAGAGGGTGCACGAGCAGGAATAAACGCATGTAAATATCTTCGGCAATTAAAGAAAGAATAAGTCAATCAAGAATAAAATTAGAAAAAATTTATACAATTTTTAAGATTACAATTTGTATACTTAAATAAATCTACAATGTAATAGGGATTAAAATTGCCTGAAAAAAATGAATTCGATCTTATAATCATAGGTGGTGGACCCGCGGGATTAACAGCTGGAATTTATGGTGGAAGAATGGGTTTAAAGACTGCTCTCTATGAGGGAAAAGGTTTTGGTGGTTTGGCTGGGACCGCTCCCAAGATTGAAAATTATCCAGGATTTAGTAGTATTAATGGTCTTGAATTAACGGAAAAAATGAGGGAACAAGCTGAACATTGGGGAGTTAATTTTTTTTTTAATGAAGTTTCAGCAATCAATCCAAAGAAAATGACCATAACTACTTATGAAGGAGACACAAAAGGCAAAGCGATTATAATTGCTACTGGTTCAAAACATCTAGCACTTGGATTGTCTAATGAGTTTGAATTAGTAGGTAATGGAATATCTTACTGTGCTACATGTGATGGTCCTTTATTTCGAGATCAAGTAGTTGCTACAGTTGGGGGTGGTAATGCCGCTGGTTTAGAGGTAATTTATCTTTCAGGCGTAGCAAAAAAGGTTTATCTCATTCATAGACGTCACTGTATGCGAGCGGAAGCATGTATTGCAGACGAGGTTGCATCATTAAATAATGTTGTACCAATGTATAATAGTACTATTGAAGAGGCTATTACTAAGGATGACAAATTAGGAGAGTTAAAAATCAAAAATCATAAAACTGGCGAAATTTCTAATATTAGTGTAAAGGCACTTTTCATAGCAATAGGAGTTAAGCCACAGAGTGATTTAGCGAAAAAAGCAGGGATTGATCTTGAGGAGGATAATTGTATTAAAGTTAACAAAAATCAAGAAACTAATTTTCCTGGTATCTATGCGGCTGGAGATGTAACAGGTGGAATACAACAAGTAACAACTGCAGTTGGAGAAGCAACAACAGCAGCAATGAATGCGTATCTATTTATTAAAAAAGGTTGGTATGGAGAAGGAAAGATAAATTAAATAAAATAAGTGATTCTTCAAAAATTTATGGAGCTTCTTTTAATAATACTACAAAATTGGCTCCCTTTTTGTAATCCCCTTTAACTCTATCCTCAACCCATATCTTGCCATCGAAATTTTTCACGATTCTTTTGACGAGGGACAGTCCCACGCCCATTCCTCTCTTGCTTATATCTTTTTTATAAAATCTCTTAAATAGAAAATTTTTCTTCTCATTTGGAACGCCCATTCCGTAATCCCTAAATTCTAATTTTAGGTAATGCATATCATTCGCTAATATTTTAGAAATATTGATATCAATTTTAACTTCCTCTTCGTTATCGTTATATTTCACAGCGTTGTTCAGAAGATTATCGAATATATCTACCAATAACTCGTTTCCAAGGACTCTCATATCCTTAGATAATCCTTTAACATCAATTTTTACATTCCTATCTTGAAAGCTACTAACAATGGTTTTCACCGACTCATTAAATATATCAAAAATTTTAATGATGCTTAATTTACTCTCGCCATTATCTATTTTTGATAACTTCCTTATATTTGCAATTAAAGCGGCTCCCCTTCTTGCGTGAGTTTTAACGACTTCGACAACATCTCCTATCTTTTCAAACCTCTTAGGCTCGTTTCGAAACAAAATATATAAATCTATTGACGAGATTATGTTTTGGAGTATATTATTCATATCGTGGGTAAATAAATCCTTGTAAAAATTAGCGAGATAATACGCTTCTCGATATATTTCTTCGGATTCTTTTAATTTTTGGTCTGCTATCTTGCGTTCAGTGATTTCAATCACTAAGCCTTCAATACTCTCTCTCTCTGGATGGAAGTGCCCAGAGAAGCTAAACCAACGAGGTATACCAAACCTATCTCTCAATTCTCCTTCAAAATTTTCAATAAATCCTTGCGACTTAATTTTTTTGATCATTCTAAGACGAATTGAAGGATCAACATAATGTTCCGAAACATTATATTCATCTACAAATTGTTGAATAGAATCGTAACCAATCATCTTAGCTAATTTCTGATTGCAAGCTAACAATTTCCCATCAATTAAACTTGTTTCAAATAAACCGAATTCTGCGTTATTATAAAAATTGCGATATTTTACTTCTGATTCTTTTAATTCGTGTTCTACCCTAAGTTGTTCCATGCTTTTATAATTTTCCCACTTTCCTTCTCTTCTAATCATTGCGAACTGATGGTTTCGGAGTACATCAATGATCTCAAATGAACCGCATTTCTCGAGCTGATAAGTGCAAATAGCCATCATCTTATAGCTTGGTATAATGGTATTAATTTCTTCTTCATACTCAGTAAAACTCTTCCAATCTTTTTTTTCAAGCCAAGCAGTATTTCCTGTCGTTCGCAATCCTTCATACCCTCGACTTAAAGCATCATCTAATTTGTCCACCCACGCATTAAGAACTCGTTGTAGATCAAACGTATTATCTTTAATATACCATTCCGTGTAAGGAAGGATCTCGATTTGTTGTTTCTTTAAATATTGATCTAAATCGGGCATGGCTTTCCTCAATGCTTCTTCCGCCACTTTCTTGACTAATGGCTCGGACGTTATCCACATGCAATATTCGTTTTTTTCTAAACCCGCTTTAAAATATGGGATTAAAATATCAAGCAGGTCATCTTTCGTATCATAAAAAACGCAGAAATGAGTGCCCCAAGCAACATCTCCTAATACATTTAGTCCTGATTTTCTTAATGCCTCTTCGGTTTCTTTTAAATCTACTTCTAACATTTTAAACTTCCATTCATTTATCTTTTAATGAATTCTTTTTTAAAACAAACATCTCTTTAAAATTAAAGGGTTTACAGACAAAGCTGAACCTTCCTATCTCTAAAGCCTTCTCTTTTATATCCTCGCCAGCCGTCGCAGAGATAATTCTTGAGCGATTGGTGATGTTCAATATCTCAAAAGTAGCTATGATATCATCCATAATAGTAATTCTATAATCCATTATCATGATATCTGACTTTTCTGGAAGGATTTTAAGCTTCTCAATGATTATCTGCCCATTAAATGCCGTTCCGTTCACTTGAAATCCACATCCTTCAAGTAACTCATTGTTTGGCTTTACACTTGACAGGTCTTCATCAACACTAAAAATGACAGCTATTAAAAATCAACTCGTTAAAAAGAATACAACATAATAATTATTAAAGATTTTTATAGCTACAAATACTTACATTGATTTTTAATTATTATATTACTTAACCAAGGTCGTATTTATTAATATTTACTTCTGGTCAAAAAAAATATTAAAATTATTAAAAAAGATTTAGTAAAGATTAAATTTAATACACAGTAAAAATGCTAAGAGTAAAATTTAAGATGGAATCATAGATCTAAATTTATTGTATTGGATGTTACTTGGATATTACAATCTATTATGTAATATCCCGATCATATTGTAATCATAATGGAAACCTATAAAATTTCTAGTTTTATAGAAGATTTCTTAATTGCGAAAGAAGTTGAAGAAGGATGTGCTTCCTCCACTATTAAGGCATATCGCTATGATCTTCAAAAATTTATTGAATTAGTAGGGGATCTACAAATTAATTCTCCCCTACTACGACAAAAAATACGCTTATTCTTAAAAAAATTAAATGAATTGGACTACACTAAAAAAGGGATTGGGAGAAAGATTGCCTCATTGCGCTCCTTTTTCAAATTTCTAACCTTGAATGATTTTATGGAAAAAGATCCTATGAGTACAATTAAAACACCGAAAATTAAACTTGAAGAGAGTTTACCCAAGTTTTTAAGAATTACTGACATGGAAGTGATTTTTAATAAATTGAAGGATCGACAATTATTCAACTCTCAAAAAAGCGACCGATATTATTTGATTATTAGATTATTATATTCGACGATGGCAAGAGTGAGCGAATTATGTAATATAAGAATTAGAGACATTGATTTTGAAAGAGGTTATATACAACTCCGGGGAAAAGGAAATAAGGAACGAATTGTACCAGTCGATCCAAAAACATTAGACATTTTTAAGGAACATCTTAAAAATAGGATAAGTTATGATTCTGAAGAGTATCTCTTAGTAAATACAAGGAACCAAAAATTAAGCCCTCGAGTTGTACAAACAGATATTAAGACGATTAAAGAAAAATGTGGATTTGCTGATTCTAAAATTATTACCCCGCATATTTTTAGGCACACTGGAGCAACGCATTTGAGGCGTTCAGGTATGGATATTAGTGAATTACAAGATATATTAGGACATTCGAGTCCAAATACAACAAGAATATATGCTAAGAATGATATAACTAAATTAAAGGAATCATATTCTCAGATGCATCCTTTAAACAATTTAGATAAATTGTAAAGAAAAGTCTATTTTTTTAATTAATAAATTTTTTATATAAAAAAGATGTGAAAATACACATAAATTTATAAAATTTTTTTTCTTACTTATTTCTTAAGGTAAAAATAGTTTTTTAACCTATTAAAATTTGAGAAATGAGAAAGAATGTTAGAAATTAAGGAATATACCATAGAAGATTTAAAATCTATTTATGATAAAAGGAAAAACGGGTCTTTTTATGTCGATGTTTGGCTTAAAAAATATCCCGTGCTAAAAAATCAGTCCGTTTTTTTATGGATAAGCTCCAAAATAAGAAAATATGCGAGTAGTGGTAAAGAACCAAGCAAATTTAATATAAATGCTTATCTAAAGGCTTTACAAGATTATTGTCAGTATAATAAAGTAGAGAATATAGATAATCTCTTATCTGAAAGTGTAGATGTGAGAAATAGAAGGGTTCTGAAATATCTCAACCACTTAATTGAAAAGGGAGTTAATCCCGTGAGTGTTAAGAATGCGTACCAGTCAAGAATTATGAGTTTTTACTCCAATCGTGGAGTTCCTATAACTGAAAGCCTAAAGAGTGAGCAAGAAGGCGTAAACCACAACGAGATTGACTTAGACCGAGAAAAACTACAAGCCATTTTAAACCAAATAAATCACCCAGAATATAGAATTATTGCGTATCTTCAAGCTCTAACGGGCTTGAGAGTGAATGATGTGCTCCAAGAGCTAACAAGCTCTATAGGTAATGAACCAAAATACCAAATTGAGAAATATCAAGAACACTACTATATTAAGCAATTTGAAACCTATAAGGAAAAGGAAAAGATTAGATATATCTTTTTTCCAAAAGAATTAAGCAATTTAATAAAATCTACTTATCAAATCGATGATTTAACCAAATTAGATTTAAGTAAGGATTTTTTACAAACCAGAAATGGAAATAATATAAGTTCTATTGAATATAATCGAAAGCTTAAAGAAGTGGCTAAGAAGCTTTATCCAAAAGAGAGAATGAGAAGTCATAGCTTAAGAAAATATTTTAATACTAATTGTGGTCGTGTGAATTTATCCGAGTACTCAAGAAAGAATCTAAATCTTACTATAGGCTCAGAAATAGAGCTAAACTTTAAAGAACATTTAATAGGTCATAGGGTTCATTATAGCTCTAAGGTTTATTCCAAGATTTTAAGTAGTAGAGAGATTTTTTATAACCTTTGGAAAGCTTTAGAGAATGAATTATGTATTAACTGCGAAATTGTGGATAATACGAGCCAAGAGATTGAAAGCTTACAAGCCAAATATAATGAAATGATTAATAGAGAAATTGAGAAAGATAAGATAATCTCAGAGCTTAAAGACACCATAGGATTTATGAGCAAATTTATGTTATCTCTGCAAAACTCATTTAAAGAAGCCGTCTCAGACGATTCTCACGATGTTAAAGATGATGTGTATTATACTGAGAGTGAAATGAAAGAATTTATTGAGAGAGTTAATAAACTCACTAATAAGGATTAAATCAAACCTTTTTTTATTTTTTTTACCCGTGCTTTTTAGAACCTTCAAATTTAATAAGATGGAGTATAGAACTATATAAGGATAACATTTGAGAAATGAGAAAACCTTACAATTGATGCTCTATACTCCATATTGAGAGTAATCTTAAAAATATTATAAATTTTCCTTAGTTACTTTCTTTTCTTTTTTTAAAATTTCTTTCCCATAATGATTCAAGTTCATCTGGAAATTTTAGAAGTTCTGTAGAAAGTGTTTTTATCTGATTAAATAATAACTTTATATTCACTGGCTTTGTTTCTATTTCTCCTTTTCCATCGATATTTATTATATCCACGAATTGTTCATACCAATCATATTTCTTTAGAGTATTAAAACTTTCCTCTAATCCTTTTACAAGGCTCAACCCATTACTAACTATGAGTGATTTCTTCTTTTCAAATTCCTTTTTATCCATTATTTATTAATTACTCCTTTCTATTGATAAATAGTTAAACTCACAATTATGTTAAATATTTATTGTTAACAATTTAATAACTTCCAGTCCTTAGCTACTTTATTTCAGTAGCAAATCATCAACTTTTCGATTTTTTAAGGATAACCCGTGTGGCAAACGATTTAACCCGTTTTAAGAAAACGACCACTTTATAACATCTTTTAGCCTTTTTGGAAAAATTGTTTTTAGTGCCTTTATTTTCAATCGTTTCGAGGCTAAAAGGCTCTATTATTTCTATTCCTTTTTCATAGAAAGATAAATAATTTAATAATGATTCTATGAGCTTTATCGCACTAAACATAGCATTATAATTGGTTTTAAGGCTAAATTCTAACTCAATTCCTTTAAAGGAAGAATCTAACCAATATCTTACATTATAAATCTTGTAAACTTTTGGAGAGAAACGAAATCCAAGCTCTTGATAAACTTCTCGATTCTTGCTCATATCTTTTGGCTTAAACGCAATTTCCATATTATATTGAGAAGTATATAATTTCAGAGCTAACATTAATGCCAAATCAGAAGGCAATCTTTCATAGATTTCTCTGAAGCCTTCATTCCAGAGTTCCAGACCGTAGAGATGCTTCACAGCTCTACAGCTTATCGAGACAATCAAGCTCGTGGCTCTTGGCTTGGCAGTTCGGCTCTTAGTAGTATGCGTTATCCAAACACTCAGATTACTCCCTTTAATATTCCCATTCTTAACAAGATACTTTAACACATCTAATATCTCTACATCCAAACTACTGAATACCCATCTATACTCGTGAATCCTATGATTCACTTCAAAATAAGGAAAAATATCCCTTAACTTAACCAAATTTCTAATCGATTCTTTAGCCACAATTCTACAATTTTTTATCCCAAAAATCATATTTTCGACAAAACCACTCTCTATGCCTATACTCCCCTTTAAACCCATATAACCAGTACCAAAACCGATGCTAAATTTCGTATTTCCTTTATAAAGGGGGGTTATAGTTTTTCTCTTAGTTTTTTTTAATTTTGGGGATACCATATACGATTGTAATTCGATTCTAATCTCTCTTTTTAGATGAGAGCAAAACGATTTAATAAAATCCTTATCCTTTATGAGCCCGTTCAAATCAGCTCTTAATCGTTTTATAAACTCAGTAAGCGTAATTATATGATTATTATAATGAACTAATACATAACACACATAATCCGTTCTAAACACTCTTACATAATAATCCCTTCCTTTCAGCGTTAGATTCTTATTTTTGTTCGGAGTTAATTTTTTGTCATACAAATCTTCGTTCAATTTTACATTCCACTGGGTCGGAATGCGTATTCTCTCAGTGAATAGATGGGTCTTTAGCTTTTGATTAGCCCAGCTTGAAGTTCTTTTTCTGATAAGGGAAGGCTTGAGAATCGATTCTACGCAGAGTTTATCAAAAATTTGACTACTAAGATTTTTATCGAAAATAAATTTGTCGGAAGGTTCAAGCACGGAAGAGTGTTTTACGGGAATCTTTTTTTCAGCTCAGACCATTTAGTTCGTGGCTTGAAAATAAAATAGGTATGCATATTTATAAATCTGATGCTTGAAAAGTTAACAAAATAAAAAGACTTCCCCGAATTAATGAATGGGATAATTAATTGTGAGCCATAGGATTCTAAAGGTGTCGAGTACTGGCTGAATACTCTAATTGGTTGTATAGACCTATGAACTCACTACTATAAAATATAGTTTTTAATATTTAAAAATATAATGGAAAGAAAAAAGGTAAGAGAGTGAATGCCATCATATCACCCAAAACTTAAAAGGAAAACTTTCTTCAGCCACGAAGTAGTTTGAACTGATTAGGTTAATGAAAGCATTCAAGAGGAAACTTATTATGGGTAAGTTAACTACTCTCAAACAATAAATATGTATTTGCTTATTTAAACATTTTTATCAAATTTTAATGGAAATGTTGAATATTTTTCAGCTTCTTTGAAAAAGGTTGAACAAAATTATATGAAAAATATAAAACTCTGAACAAGATTATAATAAGACGATTTTACTATACTAAAAGTTAACGAAATGAGCCTTATTGATTATGGGTATGGAATTCCGAGCAGGGCTCGGAATTATGCGACAAAAAGTAATTAAAAGTATGGTTAAATGGTGATATAAGGGCTCTATTACCATTCTATAAAACCGAGAATGGATGACAAATTCAATGAGTTTAGGCTATTTTGAGGGTAAAATTTTTAAAAATTTTATATTATTTCTAACACTTTTTTACGGAAAATTTCGCATTCCGATAAAAACCAAAAGTAGTATAGATACCAAGAGCTTATCGATGCGAGTGGAAGGCTTGTTCTCTTATTTTATAATTTGCTCCAGAGAAATTAGTATAGATACTCATAAATCAATAGCACGAGCTCTGGAATTCTAATATCTGGAAATGATACCTAAAAAATATTGGTAAAAATTCCAAAAAAAATGAAAATTTGCTGATTTTTTGCTGATTTTTAATGAAAATTTAATGTGATTCGAGGGTACAGATTTTTTTCAGTGTTTTCAAAAACTTAAAATTTGGAGAAATAACCAGCTCAAGAATTGAGAGAAGAAGCTGAAATAACGACCCAGTGTTTTGAAATTCCCAATGGTATCTATACTGCTCTAAATTTTTATACCAATCCAATGGGAAGTAATTTAATGAAAATAATCCAATACCTATTTGATTGATAATTAATTAATGATAAGTTCAATATTGATTAATTCGATAAGTATCTATACTAAGTATTTAAATAGAAGTAAAATAATAAGGATAATTAAAGTAGAAGTTAACGATTTAAGCTCTGAAATGATTAGGGTTATTTTGTTAACTTTATTTTACAATATTTAAAAATCTAATAACAGAGGTTAAAAAACAAATGCCGTGCCCAGCTGGGAAAATTCCGCTATGGTCAATAAAATAAAGAGAGCCTTTATTTTGGCTATAAGTAGCGGAAAATTTACAATCTAAAAATCCCGATGCTAAGAAATATACCATAGCTCAAATGAAGAAAGCTCTTGAAGACACATTCAAAGATGAAAAAGGATGTATCCCCAAACCAGTCGGTAGGGGAGGTGGGCTTCGTTTTAAGAATCTATCTGAGAATGTATATAGGAAAGCTGAAGCTGATACTGGGAAGAAATGGAGAGACTTATACTAATTAAAATTAATTTATTTTTTTTGTTAACAATTCGATACATCAAAAGTGAGTCTTATGGATAAGAATACCGAAAGAAAAGCCAAAGATAATGGAATACCGACAGCTATGAATTTTAAAGTTGTAGAACGGCAAGATGATGGTACTGAAAAACCTTTTAATTTCGAAACGGGAGAGTATGAAACCGAAGAATCAGAAGAGACCGAAGAGGAATTAGATAATTTAGTAGATGAGCAAGAAGAGGATGAGCTCTATAGCTCTGTAGCTGTCCAGAAATACTGGGAAGAGAGATGGGAGAACCTTAATGAAATTGAACGGGCTATGTTCAAGCACGAGTATATTAAAGAAAAGTTCAAGCTCAACGATTTCGGGATATATTGCTATGTTCAAGACTATATCATCAAACATCACGGAGTAGATGGGCTCTTAACGGATATAGAGAAAATTATGACAAATAGAGCTGAGAGAAAGAATAAAGACCCGAAGCGAATATTAGAGGATATAAAAACTCGATGGCTTACCAATCTGTTAAACGAGCTTGTAGAGGAAAATGATAAGAATAAGCCCTATGCTGTCCAGATTGCTAAGTTTTATAGTGAGAAAGTCAAGCCATTATTAACTAAAGTGGTGAGTGGGGAATAGAAATGTATAGATGGGAACGACAAAAGGAAATCTTATTATTGCTTAACGGAAATCATTTTTCCGCAAGAGATTTAAGCGATTATCTGGATATAAATATAAAACACGCAGATTTCCTATTAAGGCATTACCATAAGAGACATCACTTAGATAGAAAAAGGGTTGATGGAAAATTTGTTTATACTCTAACTGAAAATGGACTGAAACAATTGAAGTGGTTAGAGAATGGGGGACATTTAGAATATATTGAATCATATAACCAAGAATATAAAAATAACGAGAATGTAATAGAAAGTATTGAAAAAATTTAAGAGGTAAAAAAGTTGAGTGAGTATGAAAAAGAAGTTGCTCAAAGGCGTAAAGCTCGTGAACAATTAGAATTGGAAAAGCAAAAGCGTAGGGAGGAAAAAGAGCAGAGATTACGAGAAAAGGAAGAGCAAAGAATCAGAGAAGTAAAAGAATATGACCGACAGCAACTGATACAAGAGCAAGAACAAGCGCATCAAGAATATCTGAAACAGAGACAGAACGAGACCGATGTAAAGAATCTTAAAAAGACTGATTGGTATCGTGAGAAGGAAGCAGAGCAACATAAATATGAGAATCTAAAGAGAGACCGAGAGGCTGGATTAAGCGAGGAAGAGATTAAAATCAAATATATGAATCCTAAAGAAAGAACTGCCTACTTAGAAGCTAAATCCAAACAAGAATCAGATGATTATTTAGCAGATGGCTTTGGATACGGAGATATGGGATATTAAAGGAAGTGAGTCGATTTCAAGTGGCAAGAGGGAATTTTACCAAACGCCGATTTAAGAATTACGATTCAGAGCTACTACAATTCAGCAAGAGAATTTCTCGATGAGCACGTTTATCTAAGTTCTAAAACTATAGCTCGTGCTTATGAATTTGGTGGCTTAAAAGGTGAGCCAAAAAGACCAATATTGAATATGTTTGGACAAATCCTTAGCGATTTGGCATTTATAGGAGTTCTTGAAAAATTTAATACATTTACATATAAAAAAACAATAAATTGGCTTCAGAGGTTAGAGATATTTGAACGAGGAAATAAAGAAAATACTATGTACTATAGTAAAAAAAATATAAAAGTTTGAACTCTAAGAAAAATACAAGCCCAGATGATATAGCTAAAATTAGGATGTACCATTATCTCATAACAAACGAGTGCGAGGGGCTAAAGAAAACAAGGGAAAATTTGAATTTGAAAAATATATGGAATTACCAAAAAAGGTTTTTAAGGAATGAAGGAGAAAAGTAAGATTGCTTATTTTAAGGTTAGGATAATAGGTGTTTTATTCGAAGCTTAGATACGTGTTTTCACTGGATAAAGAAATAAGACAAGTTTTATTAGGGGCTTTTAGAAAGCTTTAAATAAAATGAGAGTAAAGTTTTCTTATTAACATAAAAACCTAATTTGATGGCGAATTTGATGGAGGCTCATCATATAAAGGTAATTAGAATAATAAATGTATTGTTATTTGGAGTTTTTGTCTGTTCTCTTATATTACCATGGATAATAAGTATTTGGGATTTTGGTTCCCCAGGAGTGTTAGTAATTGGAGGGTATACTTATTTCACTGCTTATGTTGGCGTAATTTGTTTACTAATTTCTTTCATATTATCTTTAACAGTTAAACTTAAACCATCATTTGTTTTTGGCGTTATTGCTCTAATTTTTCTTTTTCCTCCAATTCCTATAGCTTTAATTCCAATGATAATATTTTCTTATTTAATTATTATAGATTTTGGGCCAATTCTTTATATTATTTCATGGACGGGATTTATAATAACAATAAGCCTTATTCGGTCATATGATAAAAAATTTCGATCACTTTTGATTAATAAAAAAACTCAAGAAATAGATACTAAAATAAAAGAATATGTTAAAAAGCTACCTTCTATATACGACCAAATAAGTTTTATTGACATTATTAATACTTTAGGTTTAAGGAATAGAGATCTACCTAAATTACGTTTAATAGTCGAAGATTTAATTTACAAAAATGAGATAAGCGGAAAAATTGTAAGTGATTTTATACTTTTTAAAAAGGATAGCGAATTAGATCTTTACGGTATCCCTACTGAGAGTTCACACTCACAAGGATTAACATCTCCTCCTTTTACGATGAGTCCTCCTTCTCCATATGCTCAAATACCTTCACCAACTCAATATCCTTCCACGACCTCTTATACTCCTCAAACATCTTATTATCATTCGAAATATATGGCAATGGGGATTACTTTCATCATAATTGGGATTATTCTTCTTTCTATTGGTCTTATTAGTTGGTTCTTAGTTTATATTCCTATTTTTTCTCAGTTTTATATTGGTGAAATATTAGGAATTGCTTTGATTTCAATCGGAATAGGGTATATTCGAAAAAGTAAGTAAAATATTTTATAGCCTCTTTAGTTGTTTTTCCTTGTTATATCAGCAATCTTCTTCTCTGTTCTCATACTTTCTGTTAATTCTAATCCTTTAGACACCTTATAAGTATAAAGTTTTTAACGCACTCCTTTTTTCGATTTCTCTATTTATTTTGATTAGTTTATTCAATTGTCAGTTTATCTAATAGGCTCATACTTTGTGCTCAGCTCCTTTTGTTTGTTAATCATATCTCTGAGTCCATTATATAGAGCCCTCTTAGTGCTCTTTCCCCTATACTTTCTAATGCTTTTTCCGAATAATAATCGATAGGCTGACATAATATCTTCTATATGGGGATTATAGCCCAATAGCTCGTATTCGATATCATCAAAAACATCATTTTTATGTCTATTTAGAAGCGATTTATTTTCGCCTATAATATTTTCTTTTTCCAAAAAATTATCTTGCGAAATTTGGGCTTTTTTGCCATAATCGTTAGCTATGGATGCTTCGGCTTCAGTAAACCTTTTTGTCGAGCCTATATTGTCGGTACTCTTGGGCTCTGCAGCTACTGTTTCTGGTTTAGCTCCCTTGTCAAATTTTTTTAACTTATCTAAAAGGCTCATTTTTAATCGTCTCTTCTATATATTTGATTTCTTTTATTTCATTATCAGTCGGTTTCTGTGTAAAGTCCATCCTTTTGTCCATTATTGAATGTAGTTGTTTTAAATGTTCCAGATAGTTAATGGCTCTATCTGCTAGAGAATATAAATACTCACTTCCACTTTTGCCATCTTTAGCTATCTTACCAGCTTCCAGTAGTCTATAGATACATATTCTATGGTACTTCTTCCTATGCTCTGGTACTGTCGTTCTCTTGAATATTTCGTTAATCGTTAACCTACTTTCTTTCTTCAATACATTTAATATTTTTTGCGGGACTGAATCTTTCCTCATTTTAATCACCTTTTTTGTGAACATTTTTCTTCAGATACCACAAAGTTATGTCGGCTTTATATGATACATCTGTATCAGTTTTCTGATTTTTGGCTATGATACACTTATGATACACTTACCCTAATTTATGATACATTTGTATCATTTCCAATATTGTTCGGGTAATTTCTCAATTTCGTGAAGTTCAAAAAAATGAATTTAAAAGCTATGTACTACTATTTTACCAAAATTTACGATAAAATTTTTACCTATAAAAAAAAGTTTGTAAATATGTGAAAATTACCATTCTTTATACAAAAAACCAAAATTTAACATGTATAAGAAAATTTATACTTAAATTGTACTTTAATAACTTATACATCAAAATTATATACCATCTTTTCTCGATTTACTATGGATGAGGATGAATTCAGAAAGCAATTTATGAAAAAGTCGGTTTTTAGACAAGCAAGTTCTCTTGATTTAAGTTATGTACCAGAAAAATTAATGTGTCGCGATGAAGCTTTAAAAACCTTGATATTTAATTATAGAAGGATTATGGAGGAAAAAGAACAACCTTCTGTAAATTGCTTGATCTTAGGGAAAGGAGGAGTGGGAAAAACATGCACAGCACGCTATTTTGGAAAAAATTTTAGAACTATAGCAATTGAAAATGATATAAAACTATTTTTAGAATATTTTAATTGCATTAATTTTCGCTCAAAAAGTAAAATAATCAGAGAACTCCTCGCTAAGTATCAGCATGGCAGTGGAAGGGGGTTCTCAGACGATGAAGCATTGAAGTTAATTCTCTCACAGCTTATTCGGGAGAAGGGTTATATGCTTTTAATTATTGATGAGATTCATCTTCTCAAACCAGATGAGGTACTTGCATTTTTGGACATTGCTGAAACATTCGGTCATCAAAATGCGAAATTATCGTTATTGTTAATTTCTAGAAGTAAAGATTGGATGACAATTGAGAATGAAAGAATATTAAGTAGATTAAATGAAAAAATCCAACTTAAGCCTTATGATTTTGATGAATCAAAGCAAATCTTGAAATATCGCAGTGAACTGGCGTTAAAAGAAAATGTGATCGATGATGAACTTTTAATAATGGTTTCACAAATCGTAGTTGATCATAAAAATATGAGACATGGGATTGAAATTTTACGTAAAAGTGGATCTTATTGTGATAAGGAAGGGCTCGATCGCATAACTGCTGATATTATTAGAGAGGCGTCTAATGATGTGTATCCCACTTTCAGAAATGATATTATAGATCAATTAAAAGATCAAGAGCTCTTAGCCTTATACGGGATTGTACGTTCATTAATTAATAATGACGAACCTTTCACTTTAGTTGATGACGCATTTGAAGAATATAATGCGATATGTGAGAATTATTCAATTGAACCTCATGTTAAAATGAGTTTTAGAAAATATGTACGCCAACTTACTCAATTAAAAATAATGGCGTCTAAAACAGTAAGAATCGAAGAAGCTACTCGTGGAAGGCATTTAGAGATAACTTTGTTAGATATCCCTGCATTAAAATTAGCAGAGCTGTTAGAAGACATCTTACAAAGAAAATTTAATTAATAGGTAATAGCTCAATGGCCTAAAACAATATGACTCTCTTTTTTCTTAATTCTAAATAGAATTCTCTTATTTTGTAGAAAATCTAACTTATTAATATTGATTTTAAAAATCTTTTTCTTTGGATTCTTTGGAGGAGGAATACCACTCTAACCATTCTTTACGCCGATTTTTCTTTTGTTGCATATTATCAGTCTCTGTAATATTTTCACTTCTTACTTTTTTCCAATACCCATCTAATTCATGTCTAGTTAACGACAGCCCACATGATTGGCATACCATCTGTTTTATGGCCGAATGATATTTCATAAAACCTCCGCATTCAGGGCAGCGAGCCATTAAAATACCATCTTATTCTTTTTTATTATTTTCTGAGCTATTATTTTATTTATATATTATATTAATAGAATTAATTAGCGTTAAAATATTTTTTGACTTATCTTATAAATTCTAATTATTTATATGAATTTAATAGAACTTATTTAAAGTAATGGATAATGAAATCAGATGTTTTTTATTTTACGGCTCGAACACACGTTCATAAGCAAAGTATGAGCAAATTTAAGGGTTCATTAGCGTTGAGAAAAATTGGAATTGAACAAAAGATTAAAAATGGTGATAAAATAGTAATTAAAACACATTTTGGCGCATTAGAGAACACAAGATACTTGCGTCCGAGCTATATACGATTCTTATGTGATTATGTTAAAGATCTAGGTGGAATTCCATCAGTGGCAGAATCTTGTGGATGGGGTATACCAGAAAGTGTTTCAGGGGTTCATACAGAATACTCTGGTCGAGCAACTGAAGTCGAATATTTAGAAACAGCTCTAAAGCATGGATTTACAAAAGAAACTATGGGAGCTCCATTATTGATGTTAGATGGAAAAGTTGGAGCCAATATTGAAATTCAAAAAATTAATGGAAAGATATTTAATGAAGTTTTGGTGGCAGGACGTTTAAGAGAATTTGATTATATGATAATAGCTAGTCATTTTAAAGCTCATATAGGTGCTGGTTTTGGAGGGGCTATAAAAAACCTTGGAATTGGCTGTGTTTCAAAGGGTGGAAAAGTTGAAGCACATACAGGAAAAACTTTCGAGATTAATTTTGAAAATTGTAATCCAGAGTGTAAAAGCTGTGTCAATATATGCCCTACCTACGCATTATCTAAAGATAAAGACAACAAATTAGTTTTTAATGAAGAAAAATGTAAATTTTGTTACATGTGCGCTTCGGTATGTAAAGATAAAGTAATTAATATCGGTAGCGTTCCTCGTGATGAGTTTGTTACACAGATGGTTGATAATGCTAAAGGAGTAGTTGAATTTTTTGGAAAGGATAAAATCTTTTATATTAATTATGCCATAGATATCACATATCAGTGTGACTGTACAGGAGGATCAGATATCCCGTTTATTCCAGATATAGGAGTTTTAGCATCTTTAGATCCCGTTGCTTTAGACCAAGCAACTGTAGATCTTATACACAAATCTTCGATTAGTCCTCATTCTGTTCTTTCTGAAGTAGAGGGTATCCCGACCCAAGGACCTTATGAATGGTTTTCACATACTCCACGTTTTGATCCTAAAAGTGGAGAAATGGATTTCAGTGGTAAAGAATCAAAACATTGGGAATTGCAATTAAAATTAGCTGAAGAAATTGGGCTAGGAACAAGAGATTACAATTTGATTGAAGTAAAAATTGAAAAAAATAAATAAAAATTCCATTTTATTATAGTGAAACAGCTAAATTGTTAAAAACCATGTAAGGAAAAAGACTATTCTCAAAATATTCTCGTTCTTTAGAAATATATTGGCAATCTTTGATCATTTTAAGCACATTTCCGCTAATATTTCCTAGTTTAATGGGATTTTCAAATTCACCATTTTTAATGTAGTATCCATTTCTGATTTCTGCTCCAAAATTCCCTGTTAGTATACTTGGATTCAACCAAGAAAACTGTTCAATATAATAACCTTCATTTATTTCTGAGATAATGTCATCCAAATTCATAGTTCCAGGTAGAATCTCCAAATTAGTTATTCCATTATCAACAGCGCCTGTCAATCTTCTGATTCCGTTTCCTGTACTATTTTGATTTGCTAGAAGCGCAAATTTTTGATCATAAAGTCTTTTCTGGAAAATTCCATCTTTAATTATTTCAGTTCTTTGATGTGGTGATCCTTCACTATCCCACTTATTAGTTCTTAATCCTCCCTCTAATAATCCATTATCAATGAGAGAAATGTTCTTAGAAGAAACCTCTTCATCAGTTTTAAATCTAGATAGATTTTGAAGATATGTACTCCCAGAAGCGTGATTTTCTACTACGGGATTGAGTGCATCTTTTAATACTCGTGGGGAAAAAATCACAGTTGCATTATTATTTTGCAGTGGAACTTTAGCTTTTAAGGAATCTTGAGCTAATCTGACCCATTTTTCTACTCTTTTTGAAAAATCTAATTGATTTTTTTCTTTAATAAATAAATACGGCCAATATTCTGATAATTTCCCATTTAATTGAGCCTTTAATGAGAATTCTATAAAAAAATAAGTCTTTAGAGTGGTAATATCAAGAGTATTACTATTTCTTAAAGAGATTTTATCGATATGAACCCGAAAACGCCCAAAAGTAGGAGCAACTTCTTTATATTGGTTTATCTCAGAAATTAATTCTTCTATCAAATTATTCTTAATATCAAGGGGGGCCTGAAATACTTTTTTATCTAAGATTGATACTTCTGGAAAAGAATTTTCACCTGGAAAGTAAAATTGGGAACCCAAATTATTTTTTGCGATTAAAACGCATGTATTTATGCTTTTCTCAATTTCGTTTATATCCAGAGAATTTCCTTTAATCACTCCAATTCCTGTTTTGTCTTCTTTATGAAAGAGAATTCGTAAGATATATTTTAAATCATTCAGTTCTCTTTCATTATCAACCTTATCCTTCAGTAAAATAGATTCATAAGCTTTTCCTTCAACAAGGAAAATCTCATAATCTTTAACACCCTTAGATTTCATTAGGTTTTCTATTACATCTAAATTTTGTTTAGACATATTTAATTTCACCCCGGACTAATTAACACTTCTTTAAATCTAAGATAGCTACCACCATCACTGACAGGAACATGATCAGCATTACCCTTTCCACATGTACCTCCATGAAGTTTTGTACCATCCTTACTAATTGCATCAATATTCTGTAGCACATCTAGTACATAACCAGATAAAGCAATGCTTTTCAGTATTTTTGTCTTTTCACCATTTTCAATAAAATATCCTTTCTTAGAAGTACATTGCATACCTCCACCAATAGGATCCTCCATGCCAAAATATGAGTGTTGACACATTATCCCCTCTTTAATTTCTGCTATCATTTCTTCAAGATCATAGGCTCCTGGTTCAAAATATGTATTTGACATCCTTGGATGAATAACGTGAGCATAACTTTCCCTTCTTCCATTTCCTTGTGGAGATCCATTTAATACTGAGGCACCTCTTCGATCATAAATGAAATTTTTTAGAATACCATTTTCAACCAATATGTTTTTGCCTGCTTTTATACCCTCATCATCAAAGTAATAAGATCCTATTTGATTTTCAAGGTTTGGGGTATCACATATTACACATATTTCTGAAGCAACTTTTTTATTCAATTTTTCTTTTAAATAACTTCTTCCTCTTAAAACCTGATCAGCTTCTAATCCATGACCAAAACTTTCATGAGCAATAGTTCCAGCCATTCCTGAGTCTACTATTACGGGAAATTTACCCGAGGGGGGTTTTTTAGCTTTTAACATATCCAGAGAGTTATTTGCTATTTTTTCTAACCTACCGTCAGTTAATTCATCAAAAAGTTCAAAACCCGCTTCACCTTCAAGTACAAAATGATCAAAATCAACCTTTATGCCTTCTTTAACTATCGGAAAAATAAAGAATCTTAATCTTGGTATCACTTGCCTTAATTGACTTCCTTCATTATTCACAAAAATACGCGTAATTTTGGTTTCAAGGTATTTTAATTGACACATGGCAATTCTTTTATCATATTTTTGAATAAAGTCGGAAATATATCTTATTTTCTTTAACTTTTCTTCAATAGGGATTTTTTGTGGATCAATTTTAGTTTTAAGTTCTTTATTTAAGTTCCATCCTTTAAATTCAGCAATTTCTTCCCCTTTATTAACAACTTTAGGCAATTTTTCTTCAACAATATTCAGATTAGAAAAATCATGAATTGCAATTTCCTTCCAGGTTCCATCAAAGGTTCTTGCAACAATACCAGATGTCTTTGAAGTAACTGAAATATCCTCCTTAGAAGTATCTATATTTATGTATACAGCTGATAAAGAATCATACAAAATGTCAAAATATTGGTTTTTTCGATTAAAGTTGTTTGAAACTTCTTCAAAAGCAGAAAATATTTGTTCATAAGATAGATCAATCATGAATAAAGGAAATTAAAAATAGAATATTACTCTTTTTTTTTTGAATGAAATAAATAATTTGACCAAATTTTAATGTACTAATCTATTCTTCGATGTCAAGAATTTCTTTGACTAATTTTTTCTTATCTTCAAAGTTAGCTTGTCTCGATATCATAATCCTTTGTGCTTGAGGGCTTCCTGCTCCATGCATCGATTCAGTTCGATAACTTACGGATGCAACGCCCATTGTTAAATTTTCAATAAAGCGTAATACTTTAAAGCGATCTTCAGCACAAATTCCCTCGCATGTCGTTAAATATTTCTCAATTAATGGTCCAATCTCTTTTGAATTAATGTCTGCTTCAGATGGCATTGTACAGATCAATCCCCCTGCCAGATCTTCAGCCAATCTTCCTATTTCGTAAGGAAATCGAGTAACATTTTGTTTGCACACATTAGCTAATAACATATCCATTTCGTAATTTCCTGCTTCTCTTTGAAAACCTAATGAACTGCAAGCTATACCACAACTATATAAAGTCTCATTTAAATGTGTCATTTCAACAAGTTTATCTCTAACATGAGAGGCGTTCTGAGTACCATTGTATTCCGAAATTAGAGCTGTAGCCCCTATAAGTACATCTCCAACTCCCACTTTACATCCCCCATAAGATTGTCGATGAAATCCAGCAAAGCGATTAACCAATTCTCCGGCAAAATCGATTTCACCCTTCATAAAGATATTCTCCTTGGGGATAAAGACATTATCGAAAACAACAAAAATTTCTTGTCCACCATATTTAAAATTTCCAATATCTAGTTTCTCATTTTCCAATTTTCTTGTATCACATGATTGTCTTCCATAAATTAGGGTGATTCCATCAGCATTTGTATCAATTCCAAAACTAACCGCATATTTCTCTTCACCGGGTCTTAGAGAAAGTGTGGGCATAACGATTGCTCTATGAGAGTTAAGAAATCCTGTTTGATGTATTTTTGCACCTCGAACTATGACTCCATCATCATTCTCATCAGTTATATGTAGAAAGGCATCGGGATCGGGTTGGTCTTTTGGTCTTTTGCTTCTATCACCTTTCGTATCTGTCATTGCTCCATCAACCATTAAATCTTGCGTTTGAACTTCAATCCAATATTTTTTGAAACGTTCATGATAATTAGTATTATTCTTTTTATCCATCTCATAAGTTACACTGTATAATGCATTTGCAGTATCAAAACCTACACATCTTTGAAAGCAACAAGCAGTTTTTTGTCCGAGTAGTCTCTGCATTTTAACTTTTTTTATTAAGTCATCTACGGATTGATGAATGTGAGTAAACCTATTTATAGTTTCACCCGTTAAATGAGATTTTGCTGTCATTAATTCTTTATACTCATCTATTTGGGCTAACTCATAAATCTTCATTACAGTATTTATTGAAGGTTTGATGATTGGGTGGTTCCAAAACTCTTTTACTTTTTCACCAAACATATATAAATTAATTGGTCTTTTAATAGACTCTAGATATTCTTTTGGAGTTTTTAAAGGCATTTTATTTTCTCCTTCAAATTAGTTATATTTATGACAATTGATAATCTAGATAAATATCAAAATTTTTAATATTTATTTATAAAAAAAAAAAGGACTGCATATTCTCTTCGAATATTTAATAATAAGACTTCTTAAGTTGATTAAGTTTCAAAACTTTCTTCTTGATCTGATGGTTGCATATCTACTTTTGAATTTTTTTCCAAATAAGTAATTCGTTTTTCTAAAATCGTCAAAGTTTCTATAATATTATTCAATACTTTGTTATTCTCTCTAATTTCATATTGGAGATCACCAAGTTGATTAAGGATAAATGACTTAACCTTAGATTCTTTAACAGGATTTATTAACCAATTAATAATATTCTGAATAAATTTTCGATTATCCAATGAATTTATGCCTATTCTTAAATTGTCAGTGAATATATCAATATCTCCAATCGCAATAATTTTTCCTTGACCAAATTCTGAATATGCTGCAAGAGTATACTGTTTTTCCTCTAGTTTGGACCATTCCTCAGATGCATTATTATAAACTTCTGACCATACAGATCGTTCATTTGATTGCAATAAAGGCTTTACTTCTTTACTTAAAAATAAGGAACATGCACCTCCAATTAATATTTCTCTTAAATTTTTTGTTATTTGATGCTTTAAAAAATTTTGAATATGTAGTATGCTAGAACAATTTTCATTGTTGTCATTTATCTCTTTAATTATATTTTTCTCGAAAAAAATACCAAATTTTCCAGCAATATCATTTAGATTGGTTTTTTGAAGGTGATCTGCTCCATATTCACTCAATAAGAGTAACCCCCCTCCACTTCTCACATGATCAACAACGTGTTTTATTTCTAAACTTGAAAAGAAATCATCAATTGGATTACCAATGATTACAAGATCAATATTTTCTAATGTGTCTTTTGTTATATGTCCATTCTCATTCTTTTTAATCTTAACATCTAATCGTTTTAGAAGATTTGAGAATTCCTTAAATTCTTCATCATCGATATTTAACATTTCATTGTGAGTTAAATCAAAAAGTATGGTTTTTTTTAGCATTATTCCTATATCCTAAGTGAAAGAGGTTTTAGCTGTTTTTAAAAAGGGGCTTATTTTTTATTGATTATTTAATAAAATAAGTTTATGACTTACAAGAAAATTCGCATATAAAAATCATTACTTATCTATTTTATTTCCGTTCTTACTTACCAAAAATTTTTTAAACTGTATATAATAATCTTTTTTGGATCATTTTAAGTGAAGTAAATTTAAAAAAATGTTAAATTGGAAATGGTTATGAATAACACAATTGCTGTTATAGGGTTATCGTGGGGTGACGAGGGAAAAGGTAAATTTGTTGATTATTTAGCTCAAAAAGCAGACATAGTTGTTAGGTATAATGGAGGAAATAACGCAGGACATACAATTGTTGCTAATGGAATTAAATATAAATTTAAATTGATGCCATCTGGTGCTCCCTTAGAAAAAGAGGGAGTAATAGCTAATGGTTGTGTAATTGATCCAAAAGTTTTACTTGAGGAAATTGAAAATCTAAAGAAATTAAACAAGAGCATTTATTTAAAGCTGAGTTCTACAGCCCATGTGATTTTTCCCTTTCACCGTATTTTAGATGGATTAGAAGAAGAATCAAAAGGAATTTATGCCGCAGGAACCACTAAAAGAGGAATTGGTCCTACCTATTCTGATAAAGCAGCTAGGTGGGGGTTAAGAGTCTTCGACTTAATAAATCCTGAGATTTTAAAGCCAAAATTGGAAAAATTGTTTAAAATTAAAAAAGAGCTTATAAATATTTATGATCCAAGCTGGAGTGTTAATTTAGACACCATTTATGAAGAATACAAAAATTATGGTGACCAATTAAAGCCTTATGTAATTGATTCAGCATATTATTTGAATAAAGCTCTTGATGCTGGAAAAAATATTATTTTTGAGGCGGCTCAAGGCAGTTTACTCGATATAGATCATGGGTACTACCCTTATGGTACATCATCTAATGCAAACGCACTGGGTATTTCTGCAGGTACAGGAATTCCTCCAAAAAAAATAAATAAAATAATTGGAATAGTAAAGGCATATACTTCTCGTGTTGGCGAGGGAAAATTCCCAACAGAATTGTTTAATGATAATGCTGATAAAATTCGAGAACAAGGCCATGAATATGGAACTGTAACCGGAAGGCCACGTAGAGTTGGATGGTTAGACCTTTTTAATATTAAATATGGAATCATGATTAACGGTGTTGATAAGGTTATAATTACTCTTTTAGACGCCTTAGAAGGGATTAATCCAATTAAGATATGTACCACTTATGAACTTGACGGTAAAAACCTTGAAAGTTGGCCAATTCAATCAGAAATTATTGAAAATTGTGTACCAATTTATAAAACTTTTGAAGGTTGGGAAGTAAAATCTCGAGATGAATGGTTAGATATTGCCAAAAAAGGATATGATGCCCTTCCAGAGCCAATGAGAATATATATTCAATCTATTAAGGAATTACTTAACACTGATATTGCTATGGTTTCTATTGGACCAGATAGAAATGAAACTATAGTATTAGAAGATATTAATTTTTAATTTTTTTCTATACTCAATTTTGATTTATTTAAAACATACTAAACCAAAACGATACACAAAATCATTAGGCGGCCATTCTATTTTAAATTCTAAATTTTTAACAGTCTGAGTTACATCGATCCCTACAGCTTCCATAGAATATCTTTTTTTGTTGGGGTAGCGACAAGGTTCACCAGCATCATAAGTACATCCTTTATCTTTCTCATTTAAACATATTCTACAAAAACCATCCCATAAGATAAGCTTTCCTTCATATGAAATTTGTATATCTTCGATAAATTTTAAAATTTCTTTCTCTAATACATCTCGTAAAAGATTTTTCATAAAGAATACGTTTCGAATACTTTTTTCACTTCTTTTAGGATGTTTTGTTTTAATTTCTTCAATATATGCACTCAAATCAAATTTGACATAAACAAGATAAAATTTTTTATATGTAGAGACCTCATATTCTAGATATGGAGCTTCAGGTGGACAAGCCCAGGAATGACCATAACTGGGACATTTAAAATTAGGATTAATACAATAAGTTTGCACTTTCGGATCAAAGATTATATCCCCTAAATTTATTTCAAGAAATGGCAAGATTGGTACCAACTATTTTTCTTAAAATGTAAAAAATTTAAAATAATATATAAAATTTTTTTCTCGACCTTAATTCGGTTCTTATACATAGAGATCAAGCCCAAAAAAAGTAATTTTTTTTAAGAAACAAATAATAAATGAGATTAAAAAAAATAGTTTTTGATTTTTAATTGTTGGTGTGAATAGATTGAAATTACTAAAAGATAAAAAAAGTAAATTATTAGAAGTAGCAAACGAATTTCGTACACAAGTTTTAAGAGGTTCAGACTTGTTGTATGCATGCATTAATGATTTAATCGAAGGAAAACTGAATAAAAATAAATTAGAAGAAGTTATACAATGCGAACATAATGGTGATGTTGCAAAAGAAAAATATATTAATGTTCTTTATGAAGATAAGAGGTCTCTCCCTTTCTTAGTTGAGGATCGATATAGATTAATTAAATATTTGGATATTATTTCTGATAGATCAGAAGAACTTGCTCGTGGTTTACTAGTTTTTCCTTTTAATCTTTATGATGATATAAAGGAGGAAATGAAAAAACTTAATGATACATATGAAGAAACTGTAAAATTACTAATCGAAATGATAAACCTTATGGAGACAGATTTTAAAACAGCATACGAAAAATCATTCAATATAGAAACACTAAAGAGAAGCGGTCGTGATTCCAAATTTAAGATCTTAGGAGTAATATATAAAAAATCAGAAGAAAAATCTCTTCGAATATATTTAACATCGAAAATATGCATTAAATTATTTGATATGATTGAAAGAGCTGAAGAAATTAGCGATTTTCTGAGAAGTTTGATTGTGAAATATCCAAGTAAATAAATAAAGGGGATTCAAATGGGTTTTTCCGCAATATTAGCTATCTTTTTATTTATAGCGATAATAATCGCTTTTGGAATTGGCGCAAATGATGAAACGTTTGCTGGAATCTACGGTTCAAGAATTCTAAATATGAAACGAATTCTGATTTTAGCTACAATTTTCGCAATAACAGGAGCACTTATATTAGGTGAAGCTGTAAGTAAGACCATAGGTAAAGGCATTTTGGCTGATCTTAATAATGCAATTGTAATAACAATTTTATTATCTACTGCTATTTGGTTAATATTATCATCTGCTTTGGGATTACCGATATCAACAACTCATGCAACAATTGGAGCTGTTATAGGTCTTGGAATAGCTCTCAATGCTAGTCTTGACTGGTTGAAGATTCTTGAATTGAGCATTTGGTGGGTTCTGTCTCCAATTATCGGTTATATTGTCTCATTTTTTGTTTTTAAACTTATGCATAAATATAAAGTTAAGCATTTGAATGGATTTCAGAGCTTAGAAAAAAACGAAAAAACTTTCACATATATAGTTTTAATAGTTATATGTATTACCGCATTCTCAAGATCGGGAAATGATTGCTCAAATGCGGTGGGAATTGTTGTGGGTATTGGAGATATACAAATAAATCTACTTCTTTTAATAACAGGATTCAGTTTAGCGGGGGGATTAATAGTTTTAGGTCGAAGTGTCATTAAAAGCGTTGGAAGAATTACAGAGTTGTATCCAAGCACCGCTTTTGCAGCACAAATTCCTACAGCAGCAATATTATTTGTTGGTACTGCATTAGGAATTCCTTTATCGGGATCGCATATGTTAGTGGCTTCTTTAGTGGGTTTATCTAAAGCAAGTCATACTCCTACTAAAAAAGGTATGTGGAAAATAGTGTTAATCTGGTTTTTAACATTTCCAATGTCGGCACTTCTATCAATCGTACTATACTTTCCAATCAGTGCTACTATTTAACTTTAATTTTTAGTTTTTTTTTCAATAAATTTCCTGTATAACATGGTACAGGAAGGTCTTTCATTGTTAATAATCCCGTTTTTACTTCTATTATTTTAGGAATTAAATTAACCACCATTGCTGCAGTGCCTATATCACCGTGAACTCCACCTTCAATTGTTTGATATATGTTGGGAATACCTTCTATTGAGACACTATCAAATTCTTCATGCTCTCCCGCATAAGCTATAAAATCTAAAAGGATTATAGCCTCACCTTTGTTTTTAGCTACGGCTTTACTTTGTAAACCACAAATATAACCTTTTGGAACTTGTTCACCATAAGACGTAGTAAATTCTTCCTCACTAATAATTTCTTTAGGAGGGAATTCAATGAGTTCATCATATTCGAGACCTAGAGCGTCTACAATCATTTGGATAGATTGTGTTAAGCCTACATGACCGGATATTTCTTTTTTCTTTATTTTATGATGAAATTGTTCTACTGTTAGCCCCGTCCCTATCTTACGTTGGAAAGGTTCTCTCCTTTTTGTTGAATTCATCATTCTCGTTACTTTAATTGATTTTACCTCTTGACATGGCGCAGTAATGACAATTGGCAATAAATCCATAAGATAACCAGGATTAATTCCAGTCCCAACAATAGAGACATTATGAGTTTTTGCTATTTGATCTAATTCTTTAGAAAGTATTGGATAATTTTGGAAAGGATAGGATAATTCTTCACAAATAGAAATAACATTACTTCCCGATTTGACTGCTTGTTTAATTGTGGGAGCAACTTTTTCTAACGAAGAAGAAGTAGCAATAATAACAACATCAACTTTTTCTTCGGAAAACACACTTTCTAAATTAGATTGAATAACAATCTCAGATTTATCATCAACATCAAGTATTTCAATCAAATATTTACCTACAAGTTGCGGATTAATATCAACTGCTCCAATTACGTTAATATTTTTTCGTTTAAGGAGGAGTTTTGTTATTAATTTCCCCATTGGTCCTAATCCTACTTGTAGTACATTAAATTTCTTACTCATAATCCTTCACTTTCCTAAGAATTCTAATACAAAACAAATTTTAGAATTTTACTTTAACTTTATTTTTTTTTTAAAATTTCAACTGAGATTTGTTTGAGAGACTGGATGTGCTATCTCTTCCACTACTTCTTGTATTTTCTCTACATGTTCATGAGTATGTGCCATAGAAATAGAACCCAAACCATGTAAGCCCGAAATATTCCTATTGAAGAGCGATAATTGAAGTAAAGCTTCTCGTTTTTTATCCTTAAATTCAATTATTTCTCGTAGTGAAGGTTGTTCAATCCATTTTGTAAGTGCGTGAAGCATAATTATTGATTTATATCCTTTAGCGATAAGTGGCAATCTTTCTTCACTAAAAAATCGATTTAGATTAGCTAATAATGCAACTCCTTCTTTATTTATTCGAAGATATTCTTGTTGAGACTGATTTAATATCTCTATGGTTTTTAATCCTGCTATCATACTCAATGGGTATCCAGAAAAAGTTCCTCCTCCAATTAACACTTGATTCTCTGCTTCTGGGCTAGAACGATCAATGATTTCTCTTTTTCCACCTATAGCACCTATTGGCATCCCACCACCAATTATTTTTCCCATCGTAGTTAAATCTGGTATTACTTTTATTGCAGTTTGAAATAAAGCATTGGTAAAACGGTAACCAGTAATGACTTCATCAAATATTAAAAGTATATCGTATTGTTCAGTTTCTTCTCGTAATCTTTTTAAAAACTCTAATTTAGCTGGAAATCCCCCGCCACCTCCTAAAATAGGTTCTAGAATTACAGCAGCTAAATCCTCTTTATTTATTTTTATTAAATCAAATATTTCTTCACTATTGATTTCGAAAGTTAATATTCCCGCGTCTTTTGGAGTTGAAAGTCCAGGGGAAAAAAGCGTGCGATTTAAACTTCCTACCGCATAATAAAGTGTATCATTAGCTCCATGCCATCCTAATCCTGCCTTAGCTACAAGCCTTTTATTAGTAAAAGCTCGTGCTAATCTTGTAGCATACATTGTAGCTTCTGTCCCACTTGTACAAAATCTTATCTTTTCGATGCCAGGATTATTTTTAACAACACATTCTGCTAATTTAACTTGGTGTTCAGTATTTGTTCCAAAGTGCCACCCATAGTTTATATACTTTTTTAGAACTTCTTGAACTTTAGGAGGATTATGACCAAGAATCATTGCAAAATGACCATTCCAACAGTCGATATACTTAATACCATCAATATCTATAATATGCGGCCCACTAGCAGACTTAATAAAGACTGGAAAGGCTCCAATTAATGGAAGACCAAACGTGCGAATATTATGAGAAATCCCCCCTGGTAAAACTTGAAGAGCTCTTCTCCACAGTTCTGCTGATTTTGGTCTTTTATTACGAAAAGATCTTAATTCATCTTTAATAAACATGTGAACCATTAAAGATTATTTTGTATTTTTAATAAATAATTAAAATTTTAAAATGATTCCTCTATTTTCCAATATCAAAAATTATTTTTAATTTTTAGTTAAAGTTTAAATATGAGATTAATTAATGCAAGTCTATGGAAGTAAAGCCAGAAAAAATTGAGATAATTGATTTTTCTGGAGAAAAATTCGATAGGATTTCAATCCCTTGTTCAGTCGGTTTGGCTATTATGATTCTCATAGTGTCAATAAATTTTTTAGTGATGTTTTTATTTCCAGGATCTTATGTCAGTATTTATGTAAGTTTAGTGATAATTATTTCGTTAGTTTTGTATTACTCTTATGTTTTAACTCAAAATTCAGGAACAATTAGAAAATTCTCAATATCAACCGAAAATATTGAATTAATTTTACCTAATATCCCTATCTTCACAATTACTTGGTCTAAGTTAGAAAAAATAGAAATTAGATTGAGAAAACTCGACTTTAAACCATATTATAGATATGAACTACATTTTATAAATCAGAAATCGGAAAAAACATGTAATATAAGTATGTTGGATTTTCATAAAGAAAAAATTGATCAAATTTTACTTCTATTAAAGCACTATGCGCAGAGAATGAAGAAAAATTTTACGGCTGTTAAAGAGACAAATATTTCTGGAGTAACTCTAGTTGAAAATTTAAAAATATGAAGATGCTAATCAGCTTTAGCCCCGCAAGTTGGGCAATTTCGGGTATTGTGTATCGTTGCTCCACAAATTTTACAAAGTCGTATTGTTCCAGTTCCTCTTCTTTTTGGTGGTTTTAAATCTGTTATCGAGACATTATGTTCTGGTGACTTAATGATTTCTGGAACTTCTGATGTTATTTTACCTTTCTTACTGCTTACTGTAATTGTAACATCTTTCCCAAAGAACCCTCCTACACGTACCTTTTTCGTTGGTGTAGGTGTGGCGGATTCTGGTATTTCACTGAGCTCTTCCTCTACTTCTTCTATGAGTTCTTCTTGAACTTCGACCGCTTCCATGACAGGTTCTGAAAAAGGTCCACCCAAATCTATTTCAGGCATTCCTTCTTCTAACTCTTCTTCATATATCATATTGACTAAGTCTTCATCGAGCTTTAGAAGTGTCGAACACTGTGGACATCTGAAAACGTGTTTAAAGCCAATATTCTTAGCAAGGGAATATTTTGCTGCACAACAACTATGAAATTTAGCGTCACAATTAAAACACTTGTGTATTTCATCTGATGATAAATTACAAATGGGACACAGCTCTTGCTCGCAAATATCACATAGTTCCTGATCTTCTGGAGAGAGACTAATGAGATCTACAGCCAATCGTTCATAAAAAATTTGATCTTCTTTTAAAATTTGTTCAGGCTGATCAGAGATTATAACTTTAAATTCTTTTTTATTCTGAGTTAAAGATCCTAAGATAGTTTGAAGAAGTTTATCACTATGACAATAGAATGTTCCTCCATGGGTTTCACTTGAAATAACTTTAAGTTTTACATCATCTTCAAAAAATTTCTCTTCTCCTACACGAATAATATCAATAAAAGCTGAAAATTTTTTTGCTTTAATTAGTAAATCGTAAAGTGCATTATAATAATCCTCAGATAATTTGCTAGGAGAATCTGAAATTATTATTATACGATAATTTTTTCTTGTATCACGGCTTTTCCTAAAAATGTATGCGAGTATTTCATATAACCCATTTTCTAGATAGCTCTTTTCAATTTCTCGTGTTTCCCACGCATCGTTTATAGTATTTGTAACTGTTTCTGCATCTTTTAAATCATAAACGTTGATCGGATTCTGATCTTTTTGAAAGAATACTACTCCGTAAGAAGATAAAGCATTAAATTTATTTTTTTCTTTTATGAAAGCATTTATTGCTTTCATTAGTTGTTTTTTCTTCATGAAATCTGTAATTAAATCTATGTAAAAAATAAATTCCTCAGAATTTACCGTATCAGATCTTGAGAACATTTTAGCATCAATCGTAAAACTTTAAAAGAATAATAGTAGAAGTTTTATTTATTTTTATTGATAATACTAAAATCAGTTCTTTTTCTTTTAACAATATTGTGATTTACTTTATCTTTATTAAAAGAATATGTTATAAAAATGATATAGAACTCAGCTTTTTTCTGATTCTTATAATAATTTATTCCCACAATTAGAACATTTAGTTTGTAGTGAATTATTTTGTGTTCCACATTGAGGACAAATAATAAAACTCGGTTTTTTTCTTGATCTCTCACTTGTAAGTTTTATTGTATCTTTTAGTATAAATTCTCCTTTTTTTGAAGTTTCAGCACTTGGTTTAAAAGTTGGTTGTGTAGACTTCTCGTAGACAATTTTATCTCCCATTTTTTTTACGGTATAGACTTTTCCAAAAAATCCACCAATTCTAATGGTTGTAACTTGTTTTGATCCTGAGATACTTTTTTCTTTTACTGGCGGAGTTTCTATTTTTTGTAGAGTAGGTGTAATAGAACTAGGTTCTTCTACTTCGGGAATTTCTTCTAATGAATCTTGAAGTAGTTCCTCCTCCAAATAATCCTTTACAGTTCCTACTTCTCCTTCTCCTGATACTTCAATTATCTCATCTTCATCTATTTTAAGAAGCACATCACATTCGTTATTAGGACAACGAAAAATATGAGGTATACCAATATTATGATTTATAACATAATTGGTAATACAACAATGATGAAAACTTGTATTACAGTCTTCACAAATCAACGGAGCATCATGAACATCCATACAAACGGGACATACCTCTTCATTACAAAAATGACATACTAAATTTAATTCACTAGATTTTAGTAAGGATTTTGCTAATTGACTATAGAAAGCATAATCTTCTTTGCTGATTCTAATAAGATCAGGTTGATTTTCAAATGTAGTTACAAATTGTTTAGTCTTTACAAGTTTCTTAATCACATCAGTGAAGCCTTTTCTGTCCTGAATATAAAAGATTCCTCCCTTAGTGTCACTTGCAAGCATATTCAATTTTACATCATCTTTAAAAAAACGTTCGCCCTCTTTGGACACTCTAATAATATCTATAAATGTAGGAAAATTCTTTATCTTTGATACTAGATTAAATAGAGCTTCTTGATATTCTTCAGATAAGTCGGATGGCGTATCTGTAATAACTATAATTCTATTAAATTTGGATTTTTTTCTCACAGTCTCAGCAATATAAGAAAAAATGTAAAATAACCCATTTTCAAAAAAACTTTTGTCTTTTGGACGAGTATTCCAATTTTCTTCAATTGAGTTGGCAATTATATCAGAATCTTTTTTATCCGTTAAAAAGATTGGATTTCCCTCTTCTTGAAAAATCAAGAGAGAATAGTGCCCTTTTAAGTTTGCTTTATTTTTTTCCTCAATGTAATATTTAATTGTTTTTATGATCTCTTTTTTTCTCAATAAATCTTTAGTGAGATCTAAGTAAAAATATATATCCTCGATAATCATAATAGTTCTGGTTAATATATTAATTCTTAATAGCTTTTGAGATTTTAAGTTAAAACTAAAATATTTAAGTTAAGAATTGATGCATTAATGATTATAATGTTAAAGCCTCCTTAAATATTTTAATTTTTAAAAAAAGATTCTTTAATTCTAAAAGATTATATAAGTTCGGCAAGTATCTCTATTATTAATAAGAATCATATAAAAGAATTTGGTGAAGAACTAATGGAAGAGTTTTTAAGAAAAATGCAACTCCCCGAATATGCTGTGGAGATTTATCTTAAATCATTAGGTAAATTTCCTTTATCGTTTTATGAATTATATACTCTTATACCTAACGCAACTCCAGAAGAATTTAATACAAGCATAAAAGGACTTTTAGACGCTGGTTTGCTCATTCAACAAAAGTCCAAGAAAAAAGAACAAATAATACACTATTCACCATTACCACCAATTTCTCCAATTCTAAATTATTATGATAATATTGAAACAAATTTACCTACAATCAAAAAATCAATTTATGACTTAACGGTTAATTCATTATCAACTATTTTTCAAGAAAATAAGGTAATTGAGCTAGATTCAATAGTAAACGCTTTTCAAGCGGTTAAAAAAGATATTGAAGAGGATTCCATTATTCAGAAACAAGAAGTAGAAGATATTGTTGAGGGAATGGAAGAATTAAAAAAAATCAATAAAATTCTCTCTGATCTCCATCAAGATATTAAAAGTATTACGCAAACTCAATTTGCTGATTTAATTAAAACAATTAATACTCTTAGAACTGATATAATTGAGAAGATTAATTCCATGGAATTTAAAAAACATAAAGAAGAGATTCTTACTGTTGTGGAAAAGTCATTCAAGGAGAAATTAGATAAAATAATAGCAGAATTTACTAATAATTTGCATGAATTAATTGAAAAAGAATTTGGTGGTTTAGCTGAACAAATGCAAAATACTACAGAGTCTATCTTTCAGTACCGAAATGACTTTAAAATTCTTTTACTGAATATGTTGAGTAATTTTGAATCTAAAATGAATAAAATATATGAATTACTTAAAGAAAACCAAGAGGAACTTTTACCTGCTGTTGAAAATCTGGAGGCCAAAATCAACGAAAGTTTAAATCTCATTGTTCAGAATTCAATTAATCAAGTTTCAAACCTAAATAAACCTGTCGAAGACTTGATGAAGCATTATCTTAAAGAAATGAATAGGATTGATAAGCAACTATTCAATAATGTTTGGATAATAAATAGTATCACTAATGTAAATGAATCAATCCACAATCTTATTATAAATTCTCAAGAAACTCTTATGTTAATTATCCCCCATATTGAAAACCATTTAACACTTGAGCAATTTGATAAAATTGCTGGTAATCTAAAAATAAAAATCGCTTCTTCAGAAGCTCATACAAATAGTACTGTTAAGAGCTTTAGTGATATTAAAAATATAGCATATAGAACTTATCAAAATGATAATACTATTATTCTAAAAGGTGATAATGATATATTCATAATGGGAGTAATCCAAGATTCAAATAATTCTTTAGATGATTTTATTGGAATCGGAACTTCATTTCAACCATTAACCAAGTTATTAGATCCGTTGATAAAAAACATTTGGGAAGAGGCTTATTCGGATTCTTTTCATGCTACTCAAATAACAAAATTACAAGCAACTAAGGCAAAAACACCTATTAAATCATTTAGTGCTGCAAAACCTATAATTCCCGCAAAATTTCAATCGAATAAAGGAGATCTGAAATCAACCAAAATTGAAAGTAAACCAACAATTCCAATATCAAGTCAAATTCAAGAAATTCCAAAAGAGGATAAAAGGTCTACGGAGATTTCACCTTCACAAACCCCAGTTCCATCTTATTCCTCACCCAAAATTACTGATTTAAAACAGAAACTCCAAGAAAAAATTGAGTTTTTAACAGCAGCACAACCTAGAACAGGTGATGAAGCAGGAATACAGATAAATACTGCTTTCAATAACTTAATTGATAAACTTGGTAGCCTCAAAGGGGATGCATTTGGTAAAGAATTACAGGATATTGCCGATTTAATTCTAGAAAAAAAAGGGTTTTCAGTAACCTTACATAGCGTCAGAAGTACGATAAATAAGTACAAGGAAAAGTTTTCATCATTAGATGAGAATGACAAAAAAGAAATCATTGAAAATATAGAAAGTTGGAAAAAGAAATTATTCTAAATAAATATTCTCACAGTATTGTTCCACATGAAAGAAATTTATTGAGAAGGATTCTTCATCTTGTTTTTTGTCTTAAAATAAAGAAAAAATCCTCTCATAATTGAGATTATTAGAATAAAGAAAAAACTTAAAAAGAATATTGAAACTATCATCGACATTAAGAAATTGGGTGAACTAACTCCAATTATCCCAAAAATAGGACATAGTGGAGCAACTATGATAAAAAGAAGATAGGTCGCTTTATCTTTCTCTCCAAAACGAAGATATGTTGTAATATTAAACCAACCAATTAAGATCATAATTATAGGTATTAAATATGAAGAGATTCCCCAAAAATCACCCATAGCTAAAGAATAAAAGTAATTTGCATAAAAGAAAGTAATTATCAGCAATGCGCTTATGGGTGTAGGTACTCCCGTATATCCTGGACTTTCTGTGATGTTAAAACGTGCTAATCTTAGCATTGCTCCAATAGCAAAACATATTGCTCCTATTATAATAATGATATCAAAAAGAGTATTTGTTTTAAATGATTGGTAAGCTAAGACCGCGGGGGTGATTCCAAAAGTTAGAGAATCACTCAATGAATCTAATTCTTTACCCATTTCATTTACAGTATTTGTTTTTCGAGCGATATAGCCGTCTATCATATCAGTACCAAGCGAGATCGTTACTAAAAAAAACCCTAAAGAGAGTAATTCAACGCGGCCAATACAAGCACAAACTAATGAAATAATTCCGAGAGTGGTTCCAACCAGAGTTATATAATCTTTTAATTTCAATAGTTTTGGAATACTTGTACTTGACATATTACTTGTTTAATTATTTTTTATTAATAATAATTAACCCTTATCTAATTAAAAGATTTTCATGAATATACTCTGATTGTTTTACGCTCTTGAAATTACCATAGATTAGCAAATAACAAATCTGATGAGAAGTTTTTTATTTTATTTGAGCCATTAACTCAGTTTTCTCTTTCGGAGTTAAATGTTGTTTGGTGTCTAGCAGCAATCTCCATTTAGTTGTAATATCATAATGTTCCTCAATCAATTTAGCATAAGCAATGGATACTTCAAATTTAACCTTGGTATCTTTGATATTCTTGCTTTAGCGGTTATGTTTTAAGGTCTTAATTTAATTATATTAGCAATAATTATTGTTCGTTGTAGTGGGGTTAAATCTGGTTTCTGTTCTATAAGTTCATTTTCATGAATATACCTTTAATAGCTAATCTACCCGTAACTTTATTAAACTTTATTATTATTCATAGTACAAAATAAAATCTATATTTTATCGAAAAAAATAATTTAAGAAAAAAGATAGTTAAAATATTTAGTTAACTTCTTAAAATATTGCTCAAACTCTTCCAATTCAAACGAATCTGTGATGTAATTACTCTGCACATTGCTGCATTTGAAATTATTATCAATTTTTTCATCAAATCTAATCATCAATAAATAGACTGAAACCCCTGCCAGCATTAAAAGTTAATCAATTAATTTAATAAATTAAAAATAAAAAAAAATTTAGATTAAATAAATTTTGATTAATCTTCATAAAAAATTGTGGTTACAACTGCACTTGAAGAAGGACCTGCTTGAGTTATGAATTGTACTTTTGCATTTGGATGTTTTTCAAGCCAATCATTAATCTCTTGTTCTATTTTAGAAGGTTTTCCACCAATTAATACAACACATTTCATTTTTAATCTCTCTCTAACTGTATACATTTTTAATTATTTAATTAATGTTATTAAATGCTATTTAATAATGGAGAATTTAAAATTAATACAACAGCAATTATAATAATTATTAACACAACTGCCAAACATGCAATAAATATAATAGCGATCTTATTCATGATATCTCTTCCTCTATTAGGATAAGAATAATCTCAAAGTGTTATAAAACATAATTTTTAAATATTATTATTTTAAATTTTCAACCCTGTAAATAAAATATGGTTTTGTGTTAATTGGTACCGTAGAAATAAGGAGTTATATAAATATTAAGATAAATATGCTCATTTATTCTCTTAATAATGAGATTTTTCTAATTTTTTCTTATTTTTTTTAGAGCATAATACACCCGTAACTTTATTAAACAATATCATTATTCATAGATTAAAATAAATTTAAAAGTAAAAGTGAGAAAAATGCCATTTTGCAATAATTGTGGAGCAGAGATAAAAGATTTAAATCAGAACTTCTGTGAAAAGTGCGGGTCACCCATACCAGCTAGCGTTAGACAAGTGGAAACTGCCCCTATACGAACAACTCTAGCTGCTCCTAGATCATATCCATCAAGCCAACCAGGAGGATTGTTTGATATCAACCGGAATTACTATATCCTTAAGGAAAAGTATTGGGATTGGGGTTCCGGCGATATCTTAGATGAGCATAATCAAATAATCGGGAAAATGAAAAGAATCATTCTTAGCATTAGACGTAGAGTTGAATTACAAGAAGTTGATGGGACAATCGCAGCTACTATTCACGCTAAAATCGTATCTGCTCGCGGAGCACAAGATTTAAAAGATCCTCAGGGGAATCTTATAGCTCGAATTAAGAAGAAAATTTTATCCTTTTTCAGACCAGTATTTTTTCTTGAAGATCCTAACGGAGTTCAGTATTTCAGGGCACAAGGGCGCTTCATGGGGTGGAGTTTTAAGGTTTATGATGTAACCACTGGTAATGTTATCGCAGAAATAGAAAAAGCAGATCTATGGAGAGATGTCTTTCTTGGAGGTCTTTTAGATTTTAAAGATACGTATGCTTTAAGAATACTTGATAATGAGACTGATCGACGAATTCTCGTAGGATTTGTACTTTCAATAGACAATGTCCTTCATGATCGCTAATAAAAACTAAGATTTTTTTTCCAATTTTAAAATTAAAAGATGCAATCAAAAAAGATCCTCTTGGTTTTTTTAAAAAAGAAGATTTAAAATAATTTAATTTATATTTTTTTTAAAACAAATAAGTTTGAAAAGAAACTTCAAAATATAAAACAAAATTTTTAATTACTATTATCAAAATTGAAATATCACAGATTATTATTTCTGCTGAATGAAAATGACTGAATATGAGACATTTATGGTATATGAATTAGACGATTCTGGAGAAAGAATAAAATTAGACATAACTGAAGAGCATCTTCAGGAAAATATGCATCCAGAACAAGTATTAGTAATAATAAGAGAGGATTTACGAAGGATCTTCATTTGGAAAGGTCCAAAATCACCTGTTCGAAAAAGATTTATCAGTTCAAGAGTAGCTGCAACTCTTCAAGAAGAGTTAATTAAAGATTCTAGATATCATCGCTGTAAGATTATTTCTGTAGATGCGGGAGAAGAACCTTCAGAATTCTTAAATACATTCAGATTGGAATCGATGGAAGTAACTGAAAGATTAGCGGATATGCGATATGTCCGAAATATTGAACGGGAGAGAATGGAACAAGCAACTGTTACAGATTTTGCTCCTAAAGCACCTATGGTGCAGACAGAAGAGGAATATTTCTCGCCAGCATTACAAGATACGAGTAATGAAGTAATAGTTTCATCTTTCGCTTCGAGTACATTAAAACCAAAACCAAGGACGCAATATCCAAGATCAGAAATGGTAAAACCATCAAGAATTTCTAAAGCAATAGAATTATCAGGAGAAGAAGCACAAAAAATAAAAGATAAAATTCTCAAAACTGATGTATCTGATGGTTATAAAAGAATAAATCTCATTTTGGGTCACACACTCTATGCGGCAGTATCAAAAACCGCGAAAGTATTTGGAAAAGATGTCGAAGAAGTTGATTGGGAACCAGTTAAAAAGGTCCCAAGAGAAATGATAGAATTAGATAATCACGTGTTAAGAGTTTATTTTGATGAAAAGAAAGGAATTGTTGAAGTTATTGAAGTATTAGAAAAGGAAGGAAAATCAAATAGCTTTCCAAGAAAGATATCTCCTTCAGGATTGTCTCCAATGCCAACTAAACCAGACACAATGAAGAAAACTATAACTCCTAAAGAGATGACGGATTTTAATTCTATGACTGTAAAAGATCTTAAAGCTTATGCCGAAGAAAAAGAAATTGATTTACCTATAAATACAAAGAAAGCTGACTTAATTGAGATATTAGAAAAATCTAGAGAGAAAAAACTAAGTGGCAGAAGACAATTACCGAAAATTCCAAGCAAAGATGATTGAAATCATCTCATCTTAATTTTGAGATTAATTTTTCTTTTAATTATTAATTTAAGTTATGTGAATTGATTTAAATAAAGGAAAAAATAATTAAATTTTTACAACGTACCAGTATCACGTTCTTCTGTGGTTTCTTCTGGTTTAGGTTTATCTTCTTTATCATTCCTACTCTCTGGTTTTCCTTCATCTAAGTCCTTTGGCTTGATCTTCTTTTTAATCTTCTTTAATCCTTCTATGGCTTCCTTCCTGACTAATGGACTCTCATCTTTTAGTGCTTTTGTAAAAATATCTAAACTATATGGGTGGTGTAGGTCTCCAAGTTCATCTGCAGCTTCCTTTCTCACATGTTCATCTGGATCGTTTAATAAAACATAAGTGAGAACTCCTAAAACTTTTTCATCTCCAAAATCTCCTAAAGTATCAACTGCTTCTTTTCTTACTTCTGGATCGGGATCAGTAATAGCGGTTATTGCTAATTGTTTTGAAATTTCGTCATTACCTATTGGTTCTATCGTGCTTAGATCGACACCACAACGTTTACAGAAATTATGCGTTATTTTTATGTCTAATCCACAAGCAGGGCAAATTCTTCTCGTATTAAAATCAATAAACGTTCCCTTGGGAGTAGAAGGCGTCTGTTTGACTCTATAGGGATTATAATTTGGATCTGGTCTAAAATTTCTATCTTTTCCCATTGTTATCTTAAGAAAAAAATAATTCTTTATTATGAATAATGTTGTTTTTATTTTTAATTTTAATTTAATTAAAGATTAAGAAAAAAAAAGAGTGATAAAAAAAATTTTAGGCAATAGTAATATCTTGACATAAATAAACATCTTGTACGGCATTAAGAATTTTAATACCTTCAGGAGTTGGTCTTTTAAATGCTTTCCGTCCTAAAATTAAGCCCATACCTCCTGAACGTTTATTAATCACTGCAGCAGTGACAGCATCTTGAAGATCATTGCCACCAGCTTCTCCACCAGAATTTATTAATCCTATTCGTCCCATATAGCAATTTGCGACCTGATATCTATTCCAATCAATTGGATTATCTGGAGCCAGTTTTTCATAAACCAGTTTATCTGTCTTACCAAAGTTTAGATCAAGGAATCCTCTATTAAGAGTAGACAATTTTTGCTTTATGATATCTGCTTCAATAGTAACCCCAAGATAATTAGCTTGGCTTTCCAAATCATTTGCTGTATGATAATCTTTTCCATTTTTAATAAACTCTTCTTGATTTCTTAAATAACACCAAAGAACGCAGACTAATCCTAAATCATGAGCAAATCTAAATGATTCACTAATTTCTTGAATCTGGCGCCTAGATTCATAAGAACCAAAATATATTGTTGCTCCTACTGCAGCTGCTCCCATATCAAATGCTTGTTCTACATTCGCAAAAAGAGTTTGATCTGAAAGTGCGGGTTTTGTGAGTAATTCATTGTGATTGATTTTCACTATAAATGGAATTTTATGAGCATATCTTCTTGCCACAGAACCTAACACACCAAGAGTAGAAGCAACAGCATTACACCCTCCATTGATCGCGAGTTTGATAATATTTTCAGGATCAAAATATGAAGGATTCACAGCAAAACTAGCTGAGGCTGTATGTTCAACTCCTTGATCAACGGGTAATACTGAGAGATAACCGGTTCCTGATAATCTACCAATCTGATTATATAAGCGTTCCATATTATTTAATACAAGATTATTTCTATCTGAATGTTCAAAAACTCGTTCTACAAAATCGGGCCCTGGAGGATGAATCTTTTCTTTTGGAATTCCGGTACATACATGATTCAGTAAAGTATCGGCATCTGAACCTAATAACTTTTTAATTTCTTCAAAATTCATTTTTTTCACATCAAATTTACTTTTAGATTAAATTTAATGAAGAAATAGGAGACCTACAATAAAATATTTTACTTTTAATTTCTATAATAAAAAAGTATTCGAAGGGAAGAATTTGAAAAAACACTTTTAATTATTTATTCAAAATTGTTTACACCGTTAAAAAATTCTTTCAATAATTCTGAAATAAGATTAAAATTACTTGAGTGAACTTTAGGGCTCCCACTTTCAAGTTTTAGTAATATCTTTCGTTTCTCCTTTCCATTAGTTTCTAGTTTTATTATTAGTTTCTTAGATTCATATTTTAAATTTTTATTAATATGTGTATTTTCAGTCCATAAGCTATCTATTTTTTTCCCAACTTTCTCGTTTGTATTAATAGTTTCTATTTTTGGGTTGTGTGTTATTTTAATTTTTTCCAATCTTTTTCACTTTTCTAAAAGTATTATTTTCAATTACTTACTTTAAATCCAAATATTTAAAGTCCCTTTATATTTCAAGGTATAATTAGTTTTATTATTATAGACAAAAGATTTTTCTTTCTTGTTTGTTTTATTAAAATATGCCCGATGAGTTCGATTTCAAGAATTATAAAACGATGGAAGAATTTAGTAAATCACTTGAAGGAACCAAATATTTGCATGATCTGTATCTAAGAGCGGTGAATAATCCTATTCGCCGAGAAATTTTAAATATAGTAAACGACTTAAAACAAGTTCCAAAAAGTAGTTTATTGCATATGTTAATTGAACGTAAAATTCTCGAAGATGAGCATATGTTTAATTATAATATGGATTTTTTAATTAAAGCTTTTTGTATTAAGTCTGAAAAGGACGAAAGAACAGATGAGATTGTTTATGAAATCACTCAAAGCGGTAAGGTAGTAGATTATTTAAAATAAAGATTACTAAGTTCTCATTTAATCCTCAAAAAAGTTCTTATAACAATTACAGTAAGGGATGTTTAGCTGTAAGTTAAACCTTATTAATTTTAATTAATTCGGTTATGAAAAATATTCAAAATTTATGATTATTTATAATATAAGTTATTTTTTTAATTACCCCTCTAATAATTGCTTATAGCAATTACAACAAGGAATTCCAAATTGAAGATTAATTTTCTTTAATTTTCTTCGATTTGTTGTCATTAATCTTATCAATTCTTTTATTAAAGATTTTTTCTCTTCATCAAAGAAAATTTTTTTAAGGTTAAAGAAGTGATTCTGGTTTAGGCATATAGGACAAATCCGATAGAATTCTATGAATTTATAGAAGATATCGCGTTCTTCTTTGGATAATTTCTCAATTTTTAAATCTGGATTATTTCGAATAAGATCACTCAGATTATTTAATTCATTTATCATTTCATCTCTTAAAAAATTTGAGTTATAATTTCTAATCTCTAAAGGAACTCTACTCTCTTCGATTAAAATTCCTTGTGTATCGAATTTCTCAATATATTCGACAGCTTCATTAAAAAATCGCAATGGTTTTTTTTCCTTCTTTTCACTCATAAAAATAATACAAATATAATTTTTGAGGCTTTTCAAAAAGATAAATAGATACTCTCTCTAAAAAATTTTATTAAAGAAATTTTAAATTTTTCTCATTTCGATTGAATAAATCATTTTTATTCTCACTAACTAACCTTCTAAAATCAATTATTTTTGAAGGAGCAAAATATTCAAAATCAAACTCAACATCGTCACCAGAACTTTTACCTGGAATTGGCATAAGTCTACAAGTTAAAGGTTTATTTAATATTACAGATATCGTACAAACATCGAGTAAAATGTAAAATAATTCGCGTTCTGTTATATCTCCAGGGAGAGGGACTACGTCAAGACCCGCTCCACACATAGTAGAATATAATAAGAGCGAATCTAAATTAAATTTGTTTTCAGATAATCTTTTTGATAAAATAAAATCTTCTAAAACTGGTTGCATGAACCCTGAAAAACCAATTACCTTCTCTTTATTTATGGGAATAGAATTTTTTATTAAAGCTACAGCTGTTAACGTTCCATTAGCTCCAAAATACTCAATTCCTAATTTTTCAATGGCAGTTCCAATGCTCTTATCAATCATAGGATAAGGAGCTGGAGAGAAATCTATTCCTTTAAATTCAATATTGTAGTTCCTGCTAACTTTTTCAGCAATTTTTGTCAGATTATCATAAATACCATTAAATTTTGCTAATAAATTAAGTTGAGCTTCTTTTAATGTGTCTGATTCTTCAATAGCGTTTATTACCTCATCTGCCATTTCTAAGGCTAAAGAAAAAGCAGGTTTTTCTGAAAGGTGGTAAGCCGCAGGAAAGAAAGGAACGTTTGAACCAACATTAGAAGATACACAAAATTGTAAATTATTAAAAGGATCTGGTTCAGATAATTCTTTTATTATTTTTGCACCTGATTTTAAAGCAGCTATATTAATTCCTTTTTCAGTTGACGCGACTGGTAAAGATGTAAAAAATTTTCTGTGATTTTTAATAAATTGAGGAACTTCATTTAATAAAAGTTTCTCAAAAATTCCTAATTCCTCAATTTGATCTGCTTTCATCATACAGCAGGCAAAATAATCAAATTCATAATCCTTAAACAGATCTTGTAAAAACCCTAATTGGTTATTTATGTCTACTAATGTTTCTCTTAAGTTTTTTTCATAAAATAATTTATTGTCATAACTAAAGAGTGGTTGCGAGCAGAAGCGTTTTGTCTCAACTTCTATATTAATTTCTTTTAGCATACTCTTAAATTCATTAGCAAAAGAGGAAAAGTTAACTAGTCTATCTTGTAAAAATGACAATATTGATTCATTTTTATATAAGAATGGGATGATTTGACCTAAGGTTACAGCACGAATTCTCATATTTAACCCGTAACATTACATTTTCAAAATTAAAAATCGTAATCTATAATATAATAAAAAAAATCTGTTAATAAAGATTATAAGAGAGCTAGTAATAAAAAATTAACATTTATTCTTAAGGAAATTGATAATTATTTCAATCACCTTAGAAATGCTTTTTAAATTTCATTAAGCTTAACTTTATCTTTTACTTGTTTTTTTACCTTAGAAGGTTTTAAATATTCACCGGGATGAATTGGACCTAGTTTTTCTAGGTCCTCTTTAAATTCCTTTATTACTTTAGCAAATTTCTCCCCTTCTCCAGCTGAGATACTTACAATTTTAACACGATTTTCATTAATATTTGCTTCAGCTAACATTTCTTTAATACTCTCATATCTATTTGTAGCTTTAATGAATCCAGTATCGTAGTGACAATCTTGCGGATGACACCCCGCAATTAGTACTCCATCTGCACCATAAAAGAAGCTCTCAAAAATTAATGATGGATTAAGCATTGCTGTACACATGATATGAATAGTTCTATTATTAGTGGGGTAGACAATTTTGCTTGTTCCAGCAAGATCTGCTCCTATATAAGAACACCAGTTGCATAAAAAGGAAATAATTAACGGAAATTCTTTTTTTTCACTAAGAACCGATTTTAATTGTGCTGAAATTTGTGTTCTTTGAAAACCGGGAATATAGAGTGCATCATAGGGGCACATAGCTACACAAGCTCCACATCCAGAACAATTAGCTTGAATCATCTTTAATTGATTATTTTCGATTTTTAAAGCATTATATTCACATATATTTTCACAGAGTCTACATAAATCGCATTTATCTTTATTAAGATAAACTATATGAGGATCCAACTCTACTTTACCACGCGTAATTAAACCTATCGCTTTAGAGGCTGCACTTTCTGCTTGAGCAATACTATTAGGTATATCTTTAGGTCCTTGGATTGCTCCGGCTATGTAAATACCACTTACAAGTGTTTCTGAGGGTTTAACTTTTAAATGTTTCTCTAATAAAAAGCCATATGGATCTTGGGAAATATTTAATATTTTACTTAGCTCATCTGTTCCTTCTGCAGGTTCTAAACCCACAGCTAACACTACTAAATCTGTCTTATTTTCGAAAAGAGATCCTTCAATGATGTCTTCACCACGCACTATTAGATCACCTGAAGTATCACTTTTTAAAATCGCGGAGATATTACTTTTTATGAAGCGTACTCCAAAAGCTTCACGTGCTCTGTTGTAGAATTCCTCACAATTTTTGCCCATAGCTCTAATATCTGTATAGTAAATATTAATTTTTATGTCCGGATTCTCATTTTTTAATAATACTGCTTGTTTAATTGCTACATTACAACAAACTTGACTACAATAATCATGATGGATTTTTTTATTGCGTGAGCCAACACATAATACAAAAGAAACTTTTTTAGGAGTTTGTCCATTAGAAGGTTTTACAACTTTTCCATGAGTTGGGCCATCGTTATTAAGTAACCGTTCCATTTGCATTGTGGTTATTACATCGGGATATTTCTCATAACTAAGTTCTCCTAAGACAGAAGGATCAAATGGCTTCAAACCAGTTGCGACTATAATCGAACCTACAGTAATATTTAGAAATTCAGGAGTTTGATCGAAATCGATGGCATCTCTGTCGCAAGCTTGAGCACAAGCTTTACAACCAATACAATATTCCTCTAAAATATTTGGGAATAAAGGGATTGCTTGAGGATAAGGAACGTCTATAGCTTTCCTTGGAAAGAATGTTTCTTCTATGTCTATTGGACACACTTCTCGACAGATATCAATGCATCCTACACAATCATCTTCTTTTATAAATCGAGGGTTTTTCTTTATTTTTACTTCAAAATTTCCAATATAACCATCAACACTTTCTACTGTGGAGTAAGTCAGTAATTCAATATTTGGATGATCTTTAACCTCTGTCATTAACGGCCCTAAAATACATATGCTACAATCTAAAGTAGGAAATGTTTTATCAAATAGCGCCATGTGACCCCCAATTGTAGATTCTTTTTCAACTAAATATACTTTAATTCCTGTATCCGCAATTGTTAAAGCAGCTTTTATTCCAGCAATTCCTCCTCCGATAATTAAACTTGAAGGTGTTATATTTGAATATTGAACTTCTAACGGTTCTAAAAGTTTGACTCGTTCTATCGCCATATTTATTTGATCGATTGCCTTTCGTGTTGCTTTTTCTGGCTCATCATAATGAACCCATGAATTTTGTTCACGCACATTAGCAAATGATATTAAAAAGCGATTAATTCCTGCTTTTTCAATGGTTTTGCGAAACAATAATCCGTGTAATTTAAACGAACAAGAAGCAATAACAACCCGCTCGACTTTGTTTTGTTGTATTTCATTAATAATTTTGTTTAAACCTAATTCTGAACATAAATACTGGTCTCTAAACACATATAAATTAGGATATTTCTCAAAATGTTTAATTAACCTATCATTATCGATTACGCCACTAATATTTTTACCACAATCACATATAAATAGCCCAATCTTCAATTTTATCCTACTCTCTAATAAAATATCTTTATTAAACCTTAATTAATATAAAGTCGATTTTTTAATAACTATTGATATTATTTTTGGAAATATAGATTTTAATATTACAAATTTAAAATAATCAATAACCATCTAATTAAAATAAATATCTTCAATTATGGTTCTGTGAGAAATTCAAGTTCGTATCAAAATAAATAGTTTCAAATTTTTGAAGTATTCACAAAAATTATTCTATTTTTCATTCTTGAATGTATAATGCTATTAAGCATATAATAAAAGATATGTAAAAGCTTTTAAATTGGGCAAAATAATTTAATTCTGATTCCAATATGGAATAAAATATTAAATAAAAAAAATATGTGATCAATATGAGTGAAGTTGAAAAAGATCTTACTGCTGTAAAATTACTTGCTTTTATAGGAATGCTGTTTTTAGGTGCTGATGCTATAACCTACTTTTACGCTGCCGGGACAGGTACAGAATTATATGTTCTTTTTGGAATAATAGAACTTTTATTTGCTATTGTCATCTTTCTTGGCTTAAATTACTGGAAGTTAATACCAATCAAGCTTCCATTTACTTGGTGGCTTTTGCTTGTAATTGGTATAGTTACAATCATTTTTGGTTTTTTTAATGCTGATTATCCTGCGGTGACTGCTTCATGGTTTGCTGGAACAATTGTTACCATGGCAGCGTTAATAGATCTCTTTGGTGAAAAGAAAGGATGGAAAGCATCTAAAATAATGGCAACCCTCGGTGTTGCGTTTGGCATTTACGATTGTATTATAATTTTCATGGGTATGGCCGCGATTACAGGCGCTGGTGGGACGGTAGCTACTAATATTGTCTTAGATGGTGTCTTTGGATTAATCATAGCAATTGTTCTAATTATAGTAATTTTTGATCTCGTTGATATTAAAATACCCTATGAATGGTGGGTCCTTTTAATAATTGGCTTTGTATTCTTTACGTGGGTAGCAGGTTCTGCATTAGCCATGGCGGGATGGTATTCCTTTATAAATGGAACAAATCTAGTAATCGTTGGTTGGAGCGGTTGGTTGCTTTTAATCGCATTTCTCTTACTAATCTTAGACTTCTAAACAAAACCTTAAATTAATCTTTTTTTTTTATTTTTTCAAAATTAATTTTAATAGTTCCAATTTTAAATAGACTTATTAAGAGAAAGATATTTGAGTTAGACTTTTTTTAACATTAAACTTGTTCATTTAGACCGTTCTTCCTTATTTTAGGAGAATCCATAATTTTATTAAAGAGTGAAGGAAGAAGTTTCAAATATTTTTTTTTTTCTAAGTTTTTTAAAATGATCTGAGAGACTTCTTCTAAGATTTCTTCGTAATCTTCAGGATTTTCAAGTATATTTAACATTAAAATAAAAAAATAATCAGTATCAGAGCCCGAATAATAAGTTACAAAATTGATATTTTCTAAAGTTAAACTCACAATCCCTGCTTGTTTACTAAATTCATGTAAATTTAGAATTTGCATTAGGGTTTTATCAGTAATTTTAAACTTTTTCTCTGGATATTTTGCTTTAATCTCCATTCCGCTCCGTTCATCATATTTCATAAATATTAGTCCATTTGGCATGTTTCATTTTACTCCTGAAGCATTTCTTTAGATAAATAGGGATGTACTTTCATGATGTTAAAATTATTCTTTTTCATTTCTAAAAAGTATTTCTTTTCTATTTCATATTCCTCTTGTGCCCAATTTAAAATTTCCTCCTTTGTATAAAATTTTCCCTTTAAAACTTGTAGACCCTTGCATTTCTTAGTATAATCTTCAAAATTCTTTTTACTAGAGACCATCATTTGCCAAAAAGGAAATGATCTACATTGGAAGGGTCGGGCTGTATGAACACTACACTCATTTCCTTTTAAGAAATGACAATGCTCATCTCCTCCAGTAAATTTAAATCCAAGGTTTTTATATCGATAAGTTTTACCTCTTTCAGCTCCAGGTTCTTTCCAGAAAAAACTATCATCTACTACTTTCAGATATTTTTTTGCGAAATCTCTTAAGCTTTTTTTTCCATTGATTTTTAAAAAATCCGCTAATTTAAGTATATCATCTTTATATAAATAGACTTCACCATCATCGAACCCTCTACAACATTGACCACACATTTGGCAAGAGAATTCAATTCCATTTTCGAGAATTCTAGAAATTTTTATCTCTGTCGAAGTCAAAACTAAAAATATCTCTTAAATTTTAGATTAATAAATAATATAGGGGGATTAAATTAATATTTAAGTATCACTTCATTGAATATCTAAGGCACTAAAGGAAAATATGTTTGAGTTTTTAGATTAAGACATCAATTTTATTATATAATTTATCAATCTCGGGTAGTAGATCGATAGTTTTTTCGATAGCTGTAATCATCTTTAAAAGGTAAATTAGTTCTTCATGATTTAAACTACGCTGAAGAGTATTATATTTTTGAAAGGGATTATATTTTCGTGAATTCAAGAACTGTTTAATTTGATTTATTCCTCCTATTGAGTAATTCCAGATTTCTTGTGTAATTCCTTTTATCCAAGGAGTTTTAACTGATAGACTTTCACCATTATCCAAAATATCTTCAAAATATAAAGTTTCTTCATTTGTATTATAAGTAAGATTATTTATAATCCACTCATCTGGATCCAATTCCGCTAATTCTAAATGGAAACTAATATCATGCTTCATTAAATGGATATTAGCCAATTTTTCACCTAAATTAGCCATATTGTAAAATAAGTTTGAATTTTTTGTAAATGGAATTCTTGGATAACTTTTTCTTAAATATTCATCATATCTTTTTCTATACGTGTCAGCATAAAGAATTGCATAACAATAATAGAATATTTGTTCCGGAGTCGTTTTAAAAGGTAATTTTGGCTTAATTATATTTGATGTGCCGTTTAGAAATAAGGGAAAGGCATAAGATGTGTCTGTTACTGCCATATAGCATTTCTCTAACAAATTTTCTACAATAAACGCAGTTTCAAATTTCTTTTTACGTGATGATTTTGTCACTGTAATTGCGGGATTTGATTGGGAAATCTGATCAACGTATCCCATCCTATGACCTTCTACTAATGCTCTATCATATGCTATATATCTAAAATCCCACCCACGATAATTAATAAAACGAATGTTTTCCAATGCTTTTGCTAAGTTTGTCTCATCAAATACTTTAGATTTCTTCCAAGTTTTAGTATCGTTAACCTGTATCTTGAGATCATTTAATTCTTCAAATTTTTTATTAAAAAATCTAGTTAAGTTTTGTTTTAAGACTTCTTTATCCACATCTACTAAAAGCCGATCTCTACCAATCATTATACCACTAGTGGGATTAGATTTAAACAAAGAATTTAAAGGGATAAATTGCTCAAAGCGATCAAGGTAAGTTGTATCAATTTTGATAAAAAAGTTCTTACTGGTCTCTGAAAGTAATTCAAATTTGGTTTCTTCAAATCCTTGTGCTAAAATTGCGAATTTTTCTTCTCTAGTGGCTTGTGGGACATCCATATAAAATACTGCCGCATTTTTTTTAGGCGAGTTATCGATTCTTACCATAAATGATATAGTAACTCCAACACGTATATCAAAGGGATTTCCAGACTCTTTTTTCCGCATATCCCCATGTAAATTCACAATATAGATATAATCAAACGATTCTCTTAGTGATTTTCGCATGACTGAGAACATTTGACCATCTAAATAACGACTATTTGTGATGAGCGCTAAAATTCCTTTACCCACTTGCTCAATTTTCCATTGTCCAAATCGAATGAATTTAACATAATCATCGGAAAGAATTTTTAGATTTTTCTCTTTTAAACCTCTTTTATAATCATTAATTTTTTCATTTATCCATTCACAATTATTTTGACTACTTATATTATATGGAGGATTGCCCATAATTACAAATATATCAGTTCTATCCCGAATTTGAAGTGCTTCTTTGATTTCACGCCCAATATCCATATTGTTAAAAATCCATTCTTCAATTTTTCGATCCTTAGGTGGTGTCATTAGTGTGTTCATCAGAAAGGAATTTAAATGATATTCTACAGAATTTAATGGCAATCCTAAATTTTCTAGAGTTAAAAATGTTCTTATATGACCAAGAACATAAGGAGCCATAAGTATTTCAAAAGCATATACGTTATTAAAAAAAGTTTCTTTTACCCATTTCTGAAATGCACCTTGAGCTAAAGATATTTGTGATATTCTGTTTTGAAATGCTTCTTTAGCAAAGTGTAAGAGCCCACAAGCAAATGCCATTGTACCTGCAGCAGGATCAAGAATCCTCAATCGATTTATTACTTTATTTCTTTTATCGCTTATAATTTCAGTGATATTAGTTTGCTTGTATATCTTTGATTTGTTTTTATCATCTAATTGTATTCTATCTTCAGAAATCAGACCTAAAGGCATTTTTAACCATCTTTTTAACATAAAATCAATGCCACGAATAATAAAATCAACAATTTCATGGGGTGTGTAAACAACACCTCTATTCTTTGCGGTTATAGGATCATATAAATTTAAAAAATCACTATAAAACGTAGTAATAATAGACTCGATATTTACTAATCCTTTATATTCTGTTTTTTGGAAACGTATCTCTAATTCTTTTAAAATGTTTTTAAACTCAATTGGGATTTTGCTTTTTAAGGTTAAAAATAGCTCGCGAATGAAACTCCCATATGGTAAAAACTCACCAACTAACTGAAGTGTGAATTCTTGTTGGTTTGTTAAGTTTTGACAATATTTCATCCATGCAGAAAATGCACCATATACTATTGTTTGAGCAAAGAGATCAGAAAATAATACATTTTCATCTTCTAATTCTTCCTTATAGATTGATTTTTTAAAATCATCTCTAATTTCTTTTAAATATTTAGCTGCTATTAGATCAGTTTTATTCATGTGATTTATTTGAGATTTTTTTAGAATGTTTAGCGCCTTGTTTCTAATAGTTTTAGCAATGTTAGCTAATGGATTGATGAGATTCTTTATATTTGAAATAGTTTGAAGATGATCTTCACATGTATAAACTAATAACCTTGTAAAATCTGAAACTGCATTTTTCGCAGGTTTAATTTTATTACTTACTTCTTCGAGTAATACACACTCAAATTTTATTTTTTGTTTAACTTGTGGTTTATTCGGTATTGTTGAATCTATTAAGAAAATATTTTTAAAATCTGTAATTAATAATTGTACTCCTTCACTTCGATACCTCGAGATTTGATCGTTCAATCGATGACTCTCTTCAAATTTAATAATATTTTCAATTGGAGTGTTTGGAGGCTTAGCTTCGATATGAAAAAGTACAATATTATTAAACACAACTGTAAGATCTGGACGATTAGATGATCCTTTTATTTTATACCCTGATTGAACTAAATATCCTTTAGTTGTTGGAAAAATTTTTTCTAAAAACTGTTTCAAATCATCATAGTATGTAATTTCAGAAGCCGTTTTACTATTATAACTTATATCAATTCGTTTTGCATAATCATTCAATGCTTTTATTGGAATTTGAAAATAATCTTGGCTTAACATCAAATTACTAAGGATTAATAAAATGCAATTATAAATTATCTATAGTTTAATCAAAAGTCTTTACAAAATAGTATAGTACTTGAATATTATAAAAAACTTAACCTTATGATAAAATTTTAATCAATAAACTACAAGAAGGTAAAATTTTGAAATAAGTTCCATTTTGATGCATTAAAATAAATAAGTGTTCTTATATTTATCACTTATTATATACCCATTCAAACATGAAAAATTTTATCTTTAAAATTTTAATTGCCGGAAATGCAAGTGTGGGCAAGACATCACTCCTAAGAAGATATGTCGATGGTATGTTTGATGAGTCAAGTATAATGACGATTGGTGTGGATTTTTACACCACAGAGCTTAATTTTGATGATGCACATTGTCTTTTACAATTATGGGATTTAGGAGGTCAAGAACGCTTTAGATATCTTTTAGAGAATTTCGTAATGGGGGCAAGAGGGGCACTTCTTTTATTTGATTTAACAAGAATGCCAAAGATAGGAGACATACTTGAGTGGGTAAATATGACTCGATTACATGATTTAAATTTGCCAATTTTACTTATAGGAACAAAAGCAGATCTCGAAGATTTAATTGCTGTAGATGATGAAAGTGCTCTTCATTTAAAGAATATCTTTAATATGATAGATTTCATACAAACATCAGCTAAAACGGGATACAATGTTGAAAAAGCATTTGAAATGATAGCAAAAAAATTAGTGAATGCAACCAAATATTAAGCTTCTTTAATTATAAAAATGGTTAATATGGCCGATGAACTAATTTTTCTCGGATCAGGGGGTGGTCGACATCATATTAGAACTCAATTTAGGGCCACAGGAGGTGTTATCTATAAATTTAACGATATACAATCTCATATAGATCCTGGACCTGGTGCTATTGTTCGAATTAACCAATTTAAAGAAGATCCAGTAAAGACAGAACTCTTTATTGCAACCCATGCTCATGTTGACCATTATAGTGATTTAAGTGCTATAATTGAAAGCTCACGAGAAATCTTACACGATAGAAATCATAAATACTATAAAAAAGGCACATTAATTACTACAGGTGAAGTTTTGAAGTATATTTCTGAGTACCATCTTAACATGCTCGAAGAAATTGTAAAATTTAAAGCAGGAGATTCATTTAATTATAAAAATATTGAAATTATTGGAACTAAAGTAGTTCATTCTCCTAAAAACGAGGGATTTGGAGTTAAATTTAACCTTAAAGATTATTCACTAGCTTTTTCAAGTGATACAAGTGTATATAAAGGCTTTTCAAAGGAATTTTCTGGTGTCAATATTTTAATTCTTAACCTTTTGCGTCCAGATTCTATTGTATGTAAGAGACATCTATGTACTGATGAAGTTATACCTTATCTCAACAAGATTAACCCTCCACTTGATGGTCTTATTATTACTCATTTTGGGACGTATATGGATAGCTCAATGTCAACTAAAAACTATGTCCCTAGTCAAGTAATAAAACTTCAAGAAAATACTAATATTAAAAATATTGTTGCTGCTGAAGATGGACTAAAAATAAAGATTAAAGATCTTTTGAAATAAAATAATTCTTGTTCTAAAATGTTTATACCTAATTAAAAAGATTAGTACTAAAGATTTTGTACAAAAATTTTAAATTATGTACCCAAATTTATGATTTAAAACTTGTTCTTGATATGGTAACATAAATAAATTATAATAAGATGGTTTTTATATTAAAAAAATATATGAATAACTAAGGAAGGGAATCTACAAGTGATCTGATAAACATTGGATATTAAAGCCCGATTCGGTGTTTAACCAAAATTCGCCCTCTATTAAACTCTTTAGAGTTTAATTCTCTCCCTGATTTTAAAATTTGGTCAGATCCCTTATCCCTTTCCTTTTCTTTAACATTCTAATGACTTCAAGTTTCTGATATCTTCAAACACTTGTATTACTCTGTGTCTATAATTTTTTAAGAATAAAAGGATTTTGACACTCCTCACCTTTAAATGACAACTTTTCTTTTTTCTTTTAGATTCTGGTAATATTGAAGGTATTTATTTCAGATATTATGCTATCGAAGATAAAGTTGCATCAGACGATAAAATAGTAGACAGATTAGCTAATATTCATATAGATAAAGAATATTCACTAAAAAAAATCTAATAAATATAGTAGAAGTCTTCCGAAATGTAAAATTGAAAAATCATGAGGAGTCATTAAATTTTCAATGGATTTCTGCTCTACTTAGAGAGTAGGATGCCACGCCGCTAAATCAATACAACCAGTGATCAATGAAATTTTGGGAGGTATAACTTCGATCGAAGGATTAAGATTCGTATGATATGGATACAAAAGAAAGATTCCATCAGTAGTCTCAATAGCTGATACTTGGTTCAGGAGAGGTCTGAACCACTCTGATGTGATAAGAGGCGTCCACTTCTTTGGGATAACATAAGAATTGATATATGAGCCAGTTAATGTAACCCACTTCTTATCATCCTTTGGATTTATTCCTTGATTGGTAATTAACTCATCAATAAGCTCCACTGAATAATGTCTCTCTGATAAAAAGAGATGAGTAGCTATTCCTTGCTTAGACTCAGCATAAGGGGATCTTAAAACACATAATAACATTTCAACATGGCGACCTATATATTCTCGAAGACCGTAAAACAAATCATTAATCTTAATTACTAAACTACTTTGAAGCTGCCCAGTGATCCTATAAGTAGTACCTCCATATTCTAGATCCTCTATAGTCTCAATATCTCGTATGTAAACCTTCATCTCTGTCTCACCGTTATTAAATAAAAAGAAGGAATTATTAGATTTAAATATAGGGAGTAAAAAATATTATTTAATTTATATTTCTACCAAAAACTAGGGCATGCGTTCTGAATTCGCCCTCAATTAAACTCCTCAGAGTTTAATTCTCTCCTTGATTTTAAAATTTGACGCAAATTTCTTTTCCCTTACCTTTCTTTTAACATCTAAATGAGGATGATCTGAATTATTTTTAAAAAAAAAGATAAAGCAATTCAATATTTTTTACAAATATTATAAAAAAAACTAATCTAGTGAGATCCAATACCTGCATACGATACATTGTAAAACTCTTTGAAATACCACTTTACCGGAGTTATTAGTACGTATCCTTCTGTTTACCATAACATTCCCGCACTTATCACATATGGTTAAATCTTTTGGTTTTAATTTATGTACGGACATGTATAATTTCACGTATATTTGATTATTCAAGCAAGACGTCTAATTGAGTGATATATTATTTAAAATAGTAATTTGCCGATAAAACAACCCTTATTTAGATACTAATAAATTTTTAATTATTTAAATATGTGTTTAAAGTAAAAATTTTTGGATTTCATTACGTATTAAGTTTTGGGTGTATTTTATGAGCGCCAAAATGAGAAATTTAAGAAATTTCAGACAGTTTGATCAAATTAAGATAATTTTTCTTATTTTATTCTTTATTATTAGCATTCTTTAGTACAGCTGTAAGAATTGCAATAAAGATTAACCCACAACCAATCCAACCAAATAAGGATAGGATTTCACTTCCTATAAGGAACCCAAATAATACAGCAAATACAGGTTCAAGTGTAAATATTATTGCAGTCTGAGTTGGTCCTTGATATTGTTGACTCCAATTTTGAAATAAAACTGTGACAGTCATAACGGCAATTCCCATATATATCATAACAAACCAAAAAGTTGGCGGATTTGATAATAAATTGTATGATTCTCCTAAAAGTAAAGAACAAACAAAACTTGAAAGAGTGATAACACAAATTTGAATAATTGAGTATAAATATATATCAGTTATGCGAACATACTTATCATTTAAAACAATATAGAATGCGAAGATAAAAGCACAAACTAATACTAATACATCACCTATAATGAACCCAGATTCACCCTCCAACAATAAAAACGCCATGCCAATAACTGATAATATTACCGCAATCCATATTCTTAAATTCAATTGTTTTTTAAATCCAAACCATGCTAAAAAAGGTACTATAACTGTACTTAATCCTGTAATAAAACCGGTTTTTCCTGCAGTTGTAGATGGGAATTGGAGTCCTAAAGTTTGAAACATTATTCCCAAAAAGTACAAGATCCCTGTTATAAAACCCATAAGAATAATCTTCTTATTCAAATTTTTAAAGTGCGGAAAAAAAGGTATAAAACCTAAAAGTGCAATTAGGAATCTTAAACCAAGATATAAGAATACTGGGACATTTTCTGTTATATTTTTAGTAATAATAAAGGATGTTCCCCAAAGGACTGTAGTTATAATCAACAGAAATATAGCTATTATGTTCCGTTTAGAATGGGAATTATCAACTTTTGTATTAGTCATAACCTATAATATTGGGTTTGTAATTGTAGAAAACATAACAAGTATAAAAATTATTCCTAAATGGCTTTTCTTCTCTATAACATAGTTATGATATTATCGTGATGCATATTTTATGCATATAATGAATATTCTAGCTGTTAGAATTTATTAATATGCATATTTTTATTTTATTGACAGAATTAATAATGACAAAGGAGTAAAATGTTGGTGATATTTTGGCAAAAACTTATAATGAAATAAATGAGAAAATAAAAAATGGTGATGTTGTGGTAGTTACAGCTGAAGAAATGATTAAATTTGTAGAAGATAAAGGTATTAAGGTAGCTGCTGATGAGATCGATATAGTAACTACAGGTACTTTTGGACCTATGTGTTCAAGTGGAGTTTTTCTCAATTTTGGTCATTCAGATCCTCCTATAAAAATTGAGCATCTATGCTTAAACGATGTAAAGGCGTATCATGGAAATGGAGCAGTTGATTGTTATATAGGCTGTACGAGGATGTCAGACAAAAAACCTTTTGAATATGGTGGTGGTCATGTCATTGAAGATTTAGTCTCAGGGAAACTAATAAGATTAAAAGGTAATTCCTATACTACTGATTGTTACCCATTAGCAGAAGTGGACATAGAATTTACAATCGAAGACATCAATCAAGCAATTTTATGCAATCCTAGAAATGCTTATCAGAGATATGTATGTGCTGTAAATAGTTCAGATAAAACATTATATACGTATATGGGAAAATTATTACCTCATTTTGGAAATGCTCATTATGCGGGAGCGGGATGTTTAAATCCATTGAGTAATGATCCTGATTATGAAACTATCGGAATCGGCACTAGAATCTTTTTGGGTGGGGGAATTGGATATATTATGGGAGAAGGTACCCAACATAATCCTACAAACAGATTTGGAGCTTTATTTGTTAAAGGCGATTTGAAACAAATGAGTCCAGAATATTTACGAGGAGTAGCATATGAAAAGTATGGTACATCCTTATCTGTTGGAGTAGGAGTACCAATACCAATATTAAATGAGGGTTTAGCTAGAAAAACTGCTGTAAATGATGAGATTTTACTGACAGAGGTCTTAGATTATGGAAAACCCAAAAGAGATAAACCAAAACTAAAGCAAGTGAGTTATATGGAATTGAAAAGTGGATATATCGAGTTAGATTGCAAAAAAATAAAATGCTCCTCAATGTCATCTATATTTTATGCGCGTAAAATAGCTGAAACGCTTAAAAAATGGATTGAAGATGGAAAATTTTTCTTGAATCCTCCTGCTGAAACTTTACCTACTAAAACAGTCGTTAAACCAATGAAACAAAACTTAAAATTAAAGTTTTTAAAAGATTTCAAACAAGACGCTTTAACTTACCTAGATAAGAGGGATTTAAAAACAGTTACTGAGAATCAGCGATTTATAATTGATGAGGATAAATGTATTAATTGTGGAGCATGTGTTTCGTTATGTCCTACTAATGCTCTATACTTAGATAAAACCGATAAGTTAGCATTTTCCTGTGAAAAATGTATTGGATGCTTATTATGTTTGGATTCTTGTCCACGATTAGCAATTGAAGAATTGTGATATCAATTTAGTATTTATAAAAATATTAATAATTGTTTTATTCTTTTGTAATTATCTCAAAAATCTCATCTAAACGCGGAGTCTTTCGTCTAAGGGTGATACAGCGTTCTTCTTCACATCCTCGCAATATAGCTATTAGTTCATTTAAATGTATTGTGGGAATGTCTAACTTCTCACCAAACCACTTATGCATTTTCTCTCGGTATTCGGGTTTACTTAGAGTATATAAACAAGTTGGGCATGGTGTTATCATAAAATCCGCTCCTACATCTTGAGCGCTTTTTAGTTTATTAGCGGTTATTTTTAGCGCTTCATGAGGGTTTATTATGAGTTGGGAAGCCCCCCATCCACAACAACTCTCTCTTTCTTGATAATCAATTGGAATACCCCCAAAAAGATTAATTAATTCATCTAGTTTAGTTTTGTCTTTTATATATTCTTCAATATTTCTTTTATCTCTTGATAAATTCAAGTAATGGCATCCATAATGAATAGCAACTTTAAGATCTTTCAAATCAAACTTTAAAGAGTTAAGAACATCGTTTCGAATTAAATATAAGAAATCTAAATCATGCACTAATTTGAGATTAAGATTTTCAAGAATTTCGTATTTATTGGGATAATTTATGCCTATTCTCTTGTTTTTTAATCCTTTCAGTATTTCATTAGTTTTTTTTTTCACATCAGGAATTTTTAAAAATTCTCGCCCTCTTAACAGACTATTGTAACAACCATTACAGCTAAAGAACACTATATCGGCTATCTGATTCATTTCATTTAGATTCCTCTCATTAATGGCCGCAAATTGCGCTCTTGTTATCAAATTCCGTTGAAAAAAAGTACCAGAGCAGCATGATTGATTCACACACATAGTTACATTTAATTGAAGCTCTTCTAGGAGGTCATGAAAGCCCCATCTTACACCTGGAAAATATTTTTCCAAGCAAGCTTTAAAAAGGCATAATTTTTTACTTTTAAAATATTCTAAAGGATTTTCAGGATAATCTCTTTCAATTTCATCTAAATTTAGTGCTAAATCAAATACGTCCATTTTTTTGAATCTCGATTATGATTTTTTCTTGCTTTTTTGCTTATTTTTGTGTTTACTTGCTTTAAATACATAATTTATTCGAGCAAAATTACAAATCTCATTTAATTCTTCCATGCGTTCCGTTGGTAAACCACCATCCAAAGGTTCTTCCAAAACGGTACCGTTAGTCAAAAATCTTTCAGACATCTCCACGTATTTACGTAAATCATTATAACGAGGACCATACCCTTTCTTAAAGCTTTCATTTCTTAAATTAATAATAAGTAAGGGGATATTAATATTGTCTTTTGGACAAACTCTTTTACATCTTTCACATAAATAACAATACCAAATATCAGAATCCTTTAAAACACTTTTATCTCCTCGAAGGACCCTACTAATTATTTTCCTAATATTAAAGTTAGATACTTTTGTAGCTGGGCAATCACCTACACATTTACCACAAGAAATGCACTGAATAATATTTTTGTTTTCCTCTACATCATCTACAAGTTCGTTATAAAAATCCCAGTTCCAGTTTGAATCAGTATATCCATCCATAATTTCTTGTTTTTTTAGAGTCTTATTACTGAACTTCTTATTCTATAAGGGAATCATTATTCATTGTAAAAAAATTATTGTATTCTTAAAAATAATTTTACGATGCAATATCTTTAATTCTGAAAATTATTTTATTTATTAGTAATCAAATTTATTTGATTAAATCGAAAGTAATATTATTTATTCTCCGGAGATCATTCAATGGTTCAACACAAAAATGGAAATACGTATCTAAAGATTGTATACTATGGTATGGCAGGATCAGGAAAGACTACTATATTAGAAACTCTTTATAAGTTAACTAAAGATGGACATAGGGAAATCACTCCTGTTAGTGATTTGCAAAAAATTGATAGAATAAGTGGTGCTACACTTTATTTTGACCGAGGAATTTTTCAATCAACAAAAAAGAAGAAGGTATATTACAGAGTATATACAGTTGCCGGTCAAAAAGGTTTCAGTTCATTAAGAATTAAAGTATTTAATAAGCTTGATGCTGAAACTGATGCTGTTATTTTTGTAGTTGATTCTCAAGTAAAATTTTTTGAGGATAATATTGAATTTTTATTAGAATTAAAAAATATTACAAATAATCGGCTTATTAAGGAAATCCCGTTTATTGTAATGCTAAATAAACAAGATCTTAAGGCTGTAATCAGCGATGAAGATTTTATCCAGATTTTAAAAAATGAGAAACTTTGGTATGGCCCGAAGAATAAATTATATATTTGGAATCCCTTAATATATAAAACCTGCGCGTTATTTGATCAAGAAAAAGATATTTATCGTAGTTTTTATGAGATAGCTAGAAGATCTGGATTATATCATATATATGGAGATGGTAAAGCCCCAGTTGATAAAGCATTTTCAGATACCTCGATCTTAACTACCTAACTGGTTTTTTATCTATATAATATAAAAATAGAAAAAAAAATATTATTCTTTTTTCATAAATAGCTCTTTCATCCACTTGGGAAGTAAAAAACCACCATAGAATTCCAAAGCGCTGAATATTAACAAGATTCTTACGATCACAACCATAATCGCTAAGAGAGGGTCGGTTGGATCTTCAAAAATAGTACCGAGTAAAGAATCTAAAATGGCAGCAATAGTAAATGTAATAAATGCTGCACGGAGTAATTTTCCTTTCAATCTTACTTCTCGATTTTCTAATTTAACTGATTTTTGAGCAAATATAACTCCCGTAATTAGCATAACTAAGATAATAAGCAATAAGTAGATAGTTATGAAAAGATCAAATTCTACAGTAAAAGGTCTCTTAGGATTAATAACTCCGATCAAATCTATGTTAATAAAGAACAATGTGAAAAATATTATTTCAAATAATATTGAAAGAATAATAGTAATTATCAATACTTTTTTCTGGGCTTTCCTGTAAATCATATCAGTAAAGGCTGTCAGCCAAGTTAAAAGAGCTATAGGTAAAAAAACATTACCGATAATAAAATACCATTCAACCGAAAGTGATTGCTGAACAAAAACATTCATTAAGAAACTGACTGAATCCGGAACCCAAGGGATACTAACACCAACCCAGCTTATTCCCACTAAAATATACAATCGATTTTTAAATTCAAAATATTTCGAGAGGATTGTAATCCCTATTATAATAGATATAATCACAAATACAAGACTAAAGCTTCCTTGTAAGAAATCTACTAATTCAAGTGCCATATATTCACACCATTTTATAAATTATAATTTTAATAAATTGTGTAAATTTAGTTGATGTAGTATTTATACTTTTATTTTGTTAAACTTAATGTGAAGAAAAGAATTAAGGAATCGAGCTAATTACACTATTTCATAATTAATGGATAATGGTTCCTTTATCTGCATTGATAATAACTTTAAATGTGCCATATATTCATTTAAAGAAATATCTTGATTTTGATATCTTTCCACTAACTTCTCGATGATGTAATATGGGTTAAATTTAATAAATCGAACATCTGAAAAAAGGTAGACGAACCCTTTTACTTCATAAATAAATTTTTTATCTAATAACTCAGTAAATAATTCTTCTTTATTGTTTAAAATAGTTAAACAATCATTTACAGATAAGATTTTTTCTCTTAGCGTTTTTATAAGATGAAATACGTCTTTATTAAAAAGAACTGTCTGAATTATTGTCTTATTTTCAAATTCTGAGACATTATAATAATCAAAATAATAATTTTTTAAAGACTCTCCATATTTTTTTAAAGAACTTTCTTCTATCTGATCTGTTGGTAATTTTCTTGGAGGAATCCTAGTACAAGAAAGGTCCTTAATTAGAAAATAGCATTCTTTACTTCCTGGTACATTTTTTTTTACTACTAAATTTTCATGGAGGAAGGAAATTAGTATTAAATCAATATTTACTGTAGAGAAACCATAATCATGCTTTAATATATTAGTTAATGCCGATTTAGAGATTACTCCTTTCCTAAGAATTTGTAAAATAGTATACTTGATTCGATCTTGAAAGAAGTTTATCAGATTTTCTTCTTCATCTAATTTAGAATAATTCCTAATCGTATTAAATGCTTCAGAAATTGTGCGCGTAATTTTATTCGTATTTATCAATTCTATTAAATTTTTACTTATAAGTGCTAATATTTCTGGGGACTCTTTGATTATATCATCATGGAGATCTTCTTTACTATAGACTAAAATGAGGAAGTAAACTTCTCCTTCAAATCGTTGTATCACTGAGACATAACTGTTATTCTTATCCTCAGGAGTGAATTCAATTACGGAATTTTCTTTATTTAATTCATGTTTCGCCCAGATTTTTAAGAAAAGGTCTTTCGGAGGTATAGACTTCTCGGGGGGAAATTGTAAAATAACCTCGGGACCTGTAGAGGTAGACCAATGCGTTAAAATGATTTTTTCCATAATTAAGGTATTTATAATTATATTTTGATGATTAATTATTCTAGTAATTAAATTATTTTTAAATTACATTAGCTTATTCCTCTTTTAAATAATGAAGTTTCTGTATTATAATATTTTATCTTTTTCAAATAAGAATCTAAATTCTATTAATATCTAAAATATTTTTGATTTCATATACTAATAATTATATGAATAAAGTAAAAATTAAAAATACAGTCGATAGCTTAAATACAGAAATAGAAGATTTCGGAGAATCAAAATAATTAAAAGAATTCAGGATAGGTCTGTTCAATCCTATTTAGTGTTGTTGTTAATAAATTATGCAATTCTTCGCAATTATTTGTTTTTATGCTATCAATTACATTATCGAGAATTTGATTACCAAGAGATATATCCTCATTAGTTTTTTCTTTTTTGAATTTAAATTGAAGCTCAAATTCTCGTTCTAGCCATTCTAAATCAGCTCTTAGAGACGAAACCAAAATTTCCTCATAATTTGTCTGTTCTCCGCTAACTGTCATTATATTTCCTCACATTACTTAGTATTTAATACTTAAGTTAAGAATAGTCTTCAAATTTATAAACCTAATCAATTCGAAAGTTTTATATACTATTAGTACAAATTACAAAAAAATCAAACCTTGTGGAGATTCTACTCTTTAATCTCTCAAAAAATGTGAACCGTAATAAAGTTTAACCCTTTCAAAAAAAAAGTTAGTTATTTAATTTTTTAAATAGATATCTGGTGAAAATCTTTGAAAGCTCATAAATAGATTGCGTATTATTAGTAGTAATTGCTTCATTAAGAGCTCGGTAAAACTCAGTTAAATTCAATTCGTAATGGTCTTTAAATCCTATTTCTTGAGATGGTTTTTCCTTCTTATTCATAGGCTAAAATATTTTAAGGAAAATATAAAAAAAGAAATAATATCACAATATTATAAATTAATTGTAATAACAATTTACAACCTTATTCATTTTTTAGAGTTCTCTTCTTCTCTAATTTTTTAATTAGTAGGTAATATAAGATTATCAGTCCAGCTAGAGCTGCTAAAATTATTAATAGTATAGTATTGAAATAATTTGATTGCTCAATAATTACGTTTAAAGGCAAAGTATCAAAATCTAAGGGAAGACTAAGATTAAATCTCATGAAGAGTAGCCAACCTAATGTAGAATAAAAAAAAGCTCGAAAGAGTGAACCGAGTAAAGTTCCTATTGAATATGTTTTTATATTTATATCTACTAATCCCGAAGTGTAGGATATCACATCAAACGGGATAAATGGAATAAATCTTGTAATAATAATTGCTTTGATACCATGTTTTCGGATGAAATCATCAGCAATATCGATAGCTTTTTCACCAACAAATTTTTCAGCCAAAGGTCTTCCACCACGTTTACTTACATAATAACATAATATTCCCGCAGCCATTGAACCAATGACTCCCATTAAACCTCCCCAAAACCACCCCCATATCATACCAGTAGCTAAAAGCACAACTTCAGAAGGAAGAGGGACAAGAAGTCCTTGAATCCCCATAATGGCTATAAAAAGAAAGATACCAATAATTCCTAAGTTATAAACCGGATTTACAAAAAATACTACGACGAAACGGTATAATATTGTATTATTTACAAAAAATATAAAATATAATAAGACTAAAGATGCAGCAATTAAAACTATGAATATAATAATGTAGATTATTGTCTTAGCGTCATAATTCGAAAAATCTACTAAATTTTTAAGATAGTTCTTTAATTTCACAGAGAAAGATTGTTTTTCCTCTTTGGAAATTACTTCGTTATTTTCTCCCATTCTAATCAATATCTTGAGTAAATATAAGATAATATAAGTAATTTAAATTTCAATAAAAATTATCTTTTTCAACTTTCTTATTATTTTCTTATTGCTGGATAGATGATTCCATACATTTTTGGACATAGGGGCGCGTCGGGATATGAAATTGAAAATACAATTCCCTCTTTTAAAAAAGCTGTAAGAATGGGCGCGGGAATTGAAACAGACATTCATATTACAAAAGATAATAAATTAATATGTTTGCATGATCAATATTTCAGAAAAGGAAAAATATTATATCGGGTAAATAATTTAACATTTAAAGAGATTAATTATTTAATATTTGAAGAGGATAATAGAATCCCCTTAGTTAAAGATCTTTTTGAGACATTTAAAGATCTCTCGAATGAGCTCCGCTATAGTTTTGACATCGCTGATAAAGAAGCTGGGTTAAGGTTGATACATCTCGCAAAAGAAGCTTCAATCTTAGATAAAATAGAAATTACAGATCGGAGATTAATAATACTTTCGCAATTAAGGAAACAAAATGGGATATCAAATCTAGTACATACATTACCAGAAAATATAAGTAAAATATCAAATAAACCAAGAATTATTGAAAAATTAAGAAAACTCGATATAAATGTAGTAAATGTAAGATGTAAAAAGATGGTTAATGGTTTATTTACTGATATAATAGATAATGGATTTAAGTGTTATATTTGGGGAGTCAACTCGAAAGTAAACATGAAAAGAGTTATTAATATGAGATATAAGGACAAAATAGTGGAAGCAATTTATACTGATTATCCAGATATACTTCTTAATCTAATAAGGGAACATTTTAAATAATAAAAACAAATAATTAGGAATATTATTAGAAATTTCTTCAATTAGGTATTTCTTGATAAAAGAAAATTAGGTGTTTGAATGTTTAAAAACGTTAAAGAATCTATAAGCACAAAGTTACTGTTAATCATAATATTAATTTGGATAACTCTTGCGATTGTTTTTGGTTTTACTGATCTAGAAATATCTAAAGCTGTGGTAGATCAAAATTCAGCATGGGGTATTTTTGGGAGAGATTATGGAGAAGTTCCTGGTTATGCATTAATAGCAATAGCGCTAGCAACTTACTTAGGGAGTTTTAATAAGAATTTAAATTTACAAAAAATCCCTGCTTATATATCCATAATTGTTGGAATCCTTTTTATTATATTTGCTGATAATGAAACAGATTTTTATACAGGTTTGGCTTTAATTATTCCAATAATTTTTTATGTAATTTTGACATGGAATAAAGATTGGAAGAACTATAGAACTATAGCCGGGATAATTTCGTTGTTAGTAATTATTAATCCATTAATATTTGTACAATTAATTAAACTTTTATGGGGAAGAGTTCGATTTAGAGACCTTGCTCCTAGTTTTATAGATTATACTCCTTGGTTTTTACCTCAGGGGATAACTGGAAACCAAAGTTTTCCTAGCGGTCATACCGCAATGGGATGGATGTTTTTACCTTTATTAATTGTAATAAAAGATCGAAAGAATACGGATATTGTTAAGATTTTATTCTATATTTTAATACTTGGATGGGGACTATTTGTTGGTTTGTCTCGCATTGTTATTGGAGCTCATTATGCCTCAGATGTTTTATTTTCAACAATGATGGCAGCAATTATTACAATTCTGCTCTATAAAAGACTTTATATTAAAGCAACATGATTTGAATCTAGATATATACAAAACTATTATTTTTTAAATAATCAATCATAATGATTGATTAATATAGGTAAGAAGAATAAAATTTGAGAGAAATTTTTAAGGATATTTATCATATAGGAGATTCTGGTTGTTCAGTTTATTTAGTAAATACTCATAGTGAAGAAGGGCTTGTTTTAATAGATTGTGGAATGAGCCTTGAAATGATAAAAAAGATCACTAAACTCAATTTAGATCCAATGGAGATAAAACATTGTATTATAACTCATTTCCATATAGATCATATCGCTGCGTGTTATGATTTGAAAAAATATAATAAAAATGTGAATTACTATGCTCATGAATTTGATGCAGACGCAATAGAAGAGATGGGGCATGATAAAGAAACAGCAGCTATGTGGTATGGCGTAAAGTATCAGCCTATTAAACTCACAAAAAAATTGAAAGGGAATTTAGAAATTTTAAAATTTGGAATCTATAAATTTCAATGTATTCATACACCAGGCCATACTCCAGGTTCTATTTCAATATTGATCGAAACTGAGAATAAAAAGAAAATTCTATTTGGGCAAGATTTGCATGGACCAATTATTCCTGGCGTAAGTAATTATGATGATTATCAAAATTCGTTAAGAAAACTCTTAGAGCTTAACGCGGATATCCTATGTGAGGGGCATTTTGGGATTTTTCAACCTGCGAGCGAAGTTCAACGATACATTAATAAATATTTAGATTAACCTTCCTCTATTCCTGTTCATCGTTTGGGTTTAGTTCAATTTCTAAAGCATGTTCATCAGCTTCAATAGCTTTCATGTAATCACCGTTGTAGCGATATAATGACGCTAAATCTTTCCATACATTTTTATTTTTTGGGTTTATATCAATTGAATGTAAATAGGCACTAATAGCTTTATCATATTTTCCCAATTTCTTTAAATTAAAGCCAAGGTTACTCCATAAAAATGCGATATTCGGTTCAATTTTTAAAGCCTGCTTTATTGTAGCAATAGCATTAGTATAATCTCCCTTTTGATAATAAATATCACTTAGATTACTCCATACAACTGAACCTAGCGGATCGATTTCTAAAAATTTTTTAAGTGCTTTTTCAGCTTTAGAATATTCCCCTACCTCTTTATAAGCGATTCCTAAGTTGAACCAAGCACTTTTATTCTTAGGATATATTTTTAATGTATTATTACATTCTTGAATTACACTATTATAATCACCCTTATCAAGAGATAATTGCCCGTTTTTGCTCCATTTTAGAGAAGATAACTTTTCTTCAGAAATTTCATTATCATTTAGGTCCAAATACTCTAAATTTACTAATTCATTTATTGATTCTGGGATATAATTAATTCTGTTAAAAGATAGATCCAAATATCTGAGATTATGAAGTTCACCAATACAATTTGGTAAGAATTCTAGCGATGATTGTGGTAAAACTAATTCTTGGAGATATTTAAGAGTACATATTAGTTCGGGGAAGATTCCAATTCCCATTTTCTCATCATTTATATATATCCCTATTAAATTTCCTTCCTTGTTAATCTTATAATTTAAAGCATATTCCCAATGAATTACATCACTTTCTATACTTACTTTTTCCAATCTATTTCCTTTAAGAACTTCTAATATACTTAGTACTTTTGCTTCTCTAGTATTTACCCCCTTATTTATATAATTTTGTGAGAATTTACTTTCAACAAAATCAATCAACCATTTTGGTAGACTACTAAATTTATTGCCCCCTAAATTAAAGTATTTAAGGTGAGAGAGATATTTAATAGATTCAGGCAAACTTGCCAATTCAAGGTTAGCTAAACTTAAATATTGTAGCTTTGACAGTTTCCCAATAGATTCTGGAAGTTCTTTTATTTCCCATCGACTCAAATCTAACGCAATAATATGTGATTCTTCATTTACATAACTATAATAGTTATTATTTTTGAATAAATCCATGTTATTGGCTTGAAACTTTTTAAAGTATCCTATTTTCGTATCTTCATTACTTTTAGCCTCAGTTAGTGACTTTTCTAATTCTAAAAAAAATTCTGCTTCCTCAATATCTATATCATATACTTCTTGATACTTTCTAATCATAGATTTTTATTAACGTTTTTAGTGATGGCATTCAATAACATTTCAATATATTTATTTTAAAGAATTAAATATTACTATTAAGATACGGTAGGATTCGATTTTTATGGATGATCAAGAAAAAAAGAAAACACTTTCAAAGTATACCCACATATTCAGAGATGAAGAAAGTTATTATAATAAAAAGATGTTACGTCCGGGAAAAATATTTGATTTAGAAGAAGAGAGTTTTTTTAAACAAGTTAATATAACATTAAAAAGCATGCTAGGGAATGTTGAAGGAAAGGAAGTGTTAGATATTGGCTGTGGTCGAGGTAATCTTTCTTTTTATTTAGCTCGAAAGGGAGCTGATGTAATTGGAATCGATCTTTCAAAAAATTTTATAAATTTCTGTAAAAGCCAAATGAATCAATTAAACCTTAATGTAGATTTTCGAGTTATGAATGCCCAAATTCCAGATTTTGAAGATAACACGTTTGATATCATCGTAGGTTCTAGAATTCTTCATCATTTACCAGATATCGGGCTATTCTTTCGAGAATGTAAACGTTTACTCAAAAAAAAAGGGTTCATTACCTTTATAGAACCACTAAAAAAAAATCCTATAGTAGAACTGAATAGGAAACATCTAAATCCAAAAAAAAGAACTAAACATGAACATCCTTTATTATTATCAGATGTTATGAAAGCAAAAAAAATATTTGGTAATATTAAGCATGCTGAATATTATATTATTTCTCCATCGACTGAGATTTTTAAAATTATTTTCAAAAAACCAAAAATATTTAGAATTCTATATAAAGTGCTTCAATTAATTGAATTTCCCTTATATAAAATTGATTTTTTGAAGCAATATTGTTGGCAAATTGTGTTTAAATCAATTAAATTTTAACGTTAAACTTTTTTATTGAGAATCTGGTTTTTCTTCTTTACCAGTAATATCTGTAATATCTAATCTTAAAATAAATGAGTTATCATAAGTTGTATCTTTTTTGAGGAATTTATTTTTAATCGTATTAGGATCGTTTTCCAGTTGATCTATTAAAATGTTAAATCCATATTTTTTTTCTTCTAATTCTTCAATAATCACTATTTTCCCCCTAAATATGATTGAACGGAATGCTTGACCACATCCATCTTTGTAACCATTATCTTCAATAACAGTACCACAAACATATGGATTAGATTTTATAAAATCCAGTTTTTGCCCTTCTTTAGCACAATGGAAATATAAAGCATGTTTAAATTCATCATATCCATAACTTAGAGCTACAATATAAGGTTCATTCTCTTTACACAGCGAAATAATTGTATATTTTCCTCTTTTAAGGATCCCTAATAATTCCTTTTTATTAGATATTTCTTTTTCAATCCGTCTCAAATGATATTTGTTCAAATTTAGACCCTCAATAGAAAAAGTGACTATATGAAAAACTTTATTATCTCTTTATTCAATTTTTCTAATTCCTCATCATCATTAAAATCATGATCTGCACCATTAATAATAGAAAGCTCGTAATTAATATTTACTCCCTGAAATATACTGTTTATTTCTGCTATAGGTGTCAATTTATCACTTTCTCCGATAATTATTTTTAGTTTTTTCAATTTCAACTGATTTATAAATCTCTCAATTTGTAATTGGTCATAATCTAACTCTTCTTTTGTAGACTTAATAAATTCTTCGATATTTTCAATTCCATTGATATAACTAGGAAGAAATCTGTTAATGTAACTCAAAGCTCTTGGAAAGTCTTCACTATAAACATGTTTTCTTAAATCAATAATTGGACTGACAATTATCAATTTATTTATGGTTTCAATTCTAGAACATACCATTAAAGCTATATATGCTCCAAAATCATAACCTATAATATTAATACTATTAATATCGAAAATTTTCCTTTTTGCCATTATTTTTACAAATTCAATTATCTTTAAACTATCAGAGATTTGAGAACCAATTGAAATCGAACCCTCACTAATTCGATATCCTCGAAAATTAAAAACAATAAGGGAGTAACCCAAATCTAAGATATATTTATACTTTTTTACATTCTCTGTTAATGAAAATAACTCTGGAAATCCATGGAAATATATCACTAATGGATAAGGCTTTTTAAATCTTTCTGCAGGAAAATATAATAATCCTCGAAAGATTTGCCCGTCATTATTAATCTGAACTTCAGATACTTCATATTCACCATCAAATATTTTGTTTTTAAATTCCAAAAACTAATCAGCTTATATTTTGTTATGATTAATTTTATCTAATTTATATTATTTTATAAATACAAGATGGTTTTAGAGGATTATCATACTCACAATCAAATGTGCCATCACGCAGTTGGCTCGATTGAGGATTATATTAAAAAAGCTATCGATAAGAAATTAGATCTTATTGGAATTAGTGATCATTTCCCATATGAATATCTTAAGAGTAGTTCCATCTTAATAGAAGAAGTTCCATATCAAGAATATGCTATGAGCTTAAATGAAGTTGATTTATACCTCTCGTCTATACAAAAATTAAAGGATATATATAAAAATAAAATTCAGTTAAGAGTAGCATTTGAGGTTGATTATTTTAAAAGTCAAGAGAATTTTTTAAATTTACAGATTAAGAATAGATTGAATAATTTAGACTATATCCTAGGTTCGGTCCACATATTACATGGAAAATCAAAATTATTTGCTGTTGATGATAGAAGATTTTTAAGTATGTATAAAGAATACGATAGTATTGATAATATCTATCTAGAATATTATCATAAATTACAGGACATGATCACCTCAGAAGATTTTGACTTTGACGTTGTAAGTCATTTTGATTTACCAAAAAAATATAAAAAGAGAGCAATAGACAAAGAATTGGTTATGAATGAAGTAATTAAAACTCTTGAGCGTGTTAAAAAGAGAGATTTAACAGTTGAAATTAATACAGGGGGATTAAGAAAAGAAATAAAAGAACAATACCCAAGTTTTGAAATTATTGAAAAAATGTATGAATTAGATATTCCAATTCTCTTAGGGTCAGATGCTCATCATCCTAATGAGTTAGGTTATAAATTTAATAAAATGATAAAATTGGTAAGCAAGATAGGTTATACTAAATTAGCTCATTTTTATAAAAGAAAAAGAACATTTATAGAAATACCGTAAATTTTAAAGTTGCGATTATTAATGTCTGAAAAAAAAAGTGATAAGTGTGAGATTTGCCATAAAAATTTAATTTATGGGACAAAACAGGAAGACTATAAAGAACTTAAATGTGAATTTTGTGGATATATATTTAATTCTAATATTTATTGTGAAGATGGTCATTATATTTGCGATGCTTGTCATTCCAAGGGTCCTATTGAACTCATTGAAAGAATTTGTGAGGAAACAAAGATTAAAGATCCATTTAAATTAGCAGATTTAATAATGAAGCATCCTAAATTCAAAGTTTATGGTCCAGAACATCATGTTTTAACCCCTGCGGTTATTTTAACAGCTCTTAAAAACAATAAAATAAAAAAACTTGATGGAACCGAGATAAATTTATTTGATATTAAAGAAGCAATACGAAGAGCCTCTAAAATTCCAGGTGGGTGGTGTGGTTTTTATGGTTCATGTGGTGCTGGAATGGGGTCTGGAATAGCAATAAGTATTTTCACAGGAGCAACTCCATCTACAGATTCTCCAAGGACATTAGCAAATCAAATAACATCAAGATCATTAAATAAAATCGCTGATAATTTAGAGCACTGTTGTAAAAGATCAGTGAGATTATCGATCACAGAGACTATTAAATTCTTAAAAGAAAAGTTCAATATAGATTTAGGTTATACTTTTGAAAAGTGTTGTTTTTCAAACATTAATGATAAATGTGTAAAAGAGAAGTGTCCAATATTCTAAATTCTACACTTTTCTACTCTGGATCCAGCCATCAGTGGCTAAGGAACTGAATAATGTGATATGTTTTGGGTCTCTTGTATGGAATACGAGATGATTCTCATCAGCGTTACCAATTGCGGCAAAAAATAATTCCTCTCCATCCCTAGTTATGACATATCTATCTTTTCTTTCGTAATTTCTAAGAGAAATATTATCTAAACTTTCAAATTCCTCCAGTAATTCCCTATGCTCATCAATTCCGGGATTAATTGAGCATGCGATCTTCATACTAACAGAAGATCTAAGTTCATATAAATAGAGTTCCTGCAAATCTTCAATACTAGGAACAACAATGGTAACATTAGCTATAGCATTTTCTAATAAAGCTTTCATTTTTTCAAGAATTTCAGATTTCTTAATCTGAGTGTTTGTAAAATCTATGATTTTTACTTCTTTAGAACTAGTTTGAGCATTTTTTAGTTTCTCATTTTCTAATTTTAAGCCTTCCAAATCTTCATCCGCTTTAGTTAATTCCTCATTTAATATTTCTATCTCTTTCTGAAGCTGAGTGATAGTTTCATCTTGATCTTTTAAAAAATTTGGATCAATTGCAGAAGAACTTAATTTTTTAATTTCTTCTTCTTTTAATGAGATAGTTTTTTCTAAAGTTCTAGTTTCTTCATCCTTAGTCTTTATTGTCTTCTCAAGAGTCTTGATTTGCTCATCCTTTAATAATAGAGAGTTCTCAAGAGTTTTTACTTGTTCATCTTTTAATTTAATAAGATTATCCTTAGTCTCTAATTGTTTTTTTATTTCGTAATCCATTATAACAAGATCACAATATTATTTATTTATAATTTTTACTATAATGATTAAAATTTAATAAGTTATTATTTCTAATTCTTTTTTATCATTTTTAATAATAAAACAGTTTGTTGCATTAAAATTGTCTGGTATTTTTATATTCTCATCTATAATACACCAATTTAATTGGTATGATTTGCCAATGATGGTATTATCGAAAATAATAATATATGATAAATCACAAAAATCACCGATTCTATAATATTTTCTAATTATTACATAAGCTATTTCAAATAGAGGTTTTAGAATTCGATAAGAGAGTGGTCGTAATCTTGTACCATAACCACCTGTTAATATAATTACATAATTACTTGATTTAATCTTTAATTATTAAACATTCTAATCGTACTAGTTCATATTTTTTTTTTATTACCAAATATTTAGAATATCTTTTTATTTTCAGATATACAATATTCTTCCATGGAAAAGCAAGAAAAAATAATCGAAGAATTAGAATCAGATGTATCTGAAATAATAGAAAAAGAGCTTGAATCCGCACCAGCTATACTAGGTATTAATGTTGGCACTGCTGAGGGAACAAAAATAGCAAGTAAATTCAAAAAAGAAGGAACTAAAATGACAATGGGCGAGATTACAGCAGCAAATAGTAGCCTTGTATTTCTATCATCCAAAATGTTAAGAGATTCATTAAATCAAGATGTCTCTTATAATTTAATTATTGGGAAGGAAAAAATTGTTCTTTCAATTTTAACAGAAGAAATTACAATGATTACTTATTTAAATAGAGAATTAGCTGAGCTTGAAGGATTAGATTCATTTATAAATAGATTACAAAAATTAAGCTTACAAGTAACTGCTATTGCAGAAACCTCAGATATTCTTAAAGAAGAAATATTTAAAGGTTTGAAAAGAGCAATACCAAATACTCTAGTGATAGCAATTATTACCAAAGATGGATTACCAATTAAGATACAATCAACTATGCCTGAACCAATTCTTTCAGCTATGGTTGCTGCATTATATAATTTATCTGGAGTATTACTAGAAAGTCATATGGAATACTGTATTATAGGAGGGGAAAATGGTTCTGTCATAATCCACGATTTAGATGAAAACCGAGTATTAGCGCTTGCTGTTCCTGAGTCTGATGAGAGGAAATTAGGATCTTACATAGCTAAAATTAAAGCTATTATCCAATAATTCTCTCGATTTTATTTATAATCTTTTTCGCTCCATTATAAGATTTAGAATATTTATTAGCTACATATAAGACAGTACATAAAGGTTCACCTCTCAAAACATCTTTGATTGGCTCAGTTTTATCATGTACAAATTTAAGATTATTTATTTTTGGTAAAATTCTTTTTTCTATATCTTTTGGAGCAAAAAATACCAATTTTGTGGCAAAACTTTTAGGTATCGCAGATTTAATTAATTTTTTAATATTTTTCCATTCATTAGGTATAAAGCTTTTTATGTGTAGATCTAAAAGATTCAAGTTCAGAACAGATTCTGAAGCTCTAATTGAGCCAGGAATTCTTGGATTACATTCCATAAAATAAGGATGATTATCTTTTAAAACAAAGTCAAACCCATTAATCCCTTGTAGACCTAAATCTTTTGTTAAAATCATCGAAATCTCAGATATGATTTTTTCTTCATCAATTGATAATCCAGCAGGTACAATATTTCCACCATACATAAATTCTTTTGGAGCATAAAGAAACTTTTCACCAATGATTTGACGATTTATGGATATGACTTCACACTCTTTTCCATCAGAAATTACTGTACAACTAACGGGGATACCTTCAATGTATTCTTGAACTAACCATTCTGACGGAATAAACTTTTTCTTTTCTAAAATACGTATTAGAGACATTAATTTCTTTTCATCTTCAACTTTGAAGACATTTATGCCACCTGCACTTCTCTTTTTTTTTAATATAAAGGGATATTCCAGATTTACTTTTATTAATCGAAATTTTTCAAAAGAATAAGATAAAGGAACCTTATAACCATGGGATTTAAGAAATTCAAGAAGATACTTTATATCTCTTGACTTTTTAATAACTTGTAACTCATTATTGACGCTAATCGTATTAAAACTCTTAATTTCATCTAAGATTTTTTCCCTTTCTTTATAGGCATCATCTAAACCACTACCTATTAATAAAAAATCTATATTTCTATGTTTGCGATGCAATTCTAAAGCAAATTGAGCTAAGAATATACTATATTTCTCTTTTAAAGAGTTATAATTACTTTTCAAAGCTTTTATTACAATAATATAATCATCTACATATGGATAGAGATCTAAATCACCAAAGAAATCTACTGCGTATACATTATAACCCGCTTTATTCAATGAATAGGCTAAAGGACGTGTATTAAATCCAACAACAAGTATGGAATTTGATTTCTTAACCATTTTATGAATTATATGAGTGAAAATTATATTTAGAGAATTTTTTTCAATTCTAATATTAAAGAATCGGGATTATATTTGTTAAACTTGTAAATCTGAGCATTCGCGTATTTTTTAAAGTTTTTTTTAATATGCTCTGCTGAATATGTGTGTACACCAAGAGCGTGTGTCGCATAGGATTTTTTTGGTTCTAGCACAACCATATGGATGTTTTGTTTTGATAATTTTTTTGTTAATTCTTTTAATTCATTTGTAATTAAAGAATAATCCGTTTCAATTTGGGCTATTAAATCAGGATATTTAACGGAAATATTTGCTCCACAATCGCTACATATAAAGACTATAGGGATAATATTTCTATCCTTCAATTTCTCAACTTTTATAAGCTCAGATACCTTCTTTAAAGCTGCTGCCATTGGAGTATATGATTTACCCTCAATTTTTTTCAATTTATTAATAGCCATGTTAAAATTTACAGTGGGGTTCTGTAATACAATAGCATCCTTACCTCGAAATACAATGAGAGCTATTTTATCTCTCTTTCTATATCCCTCTCGATGTAATGATAATATAACGTCTGTCATTTGTTTTATTACGTAATACATTGATGCTGAACTATCTAAAACAAAGAAGAGAGCTAAAGGTGCTCGATATTCATAGATTTTATCCATTAAATCATATTTATTAAAATGAATAGGGAAATCAATTTCAGTTTCGTTATATACAATATTTTTTAAATAATTCCTAATGGTAGCATCTAAAGCAATGCTTTTTGGTTGTTCACGTATAGGTGATCTGTAAGATACATATCTCCCCTTTTGGGATGAAGATATTTTGATTCTCCTACCGATCCCTCTTCCACCATAATCAGATATCTTTCTGTCCTTTTTTATGTTATCTAAGATGGATGTCATTTTCTTTTCCATCTTATAAATAAATGGTATGACCACTTGTCTATCTTCAAAAAATCTAAGATCATCATCAAAAGGTATATTCTTTACTTTCCATCCTCCCGCGGGTTTAGGGTTTCTTTTTTTATTATCTGGATATTTTGGAGGGGGTAATTTCTGTTCTTGGGATTCTGGGATGTCAACTTTATCAGGATCAACAGATTGACGTTTAAACTCTTTTTGATGTTCATCTGAATGCTTTAAAGGGCCTTCTGTTTCTCTATTGGGTTGGAGTACTTTTGTATTTTCATAAGCCTCTCTTATTTTACCATATACTTCAGTTATTTTTGCTTTAATTTCTTCTGGTGTCATTTCATAATGAAGTGATTGAATTCTATGTTCGAATACTAAATCCATAGCCACATTAAGATCTTCTTCAATTATATCCTTTCTACTATTTAAAGCAGCATGAGCTCTCGCACATCGAATAAAAGTAATATCTGCTCTTTGAGAAAAAATCTCTAACTCATTTACAATTTTAGATACAAATTCATATACAGAACTAGGGATTTGAACTTCCTTTAAAATATCACGAGCATTAAGGATTTGTTGTCTTAATTTTTCTTGTTCATCTTCAAAATTTTTAATAAATTCTTTTGGATGATCATCAAATTCTATAACCCTTTTAGTTATTTCTGCCCTTAATTCTGAATTTCTAGGGGCTTTAATTCTAACTTCTAATCCCAAGCGATCTGCTATTTGTGGTCTTAAATCACCCTCTTCTGGGTTCATTGAACCAACCAGAACGAATCTTGAAGGATGCGATATAGAGATTCCTTCTCTTTCTATGATATTTACACCTGAAGCTGCAGAATCTAGAAGGACATCAACGATATGATCTTGGAGTAAATTAATTTCATCTACATATAAAATACCTCTATTTGCTTTCGCGAGTAACCCGGGGTGTAAAGCTCTTATTCCTTCAGTTAATACCTTATCTATAGATAGACTCCCACAAACCATATCTTCTGTGACTCCTAAAGGCAAATTTACAAGCCTCATATCACGGAATTCTGTAGTTATTTGCTCTTTTTCCTTTTTTTCTATGCAATTTTGGCATAAATCATCAATATCTGAATTAGGATCACATGAAAATTCACAACCCGCAACAATTTTAATTTGAGGCATCAGTTCTACGAGAGATCTTACAGCAGTACTTTTTCCAGTGCCTTGTTGACCAGTTAACAAGATACCACCTATTTGAGGGTCAATAACGTTCAAGATTAACCCCATCTTCATTTTTTCTTGACCAAGAATCGCTGTAAAAGGAAAATTAATTTTTCTCATGATAATGACTAAATTCTAAAATTTCTCTGATATTTTTTTTAAAAATAATCGTATAGTTAATCAAAAAAAAGCGTAATCAAATAAAAATTTATCAAAACTAAAAATAAGATGATAATTATTAGGGTTAAAATTTCTTCTTTAGTTCTTTTATTCTCTTATCTAATCCAACAACCTGTTCATCCCATTTGTTTATTATAGCCTTGACTTGTGGAATTATTGATTCTCTTTCTTTATATTCTAAATAATTCATGAATTCCTTAATATTTTCAATCTTTATAATTGTTTCAGCTACAAATTTCCTAATTTCTTTGCTTTGATTTTCTATAACTTCTGGGATTCTCTTTTTTTCACCACGATAGGTCAGTGTGGTTAAATATTCTTCAGTTCCCTGGAATAATGAATTTAATTGAGTTATCCTATCATCAATATATTTCTCATAAGTTTGTGGAACATTATTCTTAGGGAAGAAATTAGTAATATCGATAATAAATTTCTGAGTTGAAGTAACCAATTGCTCCATACTATCGTATCCTTCAATTTTATAGTCTATGGCATGATAAGATGCTTCAAGACCTCGATTAATATCATCTAACCTGAATATTTTAAACCCGGGATCATTTTTTAGTTGTATATCTGGATCTCCTTTTTTGTTTGCTACTTCGATTTGGCGAATAAGTCTCATAGGATTAAAAACTAGTGAGATTGCCAAAGAATTATTTTGTTGATATGATAGAGTAGTACGAATGTCGATGTGACTCATCATTACCTTTTAGCTAAGTCTGGTAAATCCAGTTCAAATAAAGCCAGGATGACTATGCCACCATCCGACTACAAACTCAGGTGGATCTCTTGAAAATGCTTCATCATCGATGATATAAAGAGCTTCATAATCTTCATCATTCCATTTATATTGATCAATTACTGCATCTTTATCTAATTCTTGATGCATGATGGGGTAACATTCTGTTATGAATACATCATCTCCTTCATTTCTTCCAGTAAAGATGCCACTAACTTCTAACCAATCATCCTTTGGAATACGAGCATTAGCAAATCTAATAGTTGCGGCCACTAAAGTTAAATAATCATTCTTTGGAATTATTACAGTCATGATAAAAATCCTGTTATTTTCAACAATGGTATTTTACAAGATAATAGAATAATTTGTATTTATTTGTTTTTAATCCCAAACTAAAAATATAAGAATTAAACATTTTAACTATCGATCAACTTAATCAATCAGATAAAATTTTTAACTTTAAGATAAATTTTAACAATAAATAAATAATAATTTAAATTCGAAATTTATCATTATAATATTACTGATCTCATATAATTTAGAGAAAAAAAGTGATTTGAAGTGACAGAGAGAGGATTCGAACCATTAACGAGCCAACTTGGCGTACCTGGAACATCTTATAGACTGCAATTAGGATTAATTAATGAGAAATGGGCTGTTCGCATGTTAAAAGGAAAAGATATTATTGATTCTTATGTTTTTAAAGATGAGGATGTCGAAGGCGACTTTCCAAATCAAAATATTATTGTAGGCTGGGTTCTTAGGACTGTAGCAATCCCTAATATTAATCCCCATCAAGTAATGAAAACAACTCAAGCTCTTGTAAAACAAGCCCTGCAGAAGAAGGATGAGAGAAAAGTAGTTGCTCCACTATCAGAAACTAAAGAAGTAGAATTGGAAAGGGTTCCTGAAAGTGAATTAAAAAGACCCAAGGTTCAAGGTTGGGTTAAAACAGAAGGTACTAAAACGCAAGAAGAACTTGAAGAAGAACGAAGACAAGCTTTTAAGGAAAGAATGATGGCAAAACAAGAGGTACTTCCTAGTGCTACCTCATCTACTACAACTCTTAAAACAAAAAGAGAGTTACCTTCAATACCAAAAGAAGGTGTTGAGGAAAAAGCACCAGTAGGAACAGAAGGTTCTTTTTGTCCGCATTGTGGTAAAGACTTAGGTTTCCGATTCTGTCCTTTCTGTGGTAAGCCATTACCTCATGATTAATGATTTCATAAATTTGTTTTAATTCTGATTTTATTTTTTATTTGATTTAATAATTTAAGAGAATAAGGAAAGAGAATCAAAATTTTCTCTGAAAAAGAAGACTCAATAAAGAATAAATTAAAAGATCAGATAATATTTTCAATTTTTTATTCTAATATTTAAAACCAATTAAACTATATATAGATCATTAACAAACTAAATCTAAAACATAAATCGTGAATATCATTGACTTCTGAAAAAACTGTTATTATTAAACCAGAAGCTTATTATAAAATGCTTCTACATGTCCTTCGTTTTGGAAATAAAGCGAGAGATAAAAGGCAGTACCGAGAAGTAATGGGAATACTAATTGGGTCATTAGGTGAAGGTGAACCAGATAAGAAGGGAATTAGAGATGTTATAATTGAAGATGCTATTCCCATTTCACATGGTGGTGCGATAGAAGTTGCATTTGCCCCAGAAGATTATGTAACATTTTCTATGGTTGATGCTGCTTATGCTGAAAAAAACTGGTTTAGTTGTGGGTGGTACCATTCTCACCCCGAACTGGATATTTTCTTTTCTTCAACAGATATACGTAATCAACTTGGTTGGCAAACTCCAAACCCTAGTGCCATAGGAATTGTTTTTGACCATGCTTATTTAGAAAAACCAGGAGATTTAGGATTTCGTACATTTCGATTAGATAATCCAGCCAAAGGTCAAATGTCAGGTTATCACGAGGTAAAAGCGTCTGTAGCACCTCCAGATAATATTGAATATTATTTAAAATTAATCGATTTAATAAATAAAATTCACTCAAAAGAACCTCCTATATTGGAAATTAATGAAATGCCCGATCTTTTTAGAGATATTGCATTTCCAAGTGAAAGCCAAATTTTTGCAAAGAAACCGGAATTAGATTCTACTAAAATCTTATCTGCACTCAATACAGAATTAACAAAGTTCTTAGAAATTGTTATCGCACCATTTATCATATTTCTTAATTCTTGGAGTGAAAATTTGATCAATACTACTGTTAAGAATAATTTACAAATAAGAAAAGATGTGATTACAATAAAAGACAGGTTAAGTGAGGGGATTTCTAATCTTCAAAAAAATTTTAAATTTTCCTTTAAGGAAAAATTAAACGAATTGGACATGTACATTGATGATAAATTTGAAGAATTTGATTCTGATCAAGAATACTTAAAAGATCTGTTTGATAATATCAAAACTGAACTTAATGAACAATTTAAATCAATGGTTGAAGAAAAATTAAAGGAAAATATCAATAATATTATAATTCAATTTAATAACCAAATAGATAAATTAACTAATATAAATAAATTAGGTTTAACATCTTCTAAAAGTTTGGATGAACAAAGCAATATTATAGAAAATTTATCTAAAAGCCTTAATTCAATAGAATACACAATTCCAGAAAAATTTGATAATATTATAAAAGATTTATCTGGTACTTTCACAAAAAATGTTAATAAAATCATAGGAACTTTTATTAATTTAAATAAAGAATCTAAAAGCTTTCTATCAGATTTAAAAGCTGCTATAATATTACTAGAGAGCTCAAAAACTTCGCTACAAAACAAATTAGAAACACAAAAAGTTGAAATCAAGACGCTTCAAAATGATCTCATAGATTTAAGAAAAGAAAATCAAGATTTATTAGCTAAGATAAAAAAATTAGAAACAGAGAGGGTGAAGTGAAAGTGGTTGAAAAAAAATCTAATCAAAATATAAATCAAAAAAATTTTGATGATACAAGTAAATCTAAAAAAGGATATATATACATTAAGAAGGAAGCTTTTAGAAACATGCTTACTCATGTTCTACGTTTTGGTAATGATAAATTAGAACAAAGTATAGAAGTTATGGGGGTTTGTGTAGGAAAATATGATACTATCGAAGAAAAAGTCATTGTAGAAAATGCTGTTCCTATAACACATGGAGATAAAGCAGAAATCGGATTTGATAAAGATGATTATGATTTATTTAATGAGATCAGTAAAAAATATTCATCTACTTTAATAGGATATTACCATTCTCACCCTTCTTGGGGTTTGTACCTCAGTGAGAGTGATTTAGTAAATTTACAGTATTTCCAAAAGGAGGAATTTCCTTATGGTTTTAGTATAGTTTTTGATCATACACTCATGGGGAAGGATGGGAATCTTGGATTTGAAATTTATAGATTAGATGATTATACTAAAGCTGATAAATATCATATTGTACCATTTAAAATTGAAATTCCAAACTCATTAGAGTATTTTAAGTGGATTCAAAAATTTTCAGAGGATTTCCAGAAAAAAAATCCTATTCTTATTAAGGAAATAAATGAATTTGTTGAACAACCTCTTGGAGAATTGCAAGAAATTCCAAAAACAGAAGAAACACAGACAGTTGAAGAAGAAATTGTAGAATATCCTGAATTAACCTCAATCGCTTTGGGCTTACAACAAGGAACAGAAAAAATCTCAAATATGTTCATGAATATTGCCAAAACTCAAATTGGAGATTGGATTAAAGATGTAAATCAGGGAACATCTAAAGGAACTGAGTATATTAGTAAATCAGTAAATAAAATGAAGGAGGTAATATCATCTGGAATAATTAAAGTTGATAATTGGTTCAATATGACATTGAATGAAACGATAATTGAGTTTAAAAAAAGTGTTTCTAACTATGTTGATGCTCGAGTTAAAAAAAATAAAGAATTCACAACAGATATCTCTACCACAAAGAATAATCTTATTGATAATCTAAACACTCTCATCGAAGGTTATATATCAAATATTAAAAATGAGATGGAATTAGTAATTAATTCTGTATCTGGAAAGGTTAAAGAGACTGCGCAAATAAATTCACAAATCGAAGAGTTGATAAAAAATCTTCAATCTAAATTAACAATTACAAATAATCAAGTAAACTCATTAGCCCAAAATATTGAAAAAAGCATTGAAAATTCTATAATTTCATTACAAACTAATACGAATGAAAAAATCGAGAAACTGAACATGGAGTTGGAACCATTCAAAGAATTTAACTCAGAAATAAAAATTTTACTTGAGAAACTCCAAAAGACAATTACTAGCTTTCGAAATTTAGGTTAAAGGTAAACTCAAAAGAATTCTAAACTCGAAACTTTTGAGATTTGTAGTTTATACTTCGGTATATTAGTATTAAGCCTTTTTAATTCATTTAACTTAGCAATTTTACTCAGAATTCTTCCAATTTTATCAACCTTTATATTTATGCCGTAGTTTTCTTTTAAAACAGAGTTAATCTTATAAGAAGATAAAATAACTGTTTGAGATACATTCCTCTCGGCAAGCAATTCAATAGCTTTTTTGATTAACTTTAACAGGCTTTCTCTGTTTTCAACTTTTCGTTCCATTTTCACAATACTAAAAAGCATTAACTATATTTAAATTTATATCGGAATATTTTTAAAATTTGTATATAGAACTTATATTTTACTAAATATCGTATCATTAGTTTTCAAAATATATTACAATTAGGTTTATAGGAAAAAAAAATTTATTTATTATAATGTCTGGTAAGCAAGCAAAAAATTCTGAAGAAGAAACCAAGAGAAAACAAGAGAATTTTAAAGTATTAAAATTGCCAAAAACCTCAAAAATGCGGAAAATAGAGACAATGAATAAGGCTAAAGCTTTTTCTTCACGAAAAAGGGCGAATTTAAGTGATTTAAAATCTAAAATTAAATCTGGTTTTTATGATAAAATTATCCATCAAGAAGTGTATATTAATGGTCAGGAACCAAAATCTTATTCGTTCGAAAAAAAGTTTTTTGGATTATATGCTATATTTATTTTTTATTCTTTAGTTTTAATTACAGCAATTAATTTTCCAGGGTCTTGGATTAATTTCTTAACATTTGGTAATCCATTTGCGTTTTCAAATACAATTGTGGCGTTTTTTCTAATTTTATCTATTCTCTTTAGTATAGATAAATTTAGACTCTTTATTTTTGAAAAATACAGTGCGATCAAACAATTAATATTTTATTGTGGTCTTATTTTATCGTTATTTATACTTTTTCTATATGTTGGAACAAGTCTCAATTTTATGAGCTATTTATTAAGCCTATCGATGATTTGGTTAGTCTTATTAAGTAGTCGGTTTTATGTTTATTCACGAAAATTCTCAACTAAAATAGAAGCCAGATTCATTAAGAAATATTCAATTCCAAGATATTTCTTAGCTATTATCATACCTTTTATAATACTAGGCATGCTTGTAGTAATTTCATTATTTTACAGAAGCTTTTTAGTAATCTTATCTTTGGAATTTTTCGGACATAGTGATCCAAGCAGTGCTGTGGCAGTATATAACTTAGAAATGACGAAAATTATGCCCTTAATTTACTTTAGTTTAGTAATGACGTTAGTTTTTATCATCTTTGAATATGTCTCTACTAGACGACGGGCTGAAACTAAAAGAGCTGGTATTTTTGATAATTTAACATTTGCATTGATTGTTTTTTTTATCTTTTTCTTTCAAATTTTACAAATCAGTATGTATATGTTACTTCAAGATGAGACAATTACTGCTTTTAAAGCAACAATTGGGGCAACAGGTTCTGCGGTTTCTTATATCTTTTTATTCGAATTTATCATATCAATGTATTTTTTATATCGAATTGTAAAGAAACTAGGGAAAACTCTTGGCTGGCGTATACTTATCTTCAAAAAAGATGGATTAATTTTATTTTGTTTAGCTTGTGTATTCGCTCAAACATTGACACGTTTCTCTCTTGCAAATGAAATACCAAATCAAATAATATCTAATGTGGGTGTAATTTTAATGTGGGATAAATACATTATCTCAGTACTTATGATTTTTTTCCTAGGTACTACGCTATTAATTTATTATATAAAACCTCACGAAACTTCAATGTTTATGAGATTACAAAAAGAAACTGTAAGTGAAGAGGAAAGAAGCCTAGACAAAGTCTATAAAATTATTAGAAGTGAATACATTCGAAGGGGTGCGGCTTATCCGATTGAAATAATTGAACGAGAGTTAATTAAAGCAACTCATTTATCAAAAAGCAATGTTAATGCACTTCTAGAAACATTGGTAAAGAAAGATATGGACATTCTAATAAGGGAAGAAAAACAAGATTTAGGAAAACCTGTGAAAATGCTTGATTTTGTTTCTGTAACTGAGCGATTTGAGAAAAAAGAAGTTGCTCAACAGAAAGCTAGGAGATATTTGAGTGAAAGGTTATACGAAACTGCTATAGAAAAGAAAACTAAAACTAGTAGATTAGGTACAGTAGAAGGTGATCAGGCAACAGATAGTTTTATCTCATCACTTTCAGCTGATTATAGCAAGAAACAAAGAGATAGTGAATTATTCAAACAAAAAAGAAAGGAAACTCAATTTTCTTTTACAGCAGAAGATCTTGCTGAAGATTTAGAAAGCCAAATTATGCAAATAATAAGAAAAGAATATATTTATCGAATTGAAAATCCTGAAAAAACTCCCGAATTTAATTTTCCTATTTCTGAAATTTCAAATCAAATTGAGCGAGCTACAAAAATCAACCCAGGAGAATTATATCCAATTTTAGAATATCTTGATAAAAGAGATATTGAATTTACTTTAATTGATAACCCAGATGAGCCAGAGGATAAAAAAATACTCTTTTTACCATTTGCGGACTATAGCATGAATTTTTCTCTATTTAGCTTTAGACCTGAAGAATATTCCTCATTTAGAATAATTGTTACTAAAAACTTCTTAAAAGCTCTAAAATCTAAAAAGGAAAAAAGATCTCTTTTTCAGTTAAAAAAAGACATACCAGATCAAACAGAAAGCCAAATATCTCTACTTGAATTACTAAATAATCTATACAAATATTATCCTCTATATTCGGAGCAAATAAGTCAGGTTCCAAATACTCAGAAATTATTAAAACAGTTAGATACATGGATTAAGGCAATTGAAAAACTAAATTCTTCAAATACTGCAAAAACATATTAATTCTATGTTTTATTCCGTTAAATTTTACCATAATTATCTAAATTACCAAACCAGTCTTTTTTAAGTTTTAATGATTAGAAAAGTTTAGAAAAAACGTTTCTTTTAGTTATCTAAAATTCGCGATTTTTGCTTTTATGAGAAAAGTACTTAAAAAGGAACATTCTAAATCGTCTATACAAATATTTTCTGGATTGTCATCTTTTCAAATGTTAGCTATGTTTAGAAGAGGACTTTTCTATACGTATTTATCGATCTATATGAGAGATTTCTTAAATTTATCCGTTACAATGACAACCCTCTATGCAAGCATTCCCATGTTGATGAGTGTCATATTTCAGAATTTTGTGTGGGGTCCGATTAGTGATAAGTTCCAGCGTCGAAGAACATTAATAATATGTGGTGAGATTTTAGCAGGAATAGGTACTATAACTGTGTGGGGTATTCACTCTCTTTTTAACAATTTTTTTATAGCTGGATGGGTGATCATAATAGGACTTAGTCTTATTGAAATGTTTTGGTCGATGTCTAATATAGGTTGGAGCGCTTTGATAAGTGATTTATATCCGTCTGAGAAAAGAAGTAAGATTATGGGCCAGTTAACAAGTTTAGGGGGTTTGGGGCGTATTATTGGAATATCTATTGGTGGATTTTTATATGATTATGGCTTTGGATTTAGAAATGGACCATTGTTTTTTGTAGCCTCATTTGTAATGATAATTTCAACAATTCCAATGCTAATGACCCCAGAGGGAGGAATTGAATTGGAAAAGCAAAAGGATGCAATTTTGGTTGAAAAAAATGATATCAACAACAAACAACAAAAGAGTATTCTAATTTTTATTGTGTTTATAATTGCTTTAGTTTTTATTAATTTTGGCAGAAATTCGATCGCAGTACCTTATTCTCAGTACCTTACTTTAGAATCAGGATTTAACTTGAATAGTATAATGTTAAGCTTTGCAGCAAATTTCCGTTCAATAGCAGTTATGTTGATTGGATTTACAGCAGGATCTTTAAGTAAGAAATTGGGCCATTCAAAAACCTTAATTCTTGGAACTACCATAGGAGTTGTGGCACTATTGATTACAGCAACCACAATATATTTGGAAATTATTTTTTTAGGAAGTTTTTTAATTGGCACAGCAGAAGTTATAATTTCCGCTTCTTCATATGCTTTTGCGTCTGTTTTGATACCAGCAAGAATGCGTGCAAAATTATTTGCGGTATATAATACTACTTTTTTTCTATCGTGGGGCTCTGCTAGCACATTGATCGGTGGTCCTCTCATCGATGTTTTAATAAATAAAGGAATTAGTGAAGTTTTTGCATATCAAATGGCTTTTCTTTTAGGAGCACTAATTTGTCTTATCGGACTCGTTATATTTATTTTTTTAGAAGTATGGTTAAATATTCAAAAACGAAGGAATTTTGAAACTTAAATTTTAATATTCTTAACGAATTTTGTTGCTTTATCTTAACTTTATTCGACTATAATTAGTCATAAATGATTTTAACAATTTTAAAATTTGAAAAAAAATAATTTATTTTTTATTATAAATTACAACAGCTTTCACATTTTAATTCATTTAGAGGAAGATAACCACAATCTGGTCCCATATAACACTCAAATTGATTTTTTTCTTCATTAAACACCATATCTTCCGCGCAATGTTTAGGCAGTGTTTCGATTTCTTTACCACATTGACTGCATCTATACAGTTTCAATTATTTAATTACCTCTTTTAATATTTTTTATTCAACTATATTCATTGGCTTACCATGATGTTCTGGGATTGGTATTGTGCCACAAGAGGCACCCATCCAACAAACTAATTGGTTACCTTCTTTATGCATAGGTTTTCCACAATGCATTGGAAGTGTTTGCTCTAATCCACATTCTTCACATTTTAATCTTATCATTTTTTTATCATCCTCCTTTAGGTTTTTTTCTTCATTAATTTTACCTTTAACAATTTCCATGGTTTTCCCATGATGTTTTGGAATTGGTTGTGCACCACAAGAGGCACCCATCCAACATACTAATTGATCATCCTCTTTATGCATGGGTCTCCCACAATGCTCTGGTAATTCCATTTCATAACCACACTCAGAACATTTTAATATCTCCCCAGTTTCTTCGGATATATCCTTTGATTCCTCTTGATTTTCTTTTTTAATATATTTCTCAGGATTATTTTTAAATTCTTTCACGCAATTTTCATTACAGAAATAATATTTTTTTCCATTATATTCATGTTCTATCCAATCTTCTACACGTCCCTTCATACTACAGACGGGATCAGTGACTAATTCTGAGGAATCAGCTTGTTTTTGCATTAATTTCGGGTCAATATTTTGAAAATTAGCATATTTTTCAGGATTTAATTTAAATTCTTTTTCGCATGCAACACTACAGAAATAATAATTCTTACCTTTGAATTTATATTCAATTGCGTGACTGGGAATAATTTCCATTCCACATATAGGATCAATTACTTTCTGTTCAGTTAAGAGTTTCATTTCTTGGATCTGTTGTTCTGTTTTTGGTTCATATCTTTTCAAGAATAATGCATTTGTAACAACTGAAACGGAACTTGAAGCCATAAATATCGCAGCTAAGTATGGTGGAAGAAAGTGGCCTGTAAAGGTAAATAATAACCCAGCTGCTAAGGGAATTCCAATAATATTATAAATAAATGCCCAGAAAAGGTTAGTAATCATTTTTCTATATGTTTTCTGGGATAAATTGATTGCTGCCACGACATTTCTTAAATCTCCTCGCATAAGAACAATATCTGCAGTTTCAATAGCTACGTCTGTTCCAGAACCAATTGCAATTCCAACATTCGCTTGTGCTAAGGCAGGAGCATCATTTATTCCATCACCCACCATAGCAACATGTATATTTTCACCAGAATCTTGAAGTTTCTTGATCGTAAGTGCTTTCTCATTAGGTAATACTTCTGCTAATATATGATCTTCATCAAAATTCAAATCTCTTCCAATGTTCATCGCAGTTTTCTTATTATCACCAGTTAACATATATATATCCAATCCACTCTCACGTAGCTTTTCAAGAGCGTAGCTAGCTTGGTCTTTCACCTTATCAGCAATACCAAGGATTCCTTTAATTTGATCATCAACACCTATTAAAACTGTTGTATTCCCCTTTTCCTGGGATTCAATAAATTTCGAATTATATTCATTAAAAGCGAAATTATTTGATAAGAACAATTTTTCATTACCAACAATAACTCTTTTATTATCTATTTTTGTTACTATCCCTTTTCCCGGTATTGCATCAAATTCACTTGGAGATACTAATTTCAACCCTTCTTGATTTGCTTCTTCAATTATAGCCTGACCAAGTGGATGCTCAGAACCCATTTCTGCACTTCCTGCAAAATAAAGAATGTCTTTTTTACTCAATCCTTTTCCTATTAAATCCTTTTCAGAATAAATCATAGTTACTTTTGGTTTTCCAACAGTCAAAGTTCCTGTCTTATCGAAAACTATTGTATTGATATTATTTACAGCTTCTAATGAGTCCCCTCCTTTCATAAGAATACCATTTTCAGCACCTTTCCCAGTTCCAACCATAATTGCAGTGGGAATCGCTAATCCTAAAGCACAAGGACAAGAAATTACAACAACGGATGTAAAAACTTTTAGTGCAATTTCAAAACCTGAATTCGCAATAAAATACCAATATAAAAATGCAAGAGTAGCGGCTATAATGACGATAGGTACAAAATAACTGCTTACTTTATCTGCTAAACGTTGTCTTGACCCTTTTCGAGCTTGTGCATCTTTAACAAAATCAATGATTTGAAAAAGAAGGGTATCTTTTCCGATTTTTTCTGTCGTCATTTTGATTAGTCCAGTTTGATTTACAGTAGCACCTATAACACTATCTCCTACAATTTTCTTAACATACTTACTTTCACCTGTTATCATAGATTCATCGATTTTCGTTTTACCGTCAAGAACTTTCCCATCAACTGGTATTTTCTCACCCGGTCTAACTACTAGAGTATCACCTATCTCTATCTCTTCAATAGGAATTTCAATCTCTTTGCTATCTTTTAATAATGTTGCTGTTTTAGGTTGCAAACCAATAAGCTTCTTTATCGCCTCAGAAGCTTGTCCTTTTGTTTTATGTTCTAAATATTTCCCTATTAAAATAAAAGCAAAAATCATACTCATCGCATCATAAAAAACTTCACCCGATATAAAAAAAGTAGTTAGTACAGAATAAACATAAGCAGTTGTTGTTCCTAACACAATCAATACGTCCATATTTGTTGATTTATTCTTAAGCGATTTATATGCACCACCTAAGAAGAAAGACCCAGATATAGCATAGTTAGCAGTCGCTAAAATGGTGAGTATTAAATTTCGTGTGAAATTTGCAGGTATAATAACATTAATAGGGGTGATGACTGCTGCAAATACTAGTGAAATTATAAGAAGGATTAAGCGATATCTCATCTCTTTTTTATGTTGTTCAATTTCCTTATCTACAGCACCCGCCGCTTTCTCAATTTTGTATCCAAAATTTTTAACGAGTGAATAAACTTCATTTTCACTTAATTTTAATTCATTAAATTCAATGAAAAATTTCCGTGCTTCAAAATTACTCCTAATATTTTGTATTCCATTAATTTGTTTAATTTTGTTTTCCAAGGTGTCAAACTCATTTTTTGGGAGGGAATCAATTATTTTAATATCCATCTTAGCAAGTGAAGCTTTATAACCTAAATTTCGTATTGCATCATTAAAAACATTATAATTTGCTACTGTAGGGTTATATTCAACAGTTGCTTCTTCATTTGCAAAATTGACAACAGAACTTTTAACACCTTCTAAACTTTTTAATTTTGTTTCTATTTTCAATGCACAAGAGGCGCATGTCATTCCGCCTAGTTTAATTTTTACTTTTTCATTAGATTCTATTCCCATTAATTACCACCTACAAGCTTAATTCTTAATTACCAAATGCTATTATTATAAATTTTGATTATATTTTGTAAATCTCTATTGAAAATTGTTTTTCTAATTATTGATTTTAAAGAATTTTTTTAATAAATTTTTAAAATGGCCTAATTTCGTATTTTAAATTTGTATTCCACAGAAAGAACAATATTTTGATTGACTATCGTCTAATTTTCTTCCGCAATTGTAGCAAAAATTTACTTTTTGAAAGGTATTATCACTAATTTCATTCTCTCTTTGCTTTTGAACATTATTTTGAATATATTTATGGTTAGACATACTTTTACGATTATTATAGAGAAAAATGAACCCTAAAATAAGTAGAATTAAAAGAATTATCCCTAACCCTAAAATTATATATATCCAATTTCCAAGCTCCCAATCCATCATCATATGATGTGTAAATTCATCCCCATTATCTAAGATCATTAAATTTTCTCCGTTTATTTTTGTTATAATTTATTAAAAGAATTTTAATATTTAATATATATACTGGAAAGTATATATTTAAGTATATTTATTATATTATATATACAAAATTTTTAAATCTTATTTATTCATTAATTATTTGTTTTAATAGGGATTTTTACAATGAGTGTAGAAGATAATATTAAAGTCCAAAGTTTATCACGATTTTTTATATTAATGCTGTTAAAATCAGAAACATCTATAACAGGATATTCTATTTTGAAACGGCTTGATAGAGATTTGCATACAACTGCTAGTCCTACTTATGTATATGATTTTCTTAATAAATTAAAAGTAGAAGGATATATTGAAGATGTCCCAACTCCAAAATCAAAAAGGTCTAAAGGTTTTAAATTAACTCCTTCTGGATTTGAATTTGTTGACAGAATTTTCTCCAGGTTTGATAACTTAATAGAAGTTGCAATAAAGTCAAAATTAAAAATATGTGCAAGTTGTGGAGTAAAACTTTATGAAGATTTTCATGTTGAATTATTTCATGGTAAAGAATTAAATTTCTGTTGTAAGCATTGCGCGAAAGCTTATATTGATTCTTATCACAAATAATAATTCAATAGAAAAATGATCTTAAGTACATTATAGCTGAAAAAAAATTTAAAAAAATTTATGTTTACTTATCTCACTAGATTTTAAATATTAAGTTCTTTGTTCATAATTTTTTCTTACGAATACATATAGTAGTAATCCGATCAAGTTAAGAATAAAACCGATTAATAACCAAAATTCACTATTTTTAATTCCTCTCTTAAGTGCATCTTTATGTATATATTTTGCGATAAATAAACTGATAACAAAATAAAGAATACCTCCTAAAAGCATGAAAATCCAGTGAAAGGGAGTAAATGCATATATATGAAAAGGTATAAAGATCACTTTTTTAACACCTCACATTTATCAAATTTAAATTGTATATCATTAAGATAGGATACCAAATTCTATAATTATAAGTACCGATTATAATTTAAAGAATTTTTATTAGTTTTACTTTTAGAAATTTGATAAGCCATTGGATAGATTTATTATTATTTGTATTCATTCCAAGAAATTTTATATATTAAATCTTCTGTTCCAAGAATTTGAGGATTTTCAAATAACCAAGTTCCATTAATACCTAATTCTTTTGCTGTAAGATCAAAGTGACATACTGCTATTCCAATATCTAAAGGTGGAAATTTACTATAAACTGAACTAGTTTTCACAGTATAAAAATGAAAGTTATTTATGTTTGGATCCTTAATAATTCTCCAAGGTTGTTTATTACTGGCAGAAGGACCGAGTCTAACCATTTCGAGTAATTCAGAATACCCTCCTCTATCTTCAGAAGTAAGTGGAGTATTCAATTTGCCATTAAAAAATAAACGATCCCATGAGAATCGTTTATTTGCTTTCACGAATGATCGAATTGCTTTTTCCTTAATTGTTCTTTGAAGATAATAGCCAATAGGAGTAATAGCAGGGACAATTTCATTCGAACTGCTATTAATTTTTGCAGAAAAAAGACTTTTATTAAAGAAACCTCCTAACCAACAAGTTCCTAAGCCTATATCTGTGGCAGCTAATATGATGGTTTCCATAAGATATCCAAAATGTTCACGATCAAATTTAGACTTTTCAACAGCACCCACAATAAAATCTTGAGCTCCTTTAATTAAACCGTAAGTCCCTATTTTCTTTCTTTCATTAGTATCAAATTCTGGCACACTAATAAGTTCGAATCTCGCCTTTCCAGAATATTCACTAAAAGGACTTTTTAAATCATGATTCTCCAATAATTTATTTATCTTTTCTCTCATAGCTTTATCGAGAGATTGACCTGAATAAGTCCGACGAGATGTTCGTTCTCGAATTATATCAGTTATACGGTTAGAAAAGTCCATAATACTCTCAACAGCAGAAAATCTATTGCAATTTTATTATAAAAGACATTTAAACACTTTTAAAAGATATAGATTCTATTTTTTCTTTTCTCGATATTTTTTTATCGCATCTCTTAATGCATCTGCTGCTAAATTTGAGCAATGTAATTTAATGGGAGGTAATCCATCTAATGAAGTAGCAACATCATCTCTAGAAATATTCATTGCCTCATCTAAGCTCTTCCCCTTAGCTAGTTCTGTTAACATTGATGAGGAGGCTATAGCAGCCGCACAACCAAAGGTTTGAAAAGATATATCAGTAATATATTCTTTTCCATTCTCTTCTCTTACTTTAATATAAATTTCCATGAGATCTCCACATATAGGGTTTCCAAATTCCCCAATCGCATCAGCATCTTTCATTTCACCCATATTTCGTGGATTTCTGAAGTGCTCCATTACTTTATCAGAATATATGCTTAATCACCTTATTATATGTGTAATTCTATGAAAAATAATATATTGATATCATAAAGATTTATGGTTTGTTTCTTATAAATTATACACATTATTTTAATATTAGGAGTTTTCTCTTTATAGGTAATGTAACTCTTTCAACACCTAATTCATTTACATATTCTACTACTTCTGTTAATTTTTTAGCAGATTGGTGGAAAAAACAGACTTCTTTTGGTTCTAGACTTTTTATCATTTCTCTTAATTGATTTTTATCGGCATGTAGTTTTATTTTAATATGAGGTGCAAAAGTATTAAGCAAGAATGCACGAAATGGCATTTTCCATGTCTCAGAGAACTGGATTTCATCAGCACCTTCAACCAATTCTGCGCCAGGAGACTCATGAATAGAGCCTGCGAGAAAAACAAAATTATGAGGGCTACGTCCTATAATATTAATAATATTTCTAATTAATCCATAAGAAAGATCTGGTGGATGAGAAATAATGATATTGTTTTTTCTACGTAAAAAGTCTAAATTAGAGTGATCAAACCATCTAAACTTTATGCTATTAAAAGGATTTGCCTTATCTCTAATTAATCTTGAAATTGGACCATAAATGTACTCATAACGATGGTTGATAACTTGGATATTTTTCCTCACCATCATGTCTACATAAATGTTAGGGCGTTTCTTGAAACCACGCCGTAATTGAAGTTTTCTAAAATATCTCCAGAAGGTTAACATAAAACTTATAGCCAAACTTGATGGATCTGCCCCAATGAGAGAGCTATCTCCATATTCTGCCTTTTGCTCTAAAAACAAGATTAAACTATGAAATTGATCAGAAATATTTCCAAAATCTTCTTGAGCGGCAGTACCATCAATAAGTAAATAGTCTATAGGGCGAGATATTTGTTCTAAAAATCGTCTAGTGCCTGCAAATGGTGTAATATCAATGTAAGTATAGTCTCCTGTATATAAGAATCTAAAATCATCTGTTTTTGCCAACATCATCAAAGCCCCGGGCATATGACCAGCATGGAAAAATGAAAGATGACAATCTTTTTCTTTAAAGTCGATTTTAGTACCGTTTTCAACATAAACTATATTTCTAATGATATTTAGGTATTCATCTTCTTCAATTTCCGTATGATTTTCTTGTTTTAAGAAGTTTGAATCCCTAAGGAGATATAAATCAAGACTTATTCTAGAACTAAAAATAGGTACATCTGGATATAATTTAATTAATTCCTTTAGCCCAGAAACATGATCATAATGACTATGTGATATAAAAATGGCATTAATTTTAGGATTTTTTGGAATGTTTTCTAGAATTATCTCATCTTGATCATTATTGGTAATATTTTTTTTAATTTTTTCTTCTTCTAAAAGATACCGTGGTAAATTCTGAAGATAATCTTCAATATGCCGAATATCCCCTTCAATTTCATTTTCTTCATCTTTTTCTGAAAGTCCACAATCCAATAAGATATTCAGATTTCCTAATCCTAATATATGGCAATTATGATTCGGTTTAAGAACAATGGGGTAAATACTTACTCTAATATCTTTTTCATTATTATTTTTAAGAGAGATATTAGAAAAATATTCTGCATCAAATCTTTTTTCTATTTTATCAATTGCGATGCAAATTTCACATTTTCCTACAGAAACTCCAGTTATATAAAAATACCAACCATATCTTTTAACTAATCTCTCCAGGTTTTCATACATTTCATCACCTACAAGAGATTTAATGACTATGACTTTTTCCTTATGATAATAGATAATCTTTCTAATACCTTTTTTTTCTTCAGCTGGAACGAGCTCATCTTTAAAGAAAAAATCTGCAAGAACATCTTTTATAGGAATTTGAGGTAATTCTTCGGATTTAATTAGTTTTAGGTATTGATTATATTCTTTTGTTCTATATAATGCTCTCATATTTTCCTTTTGTTTTAAAGGAATTATTATCTCTTCAAAATGAAATTCTTCTTTACCTATGGTATTTTCTTCCTTTCTTTCCTCTTTCTTTTTAGGCTTTTTCTTTTTTAATTCTTTTTCTTTTTTTTCTGGCTTTTCTATGAAAAAGAACCATCCATAATCTTTAATTAATCTATCTCGATTTAGAATAATATCTTTCCCAGAAGGGGTAATTAATATTAAAATTCTATCTTTTTGGGAGAATATTATTTTAGATATTGAGTTTTTTGTTTTTTTCGAGATGTTTATATTAATCTTGAAAAAATGAGTAAGAACATCTTCAATATTTTTCTGAGGAATTTTTCTCTCTTCCATGAATCTTACTTTTATTTCATAAGATTTGATTTTATAAGAAGAGCTAAATTCTTCTCTTCGTTCAATTGGAATTTTTTTTTCTAAAAATTTAAATTCCTCAACAATCATTTATTTAATGATATTTGTCAAGTAAATTAACAATTACTATTTTTTTTATCGATTCCGGAATTAATTTATTAACACTAAAAACATTAAAACTATCTCATCCTTCTTATTTATAAGGTAAAGATGATAATAAATTAAGTTTATTAATATCAATTAACAGATCTTTTCATTATTAGATAATAAATAATTCTTAATAGCAAATACTAATTTAATTTCAATTTAAAAAGAGAATATGGCTCCCTATTTTAAATTAGAGCTATCATCTCTTCCTTCTATTAAAAAGCTCCCATCTAGTTTTTGTATGTGAAGGAAAATTACCTCCTCTCACAGATTTTACTTGTTCAATTGATATAAATGCCTTTGGGTTATTCTGCCGTATAAGCTCTAGGATTTTTGGTAGATTTTTTCGTTTAATAATTAATAATACTAATTTTACTATACCTCTTGCCCCTTCAGCAGACATTATGGTTAAACTATACCCATTTTCTTTTAATAGCCCAATTAAATTTTCCGGATTTTCTCTAATGATTAATTGTAAACTTAATAAACCTAAAGATATTTTATCTTCAACTATTAATCCAACATAGTTGCCTATTGCAAAACCTCCGGCGTATGCAAAGTAATAAATAAAATTCGTTAAATTATTGAAAATTTGACCCATTGCTAATAGCCAAATGAATATTTCAAAAAAACCAACAATTGGAGCTAATTTGCGTCTCCCTTGAGATATGAAAACAATTCTTAAAGTTCCAAGTGTTACATCAAAAACGCGAGCCGTAAGTATCAATAAAGGTAAAATAATAAGAGAAAAAATTGGATTTTCCATTAATGCAATAAAAAGAGTCATCTATTTAACCTATTTCACTATTATATTTTAATTTTTAAAAAAAAACCAGTTATCTCATTTTTAGAAAAATAAGGCCATAAAAGTTATTAAATTTAGAGTTATGGAATCACTCAACTAAAGCAAGTTTGTTCTTAAAATCTTTTATTCGTGATCTTAATGTAACTTCTGTTATTTTAGCAGCTTTAGCAATTTCAGTTTGAGTCATCCTTTTATTTGTTGATTTTACAGCTAAATAAATAGCTGAAGCGGCAAGCCCTTTTGGATCTTTACCTATTAAAGCGAGTCCCCTCTTAGATGTGATAGAAACTAAATGTAAAGCGTTCTTTTGGATTTCTATCGGAAGTCCTAATTCATTTCCAAATTTAAATATCAATTGTTTAACACTAATAGGCTTATAACTAAGGTTTAATTCGGGTAAAATCTCTTTAAGAAGTAAACCTAATGAATGTATTATAGATTTTCGGGGAATCATAGCAGCATCACTAATTTCTTCTAATACTTTTGGAAATTCATGGACTCTAATAGCAACGTATAAAGAAGCAGCTATAAATCCCTCAATTGAACGTCCCATTGTCAATTTCTTTTTTGCTGTGAGAGTGTAAATTTTCCACGCTGTTTCGTGTATATATTCAGGAATATTTAATTTTGAAGTAAGCTGTTTCATTTTTGGTTTAGCCTCCCAAAAATTTCTTTCTATGCTTGAAATTAAAGAATTTTGAATTTTGGATAAACGTAAAAATAAGGTCTTCTTTTCAGCATTCAAATAATGTCCTTTATAGTCTATTTTGTGATTAGGAAGTACTGTTCTCGATCCAAATTCTCTCCATCTAGGTTCATTTTGTTTTCTTTTTTCAATTTCTTCATTATTATAAGCTCTTCTTTCATTTTCAACCAAATGAACATCTAATACCATTCCACAATTCAAACAAACTTTATTACCCCCTTTAAGAGCTATACACTGATCTTCACAGCATTTATCTTCTGTTTTTTCTCTAAAGTTCAATTGTTCTCTATAACTTTTCATTTACAATATCACTTTTTAAAGATTTTAATAATTTTAAATATATCACTCCGTTGAATATTTTAACTAGAGTATCAGCTTAATAAACTTATCTATTATTTTCATTTTTTAGAAATATTGAACTATAAATTTAAACAATTTAGTTAATCGGTATTCTAGAAATTTTAGATTTCTATTACTTTTTGATAATTTTTGTTGCGTAGATAAGAAATGTTTAAATTATTTTATGATAAAGATATGTATTGAAAAAAAAAATTTTGAGAGTCTAAAAAACTTATTTTACTTATAAAATTTGATTTTTTTGAGTGCTGTATTTAATTCCTCTACAGAGTAACCTCTATCTCTTAAACCTCTAATAACACTACCAATATTAAGTCCTTTAAGAATATCTGTATAATTTTCTTTTGACATTTCAATTCCCAATTCATCAGGAAATGGCTTTAATGCATATACTATTCTACTTATTTCATCAATTCGAGGTAGTAGAAAATGTTCTATTCTTTGACTAAATCTTGGAGAAACTAATGCTGCTACGGATTGTAAATCTATACATTGTGCTAGTGCATTAATTTGATTTTTATTTAATTTCACAATGCCATATTCTTTTCCTTTTTTCTTAAAATTCTCTTTTATATAAATAACGTCATTTTCCAATTTACAGTATTTGTAGTCATTTCCACTCATTATACTAACACAGTTTTAAATTTTTTTTTATAAATTCAAGGGTTGTTTATTTAATTTTATTAATTTATCAAGATCTATTGGTCCATTAATGTTTATCAAACTTGATAAATTTTTATCTAAAGGTTGAATAGTGTTTTCTACTGAAACATAATTTATTTTCCAATTCTTATCAATGAAATTTATTAATCCATAATTTTCAGTTATCAGAATTTCTTTGGCTTTTAGATATCCTTTCCCGACCGGATAAATAGCAAAAAACAATTCTAAAAAGCCATTACTCCATCTTGGGATACAACATTCAAATTCCTTAGACTCATTTATCATTAAATTAATTACATCGGGATTAATGAGAGGCATATCACAAGATAACACAAATGCTTTTTCAAAGCCTAATCTATTCAATTCTTTTAATCCAGAATATATACCTAACATTGGTTTGAAAATCTTAGGATGTTCAAAAATATCCCTATCATCTACTATAAAATTAATATCTTTTGGAAAATCTATTAGTTTTCTATAAGTATATATTTGTTCTTCAGAATGAGCGACTAAATAGATATCTTGATCAATTTTAGCTAAAATTTCTAATTGATGTAAGATTAAAGGTTTACCATATATCTCGATAATCGCTTTTTCAGTACCAAAACGAGTGCTCTTTCCGCCGATTAATATTAGAATTGCTAAGTAATTTCGATTTTTCATTTTCTTATTTAAATTTATTATTTTAGTTTATTAAATCATTTATCAAAAAAATTGGATCAATTAAGCATTTCGTATTTTATAGATTAATAAAATTAGGCATAATGTCATTCTGAAGTCAATTAGAAAAAGTCTTCTTTTAAATCCTGATAATCTTCCCAATCTTCATCCCAGCATTTATTATCATCGTATTCTACGTCCTCATCCCAATAATCTTCTTCTTCGAATTTTTTCTTTCCAATTTTTCGTTTTGTATTCATGATTTTAACCTCTTTTTTTATTATTTATAATAGATTAAAATAATGATATATTTTCAATTACGATAAAAGACTTATTAAATATATAAAGTTTTTTAATTTTATTAACATTAATTAAAATTAAGAAGATTAATTGAGATTGTAAAATATTCAAAATTCATTATGTATACTTTTACCAACTATAACAGTTAATTTTTATCATACGTAAAATAATGCTGTTTCCTTTAATTAAAAATTAATTATAGTTCTTGATTGATTTCTAAAAATTTAATATCTTTTTAGAATCTATTATAAAATCGAGTAATTTTTTATTTTCTTCTCTAAATTCAAAATGTAAAATCATCTCTTATATAAAATAATCACTTTTGAAAGCAAATAAAAAAACATTTTTAGAGAAAACACCTAATATCCCAATATGCATATAAAAAGAGGAGAAGGTGTTAAATTAAATTCACATTTATCTCATTAGATTAATTTTATATCCGATTTCTAAGATTGAAGAACTAATTTATTAATTACAAAATATCTAATCTAATTTAAATATGCCTTGGAGCGTAAAAATCTAAGAGAAAAGTTTTTAAATGAGTTAATTTATATTTAATTTCAAATATAAATTTTTAATAGAATGAAGTAAAATTAAATCTAAATAACATATTAAGGATAATCGATCAAATAATAGATGATATATAATATTAAAATTGAAAATTTAAAAGAGATTAATCTCTGTGTAACTCTTTTTAGTAAATATATAAAATTCTTAAAAACTTCATTCAACGTAAAAAGTCTTTACTTTCTTCAGATTTTATCAAAATTAAAATTCTAACTGTAAAACCATAATGAATTCTCAAATAGAAAGCATAAGTAATAAAAAAAGAAATTTTGAAAGTAAAGAAAAAAATTCATCTAAATGTCTTGGTCCTGTTGTTGACTTAGAAGAATATGTCAAAAAAGATTGGTGGAAAAGGATATTTAACGCCTATTATCTAAAAACAGATGGGGATGTAGTAGAAGATCAAAAAATTACTGAATTTGAAGTGAATTATTTTTTGAAAATAATGAATTTTCAACCAGAACATCAGATTCTCGATCTCTGTTGTGGTCAAGGTAGACATTCTATTGAACTTGCTAATAATAATTTTAAAAATATATGTGGATTAGATCGTTCAAGGTTTCTAATTCAAAAAGCCAAATCAAACGCTAAAAAAAGTGGGGTTTCATGCAAATTTCGTGAAGGTGATGCGAGAAAACTACAATATACTCCAGATACATTTGATTTTGTCATGATTTTAGGTAATAGCTTTGGATATTTTGAATCAATTAATGATGATCTTCTGGTATTAAAAGAAGTTTTCCGTGTTTTAAAACCATGGGGAAAAATATTAATAGATATAACTGATGGTGATTACGTTAAACAAAATTTTCAACCACGTTCATGGGAATGGATTGATAAGAATTTTTTCGTTTGTCGAGAAAGATCTTTATCTTTAGACAAACAAAAATTGATTTCACGGGAAGTAATAACCCATGTTAATAAAGGAGTATTAGTGGATCAGTTTTATGCGGAAAGATTATACTCAAAAAGAACAATTTCAGAGTTATTAGAAAACGTAGGTTTTAGTGATGTAAAATTCCATGGTTCAATTACTCCTGATTCTCAACGAGATCAAGATTTAGGCATGATGGAAAAAAGGATTATCGTTAGCGCTATCGTTAAAAAAGAATGGACAGAGATTAAAAAGAAAGAAAAAAAAGCTAAGAGAAATAGTGTTGTTATTTTTGGAGACCCTACTAAACCCGATATACTTAAACCCTTAAATAAATTCGATGATGATGATTTCTTTACAATATTTCAATTAAAAACAGCACTAAAGGAGCTTAATGAATATAATTTTTCATTTTTAAACAATCACAGTACTCTTATTCAAGATTTACTAAATTTGAAAGGAAAAGTTGATTTTGTTTTTAATTTGTGTGATGAAGGTTATTACAACGAAGCTAGGAAGGAATTACATATACCCGCTTTACTAGAAATTCTGAAACTTCCATATACAGGATCTGGACCTCAATGTTTGGCCTTTTGTTATGATAAATCCTTAGTACGAGGTATTGCAAAAGAATTAGAGATTCCCGTTCCTGAAGCTATTTTCATTAAACCAGAAGAAAAAATAATAGATTTACCCTTATATTTTCCTGCAATTGTAAAACCAAATTTTGGGGACTCTAGTTATGGAATTACTCAGAGAAGTGTTGTTAATGATGGAGAGGAATTATTAAGTGCAATTTCAGAGATTCGTGAAAATTTTGGCTATGATAAACCAGTTTTAGTTGAACAATTTCTTACTGGTAAGGATCTCACGGTTGGAATTATTGGAAATCAAACAGATAATTTTATTATTCTCCCCATAATCGAGGAAGATTATTCAAATTTGCCTTCAGATTTACCAAAAATATGTGGTTATGAGGCAAAATGGTTACCAGATTCTCCTTATTGGAATATTAAATCCATTCCTGCAAATCTTTCACATGATGTTATTGAAATTATTGAACATTGTTCTCTTAAATTATTTGAACGATTAGAATGTCAAGATTATGCGCGATTTGATTGGCGTTTAGATGATAAAGGAAATCCTAAGCTTTTAGAAGTAAATCCTAATCCTGGTTGGTGCTGGGATGGTCATCTAGCAAAAATGTGTAATTTTGCAAATATTCCATACCAGGAAATGTTAAAAAAGATTTTAGAAGTAGCAATTAAAAGAATTGGATTAACATAATTATATTTAGAATATCATATCCCTATAATAAAATGACCGCAACAGAAATTGAAAATGGTAAAAAAGATCCAGAAAACGTTGAGAAAATAACTTCATATATACGGCATCTTGAAGAAAAAATAAAAGAAAGAAAAATCGAAATAAATTTATTAAATAATGGGTTAACAAAAGCAGAATTTGAAATAAAAAGTTTACGTGAAGAAATTGATCGGTTAAGTGAACTTCCATTATTATCGGGACATATAACTGATATATTAGATGATAATAATGATCGTGCTATTGTAGATAGTTCACCTAGCGCTAGTTTTATTGTTAGAATTAGCAATAGATTGCAAAAGGAGAAGCTTGTACCCGGTTTACATGTTGCCTTAAATCAAAGAAATTATGCAGTAATGGAACTATTACCTTCCAATTTAAACCCATTTGTTAGGGGTATGGAAATAATAGAAAGTCTAACTGGTGTTTCCTATGATGATATAGGAGGTTTAGAATATCAAATTCAAGAAGTTAAAGAGATAATAGAATTACCATTGAAAAAACCTGAATTATTCCAAAAGATTGGGGTAGAACCACCTAAAGGTGTTCTTTTTTATGGTTTACCAGGAACGGGGAAAACTTTACTAGCTAAAGCTGTTGCTCATGAAACAAATGCAACATTTATTAAAGTAGTTGCAACAGAATTAGTTCAAAAATTCATAGGTGAAGGTGCTCAATATGTCAGAGAAATTTTTAGTTTAGCAAGACAGAAAGCACCTGCTATCTTGTTTATAGATGAATTAGACGCAATAGGTGCTGTTAGGATGCAAGATGATACTTCAGGTGATAGAGAAGTAAATAGAACATTAATGCAACTATTAAGTGAATTAGACGGGTTTGATCAAAGAGGTGATATAAAATTTATAGGGGCAACAAATAGATCAGATATATTGGATCCAGCTTTATTAAGACCGGGTCGATTTGATCGAATAGTAGAATTTCCCATTCCTAATGAAAAAGCCAGAGAAGCAATCTTTAGGGTTCATATGAAAAATCTACATATTGAAGAAAATATTGAAGTAAAGTATTTAAGTGCTCATACTCAAGGTGCAACAGGTTCTGACATTAAAGGTATTTGTACAGAAGCAGGAATGTATGCCATTAGAAGAAATTCTGAAATTATTTCGAGTGAAGATTTTATCATGGCAATAGATAAAATTATGTCAAAAAAAACCGAGGATTCTCCTTCACCAGACATTTTCTTGTAAGTTGAATTATATTAAATAAAATATATTTAGGAATACTCTCTTTTTAAGAAAATTCGAAATTATTGTGTTATCTGCAATTCATTTGATTTAAATAATTCTTACTTTCCATTTTGAAAAAGAAGGAATAAGGCGAAAATAATTAATCAAATTTAAATTATTAATTAACTTTAATAAAAATTATTTTATAAATAAATTCCTTTATAATTACGTATGTTGGAAGATCCATGGCTCCTTATTGTAATATTTATTATTTTTATTATTATATTAATTAGTTATTCGTCAAAGAAATTAGATTTTGTAACCATTTCTTTATTATGTTGTTTTACAGCTGGCACAATTACTGGTATAACGAAAGGTTTAACAATATCTACTTTTGTATCATTTATTGAATTTGAGGCCATAATAGTTATCTTGTGCATGAGTATTATCACTAAAATCGCTCAAGATTCGAATATTTTAGAATTTTTAGCGGTAAAACTTTTTAAAATTTCAAAGGGAAATAGAAAAATATTCTTTTATTTATTATGTTTTATTACAACTATTTTAGCATCTATTATTAGTGATGTTGTTGTTGTATTAATATTAGCACCAGTTGTAATACGTTTATGTCGTTTTTTAAAAATAAGAGCAGGGACTTATTTATTAGGAATGACAATTTGTATAAATATAGGATCAATTATAACTCCATTCTCTAGTGGAGAAAATATTATTATCTCCGCTGCATTTAATCTAGATACCATTTATTTCATAACCTACTATTGGGTATTTTCTTTTTTCCTTTTATTCATAACAATTTTTTTATTAGATAAATTCCAATTGAGTAAAGAACCAGAAATAGAAGATCTTCAAAAAAAATACGTTTTGGATTTAGTAGATGCTAAAGTAATGATATCAGATAAAAGAATGTTTTATTTTAATAGTATTGCAATAATTGTTACTATCATTCTTTTTGCAATTTTACCATTTCTTTATTTAACAGCAGCATTTTCAGCATTTTTATTAGTATTAATTAATAAAAAATTTACTCACAAAAAAATGGGTGAATTTTTAAAAGATATTGAATGGGAAATCATATTTTTCTTTATTTCATTATATGTTGTTGTTGGTTGTTTAGGAGTAGCTGGTTTTGATGAACTTTTTAAAGGAATCCCGTTTCAAACTTTAAATCCTTTCTTAGTAAGTTTAATTATATTGGTACTTGTTAGTTTTGTGTCGGGATTTGTTGCTAATACTCCTACAGCATTAGTTTTTATTCCAATCGTAAATTTGTTGGTGGCTCCTATCCCCGCTGGCTTTGGATTCCCTTCAATCCCTTTATATTATTCGTTAATTATAGCAGTAAATATTGGGGGAAACCTTATACCCCAAGGAGCGGCTTGTGATGTAATGACACTTAAAATTGCTCAAAATAATGATGTGGAAAATCTAAATTTTAAAAGATTATTGAAAGTTGGTGCTACATTTGCTATAATTCATATTATTTTTTCCATTGGATATTTAGCCTTATTATCGTTTTTTTTTAGTTGAATTGTTATGAAATGGAATAAAAAGTATACGATTGCGTCTATAGTGGGAATTACGTTGATTATAGCTTCAATGCCAATTGTTTTTTTTATAATTTTCAATACGCCAGAACAAAAAAACCTCCAAATTGAATTTACGCCTAAAGAAATGAAATCATATTCAAATCATTCAGCATGGTTGCTTTTAGATATAAGAACCAATAGCAATGAATTAATGTCTAATTTATCTATATCGATAAAAACTAACATATCGATTGAATTAGAATATAAAATTTGGGAAAATGAGCCATTAAGAAAGATAGTTGAGGTGTTTTTATATCCTAATGTAACTCATCTCAATAATATAATTGAAATTGAAGCAGTAGCCAGCAGTGGAAGGATCTCCAAAAAAGATTATGCAAAAGTGCAGGTGCTAAACTGGACATCAAATATTTCACCCACAATCGAATTAATGAGAGATGTTTTTGTCAATTATTTATCCAGCAATCATTCGAATTTTAAAATTAATGAGAGTACCGTTTGGGAAGGATTTGGAAATGCACCATTTATACTAGTGGTCGAACATTATCTTTTCAAATCAGCATTTTGGGAAATGGAATTAGCAAGGCATGTTATGATTGCACCCCATGATTGGGTTAAAATTTACCTAAGACCGAGATTTAGTTTATTTCCAAATTGGTCTGGAACTATTAATTCTTGGAGTAGTGGAAATCATACAATAATAGAGACCGAGCCCCCTAATGACATATATCGTTAGGTTTCCTAATTATCAATAATTCTTTGAGTAAAAGAGTTAATGATGATGATTTATCGCTGTTTCATCAAACATATATTTAACTCCCTTTTTAAGAGGGGATATTTTTCGCAATCTCTCTATTACAGAGGGTAATTTCTTGAGGAAAAAATCAATATCTTCCTCAGTTGTAAACCGACCTATTGAGACTCTCAATGAACCATGAGCGTCCTCTGGTTTTAATCCTAGTGCTAGCAATACATGACTAGGGTCTAATGATTTTGATGAACATGCTGAGCCAGTAGAGGTTGCAATTCCTTCTGCATCCAAATCTAATACAATTGACTCTCCTTCTATATATTTAAAACCTAAATTTACATTATTTGGCAATCTTTGAGTAGGATGTCCACTTAAATAACAATCTTCGATATTTGTAGTTGCAAAATTTATAATTCTATCCCTTAATCTAATTTGTCTTTCCATTTCTTTTTCCATTTCTTCCTTTGCGATTTCTACAGCTTTTGCAAAACCAGCAATACCGGGAACATTTACTGTACTTGGTCTTATATCCCTTTCATGACCTCCACCATACATTATAGGTGCAATATATTTACCCCAACCTTCTCTTACTCCTTGATTACGAATATATAACATACCTACACCTTTAGGTCCAAAAAGCTTATGAGCGGAAGCAGATAACAAATCAATGTTCATCTCATTTACGTCAATTGGAACTTTTCCGAATGCTTGAACAGCATCAGTATGAAATATAACATCATGTTTTTTCGCTATTGCACCAATCTCTTTAATTGGCTCAATTGTTCCAATTTCGTTGTTAGCAAACATTATACTAATTAGGATAGTTTTATCATTAATTACACCCTCTAAATCTTTTGGATCAATTAATCCATATTTATCGACCGGTAAAAAACTAATTTCAAATCCTTTTTTCTCTAATTCTTTATATGGGTTTTCTACTGCATGATGCTCAATTGAAGTTGTAATTATATGATTTCCTCTTTCTTTATTTTTTGAAGAAACACCAAAAATAGCAATATTATCTGCCTCTGTTCCTGATGAAGTGAAAAAAATATCATCTCTATTCGCATTAATTAATGATGCAATAATTTCGCGTGATTTTAACAATACTTGCCCTGCTTTTTGCCCAACTGAGTGCAAGCTCGAAGAATTTCCATAAGTCTCTCTAAAGTGTTTAGTAACCTCTTCAATAACCCTAGGATCCATTGGAGTCGTCGCAGCATTATCAAGATAGATATATTTTGAATCATTCATATTAAATCTATAGCTAATAATTTTAGGTTATTCTCATTAAATATTTATTATGCTTAAATTATTAATTCTTCTTATTAGTAGATATAATAATAAATAAAACTAAGTATTTGAAATGTTTAAATTAATGTGGGGTATAACAGGAACGGGTTATGTTCTTCAAGAATCCATTGATTTGATGAAAGAATTACAAGATGATTTTAATATAGATTTAACTGTTATTTTATCAAAAGAAGGGAGTGCTGTAGTTAAGTGGTATAAAAAGTGGTTAGTTCTCACTGAAGTTGTCAAAAAGGTGAAAGTCGAAAAAACGCCAAATATTCCTTTTTATGCTGGACCTCTGCAAATCGGGAATTACGATTTATTTATGGCTTGCCCAGTTTCTGCTAATAGTGTAGCTAAAATTGTATATGGTATCGCAGATACTTTAATAACAAATTGTGTGGCTCAAGCCATTAAAGGAGGACAGATAGTCTATGTTTTTCCATCGGATCAAGATACTGAGCCAATTGTTACTTCTCGACCTGACGGTTCTCCTTTAATCTTAAAAATTAGAGATGTTGAAATTGAAAATATAAAAAAATTAAATCAGATGGAAGGGATTGTTGTAATAAAGAAATTTGAAGATATTAGAAAACTAATTTTGAAAAAAGTTAAGGAGAAAAGCTAAAAATTTCATTTTAGATTTAAGCTTCAAATTTCACTGGTTCTATTGCCCCTTCTGGGCAAGACAATTCGCACTTTAAGCAACCTTGACATTTTGCTATCTCTCTAAATTTAAACCTTATTCCTTCTTCTTCCTTTCCTACTTTTTTTACAATATCTTTATAAAAAAGATTTTTTGGGCAGAATTTTCCATTTTCATCAAGGCAAATTTCACACATATTACATTTTTCGTGGTCTATCTTAATACTGACAATTTGATCTGCATGTGTAATAGAAGTTACTTCTATTGCGTTTCTTGGACATACTTGAACACAGTTTAAACATGCTTTACATTTAATATAATCGACTTTTCTTATTCCATGCTCAAAGTATATTGCTTTAGCTTTACAAGCTCGTAAACAACGTTCACATCTTAAACACAACTCCTGATCAATCTGAACAGGTATAAATTTTTCTTTAATAGTAAATTACCTCAAAAATTAATTTTAATTTAATCCTTATTTTCCTTCAAGCTATCTAAATAAAGGTGAATTATAAACGTAATTTTTATAATTTATCAAAAGTCAACTTCGGAGATACATAGATTTCTTATGTTTTACTTAAAATAAGAGAACATTTAATAAAAAATAAGATTGAATATTTAAAATGAATTTGAAAACGATTTTTGTTATTGGAAATATCCGGTGTACTCTTTTCCAGATCCAGGTAATTGTTGTTGTTTTTGATACTCTTGAGCTTTTTGTGCTAGCTCTAACATCCTAGCTTTTATTTCTTTTCCCTGCTCTATTAGAGATGAAGTATCAATCTTTAAGTCATAAATTCTGCTTAAAACTTCTAATATACTCGCAGCACCCTCTGGAGTAGGGATTTCTAACACGGGAGTAAATAAAGCATAAGCATTCAATCTATTTACTAATGCTTCGTTTAATACAGTTGCCTCAGGACCCACAATGATTCCCTTTTCAACTTTACTGATTCCAAATTTTTCAAGCTGATCAATCATTACTTCTTCTGCAGCATAATATACAGGATATTCATCAATAATACCTCTTTGAGGTATTCCTTGAAAAATGACTAACTCTTTTGCTTTAACATCTTGCGATAAAGCCCAGTTGCATATGGTTTTACTCAAATCATTGTATGCAGTTGGAATTTGAAAAGGAACTTCACAAATGCCTATTATAAGATTTGATTGAGCTGAATAAAGGAGTCGGAATGGGTGTTTTAAAACGCCCGCATAAAACACAGAGATTGGGGGGAGATACTCACTGGTGATAAAACCAATTTCTTTAACATCTGGTAATTGTTCAATTAAAGTATTAGCAACAATAGGCCCGATAAGACCAATTCCCGCAAATCCTAAAATGAGTGTCGCTCCTTCCCTAATTCCAACTGAAACATCTTCTATAACGATTGAACTTCTTTTTCCCTTGTCACATATGTACTCTTTCTTTACCATTATTCTCACTTTTTTAAATTACAAAGTATTATGCATTTTTTATTTTTAAGATTTATAATGAAAACTAAGAATATAATATTAAAGGTCTTTTTTAAGTTATCTACTATAATTTAATTAGAGATTTAAAATCTCTATTTTTCTTCTGATGATATTAAAAGAAAATTTAAATTTTTATTCAAACGAGAATTTAAGATCTTAGTTGAGAGCTCTTAAAAATTATAATAATTTAATATTTAGTGTTCTAAAATGCTATTAGAAGTAAAAGATCTAACAATACCTACATTTGATCAAGAATGTGTAATAATAAATAAGGTCTCATTTGGTGTTAAAGAAGGTTCAATTCATGCTGTTATTGGTCCAAACGGATCTGGAAAATCAACATTAGCATATACTATAATGGGATTAAATAATTATAAACCCTCTGAAGGAAAAATATATTTTGATGGAATTGACATTACAGATATGAGTATATCAGAACGTGCCAAATTAGGAATAACTTTAGCGTGGCAAGAACCAGCAAGAATCGATGGATTATCAATTCCAAAATATATTTCTCTTGGTATTAAGGATAAAGCAAATAGTAAAGACATAATCCGTGAAGCCTTACAAATTGTAAACTTAGAGCCTGAAAGATATATGAATCGAACTATTGATGAATCTTTAAGCGGAGGAGAGAGAAAGAGAGTAGAGTTAGCAGCAACCATTGCGATGAGACCCAGATTGGTTATACTAGATGAACCAGATTCAGGATTAGATTTCATTGTTATTGAAGATTTTTTACATATTTTTGGTAAAATCAAGGGATTGAATATGACAATCCTATTGATTACCCACAGAGAAGATATTGGGATGGTTGCAGATTATGGAACTCTTATATGGAGGGGTGATGCTATACTAACAGATGTATTTCCGAAAGTTATGCTAAGGTATTGCGCTAAAGCAGGATTAAAAGAATTTTGTAAAAGAAAATTGTTCAATGGGAAACAAACTTGCTTTGATGAGGATTATATCGATAAAATATTTAAGGAGGAACAAGGATTATGAGTAAAACAGAATATCCAGAAGAAATATTAGAAAGTCTTGAAGATTATAATATTGATATTAGAGACTTTTTACCGGGACACGGGAAGGGAGCCAAACTCTTATTAGATTTTAATAAGATTAGCGGATTAGAACAAGTAGAAGGTGTTATCTTAAAAGGTAGAGAGATTGAAAATGGAATTGTAGCAGATATTGTAATTAAACAAGGAACAAAAATTGAAGACCCAGTTCATTTATGCTTTGGTGCTAATAAAGAGACAGGGGTTCAAGAAATTTTTCCAAGAATTATTGCTGAAGATAACACAGAAGTAACTATACAAGCACATTGTAGTTTCCCTAAAGCAAATGGACTCATCCACAAAATGTTTGGTCATTTCTACATTGGAAAAAATTGTAAGTTTACTTATAGTGAAACTCATTATCATGGTGAAAATTCAGGAGCATTAGTTGCTCCAGTTGGATATATGTACATCGGTGAAAATAGTATTTTTGAAAATAATTTTAACTTAACAAAAGGTACTCCCGGTAAAGTTAAAATAATGCTAGATATATATGCAATGAAAAACAGTGTAATTAAGTCAAATATTAGAGCTTTTGGAAAATGCAAAAAAGATTCGATCAGGATAAGAGATTCTGTTTTTCTTGAGGGGGAAAATGCACGAAGCGTAATTAAAATGAAAGCAGCTGCTAAAGACGGTGGAGAAGTGCTAATGTATGGGATTACGGAAGGAAATGCTCCACGATGCAATGGTCATGTAGAGTGTAATGAAATTGTATTAGGAAAAGGATCTATATGTAGAGCTTGTCCTTTTATCAGAGCCATAGATCCAACTTCAAGTGTTTCACATGAAGCTTCCTTAGGTAGGTTTCCACAAAAATGGCTTGACGAACTACAAGCTAAGGGTTTAACTGAGGAAGAGGCTACTCAAATTCTTATAGAGTCAATGCTTCAAGAAGAATAATATTTGAGAACATTAAGTTAAAATTTAATAAATGAAGGAAAAATTATGAAAGAAAATACAAAATATCATGATTATCGTTTTGTAGGGAAAATAAATGTAGATGAGATTCAACCTTGGTTCGATTTTGCGACTTCAAAACCATGGGATGATCCTGAAATACCATGGGTTTTAGATAATAAAGTAAGGCGTGAAATCTTGATAATACTTGCTACTGGTCCAAAAACCTTTCAGCAAATCTATGAAAAAGTTAACTTTTCTCCCAAACCATTATTAATAACTAAAGAAGAATATGAATGCCAGATTTCCTACCAATGGACAAAAGAAACCATTGAAAATCACCTTATGACTTTAGAATGGTATAACTTAATTAGATTGATAAATAAGAATTATCAATTAACCATTCCAGTATTATCAACAGAATTGTCTGAGAAATTAGAAGAATATATAGTGAAATTTACAGGAAATTGGATTAATATTATTAAACAAATAAAAAATCAAGCTCAAGAAAAATTGAAAGATCTTGATGAAAAAACTCCCTTATATGAAATTTTAATTGAAAAATCAATAGAAAAATTATATCAACTTCTAAAAAAAGAAAAATTACTTCCTGATATACCTAATATAAAAGCTTTATGGGCAGAACAGTTAAGAATAAGTAAATTTGAAGATTGGGTTAATAAGAATTATTAATTTATTATATTTTTCTAAGAATTATTTACCCTTATAAAGGAATTATTTAAAATCATCTCTTAACTTCACTGGAACCATAACTTTTTTATGAAATTAAACATTCTAATATAAAATAATTAAATCTAGTGAACATTATGGAAAAAAATGAAGTAAAGATAGGAGATAAAGCGATATTATTTAAGTTAAAATCATATAATGCTGGCACTATTGATTTGGCAAGTTTTATAAGAGATCAAAAAATTGTACTAATTTTTTCGAGATATTTTGGATGTCCTATTTGTCAAGTGGATCTTAAGGAACTGATGACCCGTAAGACTGAAATTGAGAGAAAAGGTGCGAAAATATTATACATTACTCAATCAGGCGAAAAAGTAGCGAAAGAATATATTGAAAAAGAAAAGATTGACTTTCCTGTTATTTTAAGCTCAAAAGATGAATTATATGCAGATTATGGCTTAGGATTAATGACAAAAGAAGCAGTTTCTCAAATTCCTTTGAAAATTAAAGAAGCTAGAAAATTTGGTTTTGAGCACGGAGAATATGAAGGATGGGAAAAACAGGGACCTGGACAATTTGTTATTGATGAACAAGGAACAATTATTCACGCCTTAAAAGGTTGGCTTGATATTGATAGTATTCTTTCCACACTTTAATTATTGAAATCGGAAAATGTTCCATAATTTTTTTTTAATCTTTTTGAATTTTTATTAATTTATATTTCTAAACTAAATGAAGATGTTACCTAGATATTGCTTAGTTTCAAAAGAAGAAATCATATGTTTTTAATATATATCTAGATATCTCTCTGCTATTACCAGAAAAGTATAAGAAAAATATTGGAAGAATTACATAAAATTGAATGAAAAAGTAATGAAAATGATGAGTTCAAATATACACGAATCAGAAAATGTTCTTAAAAAAATCCAAAACATTTGTCGAGTCAAATCTTCTCCTTGTTCTTATGATTGCCAAGATTGTAGATATAGACATAAAGGAATATGCGATGTATTTATTGAATATAATCCTGGTAATTCCATTAATGATAATTCAATAAATCTTGAAGAGGAAATAGAAGTATTGACAGATTTAAGATTAGAAAATTCAGAACCCGTTTTAAATCTTAAGAATTTGTTTTTTGAAATTAAGGTAAATAATAATATAAAAAATACAGTAGAAAATTTCCCACAAAAGGCAAAATATGATAGTTTCAAACTACTTACAGATATCCAGAGAGTATTACAAAAATGCAAGCATTTAACACAAAGAGATAAACTAATGTATTGTCAAAGTCAAAGATATTTTATGAAATTGTATTTACGGGAAATTAACAAACCTGATTCAAGGTAATTCATTACCACTTATGCATTTGCAACTTTTTCCTCCAAATTTGAATGAATTTTTTCTTGGTCAGTCAATAGATTATAAGCAGAATTAATCCTCCATCTTATAAAGGTACTAAGTTTGAAGACTTCATGGGAGAAAAAAAACTCAAAGAAATTGATTACGTATCTTTAAGTAAAAAAAAATAAACTATAAATAATATTTTTTGACTTCAGTTATAACCAAACTAATTAAATCTTTAGTATTTCCTATCCCATAAAAGGTTACATTATTTAGAAGGTTTTTAAATTTGTCTTTAGGTATCTTAGTAGAACCTATGAAAAATCCAACAATTTTATGCCCTTTTTGAGCTAACTCAATCATTATTTTTTTTGTTTTACTCCAATTATAGATGCCAAAATCGGTGATGATAAAAACAAGAGCCTTTTTTTCTGCTTTTTCACACTGATTTGCAATTTCTCTAATTGGTAAAAAGGTTCCTCCCCCCTGATACCTCAACAGCACATTCTCGGCTTTATTATAATCGGATGTCCATTGGCATATATCTGCTCTATTTGAGAAATTAATTATACTAAATTTAGCACCCTTACTTGCAGCACAATGTAAAGAGGCAAATGCCGCTACTAAAGCTGTGTGATATGGCCCCTTACCACGAGTTGATCTTGAAGTATAGTTCCAACCCATAGAACCCGAAGAATCTAAAACAATTAGAAGATCAGGGATTTGTTTTTCAACCAAATGACCTGGACCTTCTTTATATGCCCATTTTCTTGTAGTGATATTAGGAATCATTACGGGACTATTTAATAAACTCTGAACAATATCTAAGTCTTCTATTCTATCTCCAATATGCCAAACTTCTGGATAAACTGGTAATTGCCCTCCTGGTTTTTCTTCAAAAATTTTTATTTCGATTAGATTTTTTGCTAGCCCTCTATACCAAGTAGCTAAAGCATTTCCATCAATCAAAATTCCAGCTTGACGCGCAGGTCCACCAAATTCAGAATATGGGATATCTTTAGCAAATTCTTCTGATTTTTGTCGTAAATTATCTTCATTCCCTTCTTTTAATTTATCTGCATTTTTATTTTCTAACGGATTATCCATAACTTCTAATACATCTTTAGGAACTTCTATAAATGCTCCTCCGGGACTTTTTCTCTTTTCTTTATTTTTATCTATTAAGCCTCCAGTACCTATTAAGGTAAACGTATCTTGTATTAGACTTTTTAATGATCTTGCAACTTCAGATACCTTTTTTTCCCACGTTGATTCATCCTCGAAATTTTTGAGAATTATTTTAGAAACTATTTCTGCTAAGGAATCCATTTCTTTAAGTTTCTCATCACCTATAACATCTTTACCCCACATTTTCTCGTAGGCTCGGAATAAAAATTTACTAAAATTACTTATCGAGCCTTTACTTGTGATATGTTTATAGGTTTCAGCCATTTCCCATTCAATAAGATTTGAATATCTCTGATATAATTTAGTATCAATAATCAAATCTGAAAAAATATTTACAACAATAGGAGCATAATTTTGATTCACATGGATCATAGCAGCTCTTAATAATTTAGCATGTGTCAGACCATCGTATGGAATGATTTGATAATGAGATACTTCATGAAGCGAGATGATGTAAAAATAGTTAATATATTCCTGATCATCTTTAAATAATGGTGTGTTAGCTAGATTCATTGTGATTTGCCATCGGTGTTCAGGATCGATATAAAATCCCTCTAAATGTGTATAATCAAATACATAATTAGGATCGTTTAAAGGAGGATAATAAAATTCCTTTAACGTCTTACTCCATGCAATACTAGCTAATTCTATAGTTTTCTTTTCCTTTTCTGTAAGTTCTTTATTTATTTTTTTACCTTTTCTTCTCTTTGATTGAATCATCTTACCGCTAAGTATTTTTATTCTTCCTTTTGTATATATTCAAAATTATCCAAAATTGTTCTTAATCTTAGAACTTCAGATCCGCCAGAAAT
>CAYPFJ010000001.1:155633-185340 GCA_964409945.1 uncultured archaeon | reverse complement strand
ATTAATATTAAAAGAGGAATATAAAATTGAAAATAATCATCTTAAACGGAAGTCCTAAGGGGATTGAAAGTGCAACAATGCAATATATTTTATATATTCAGAAAAAATTTCCTCAACATGAATTTAAAATCTTAAATGTTGCTCAGCAAATTAAGAAACTCGAAAAATACGAGGAAAAATTTCAGGAAATTATAGAGGATGTGAAGAATTCTGATAGTTTTATTTGGGCTTTCCCTTTATACGTGATGCTTGTTCCCTCTCAATATAAACGATTTATTGAACTTATTACAGAAAGACATAAGGAAGAAGCTTTTAAAAATAAGTATACTGCTGTTTTAGCCACATCAATTCATTTCTATGATCATACTGCCATAAATTATATGAATGCTATTTGTGATGATTTGGAAATGAAATATGTTGGATCTTTTTCTGCAGACATGTTTGACCTTATGATTCCAAAAAAGAGAGAGCAACTAATTTTATTTGCTGAAAATCTGTTTAACGCGATTGAAAATAATCTTCCCACAACCCGAAAGAATTTACCCCTAATTAAACAACCCTTTGAATATGTACCAGAAAAACTTGAAAAAGAAGAAGAAAAAATAGATACAAATGGAAAAAAAATACTTATTATAACAGATTCTGTAGATAAAAGCTCTAATTTAGGGAAAATGATCCAACGTTTTCAAAGTTGTTTTTCTACTATAATTGAGATAATAAATATCTATGATCTAGATATAAAAGGTGGCTGTTTAGGATGTATTCAATGTGGATATGATAATATTTGTGTCTATAAAGATAAGGATGAGTTTACAGAATTTTGGAGTGTGACATTAGAATCTGCGGATATTTTAGTTTTTGCGGGAAACATAGTAGACAGATATTTATCATCAAGATGGAAAATGGTTTTTGACAGAAGTTTTTTCAATGGTCATATTCCTACATTAAGGGAAAAACAATTCGGTTTTCTTATATCTGGACCATTAGGTCAAATTGCTAATTTAAGACAAATCATCGAATCAATACCTGAACTTGAAGAAAGCAACCTTGTAGATATTATAACTGATGAGTACGCAGAATCAAAGATTATAGATTCATTAATTTATAATTTAGCTAAAAATTTAATCATGTTTTCCCAATCTGGATATAAAAAACCACAAACATTCCTTTCAGTAGGAGGAAATAAAATATTCAGAGATGCTGTATATGGTAGAATGAGGTTTGTGTTCCAAGCTGATCATAGATATTATGAAGAACATGGATTTTATGATTTCCCCCATACCGATAAATATGCTAAAAAAATGAATGAAAAATTCATCCCTTTAACTCAAAACGAGAAGTTTAGAAAGATTTTTTATTCTGTGTTAAAAACTGAAATGATAAAACCTTTAAAAAGTGTTGTTGACAATCCAGATAAATAAATAATTATCTTTAGATTTATGGAATTTATGAAAAATAATTTTGAAGAAATCAAAAGAGCCAAAGACCCAGAAATAATAAATAGTTTCTTAATAAAATTAAGTGAAGATCCACAAGAAGAATATCTAAATTATATAGAATATTTCTTGAATAATTTAGACGCACAGATTTTTGATAACGTTAAATTAAATTTGATTTTTTTGATAGGCGAGATTGGTAATCTAATAAAATTAGAAGATAGATATTTGTCTTTCTTAGTAGAGACATATTATACCTCAGATATGTGGGTTAGAAATGAAATTATTCAAGCGATTGGAAAAATTTCTGCAAATTCCGATATCTCTAATGATGTATTAAAATTATTAGGATATGCAGTAAATGATGATTATTTTTCTATTAGAGTTAACACACTTCAAGTAATTTTAAATTTAGAAGACTTCCCACTTAATATGGCACGACATCTTTTTCAAGCATTGAACTCCAAAAGTTCTGAGTTAGAAACACTCTGTGTAAAAATATTAGAAAAATTTCTTCCTGATTATAATCAATTATTTAATTCTTTGAATTATTTAGATAATTACAAAATTTTAAAACAAAATGCAATTAGAACTTTATTACTTGTATATTTTGGATCTGCACTTTATTTGGAATCATTTCGGCAAAAAATATCTAATTCAAATTGGGAAATTGAGTATATGGAGAAATTCCTCAAAGAAATTGACATATTTGAAAAAATAATTTTAAGAAAATTATGAATCGGTATAATTATTGATATTTTTTAAGTATATCTTCTAAATCCTCAGAAGATAATACAATATCATTAAATATCTTTATTAATAACTTTATGATTCCTCTAGGATTGCCATTCGTTTTATTATATATATATTTTAATACATTTTCATTTAGAGGATAAGAAGAATTTGAAAAATCTTTTAAATAATCAAAATAATTGATGTGTCCAAAAAAGAATTCTAAATTCCTTTTATAAAATGAGGTAAGATCTTCTTTAATAAAGTTAGATAAAATAATAGGATCACTTACTATATTTAGTAGAGTACTATCTTTTTCTTTTAATTTATCAATTATTTCTTTGTAAAATTCAGTTGATTTTAAAGTAATAATGATTCTAAGACCTTTAATTTTATTTAAATTGATGATTTTCTTTAAAATTTTATCCGCAGTACGTTTTTCTGGCGATTGCATAGCACCAAAAAGCCAACTTCTGTCAAAAACTTCTTCTGTTTGTTCTTCTATAGGGTTTGCTCTCATCATTGAAAGAATTTTCTCAAAATCGTCAATAAATAGTACACTACTTACCATTGCATTTTCAACTAATACTTTAAGCATTGTGTATGCATTATTCCTCTCTCTTAAATCATGCTGTAAATTTAACCTTGAAAGATCCCTTATATCTATCACTTCCCCCAAAAACCATCTCTCCGTTTCTATTTTTTTATATGGATCTAATTGATGTGTAGTTATAGCAGTTATTATATCCGTTATAGCTTCTTTATTTTCAAAATTCGGAGACCACTTTTCGAAAGCTTCTTTTTTAACTTTTTCTATATCTGCTAAATGAAAAAAGCCAAATTTTCTCTCTAAAGCACCCCATTTATTACATAGTCTTCTTATAGTGTTTCTTAACACTTCAATGCCCATATTTTCTATAAATTCTGAATATGTATTGTTATAAAATTTCTTAATAACGTTTTCTAAAGAAATATAGACGATATTATAATAATATAACTCATGTTTCAAAGCCCAGTATAAGTGTGTTTTACCTGTTCCTATATCACCTATTATTGGTAAGATTACATTTTCATCTTTTTCAAGTACATTTATTATAGAATCTAATAAATCTTGTCTTGATTGGACTAATCCAATGTCTTCTTTAATTTCTCCAGTAGATACAAATTTTTTAAAGGGTGAACCCGTAAATTTTAAGAGATTTAATAATTTTTGTTCCTTATTTTCGAAAAGAAGCATTTCAAATCAGAATTATTTTAAATTTTTAATTCCTCTATACCTAAAATTATAATATACACAATTACTTTATCATCAACATTGACTATTGGTTCATAACTTATATTAAGTTCATCATCTTTATCCCTTCCAACAATTAGACAATCATAAAAAACAGGGTTACCATTATCATCAATAACAACTCTATCTGCAACAATAATACCATTTCTAATCATTGAAACAGGATTTTTTAGAATTTCACCTTTAAAAAAATTTAAATGATTAACACCAAAGTTAAGATCGTTTAATAATAGCCCAGCAGTATGAAGTAAATTTATTGTAAAGGGAAAATCATTTGAAAATTGTCCTTGATCGTACTGTTCCATCGTATCTTCAGGAATTTTAACAGAATATTCTAATGGTATTTCATTTAAATTCCATTTGAAATCAGAGTTTCTCGAAATTGGATCGATGTTATTGCCCTTTTTTTCAAAACCAATAATTAAACCTTCGGTTATAATTATTCCTTCAGAATCTGAAATTTTTATATTATCTGAAAAGATAATTTTATCTTGAAATTTAGAAATAATAGAACCTGTAAATTCTCCATTACTTTTTATATCTTTAAATGAGTCATAAAGTATAAAATTGCGCGAATTTTTCATGGGAACTATTTTTTAATCAATAATTTTTACTTATTTTATTTGAGTATTTCAATTTCATATCATTAATATTATATATATATCCCTTCCATATATTTTTAGATAGAATATATAATATATCCAAGTAGAAAGTATAAAATGGGTACTTCCATGCTTTCTCAAAATCTTTTAGAATTATCGAAGGTTGAATTGTTAGATAGAGCAAGTCAATTCATCTTTTCGACCGGTTTAAATGACGGAACCTCAAAATTATGTAAGGCAAATATGAAATATGGTTTAGCTCAATTCCATTTGATCCAAGAGAAATATGGATTTGAACCAAAAGCAACATTTATTTCTTCTCCAGATGAGACAATTTCACGCAATAAATTTAGGTGGAATTCTGGGATAGGATATGGAGGAAGATTAAATTGGGGGACTGGAAAGGATAAATTAATTTTCTTGAATACTAAACCGAATTGTTGCGGTATTTTAGTAGGTGGTTTGGAGGAATTGCCCGATCCTTATAATTTAATTACAAATATTGATAGAATAAAATCGGAACACCTATACTATGATGATATTTTAATAAATTGGGATTATGGGATATCGAATCATTTTATAAATTGTTTTGAAACAAAAAAGTTATCAGATATCGATCTTCCACCTTATGTTTTTCTTATTCATGGTTCAGCTCCAGAATTTAGAAGTGATCAATATGGAATTGGATTGTATATTGATAAATCAAAATCATTAAAAGATGTTGCGATTGAAGAAAAGAGTAAATTAGGTATACAATATATACTATTAGATTCTGATGCTACTGAATACCTTGAATATAGTAAAAAAGCTTTAAAATTTTCTAATGTAAAAAGGGAAATTGTAGCTAATAATCTTTTTGAATATGGATATGAAATTATATGCAATCAACCCCACCAATTCTTAAAAGATTATAATAATATGTATTTAGGAAGTAATTGCACGGATGCTAATTGTGATCTTATTAATTCAGAGATATTTCCTACTACTCTTAGAGCAGATATTGCCGCGTATTTGTTTAAAGGAAAAAAAAATTTTTCGGAAACAACACTTAAAAATCAAAATCTCATAGAAAGAGCGGCCGATTTGGAACTTTTGGAATTATTAACAAATGCTAATATTCTCCCTCATGGAGGAGGATATGAATTTACTGATATTGAAGATGTATTAGACATACTCGAATACAAAGACCAAAGATATTTTGTCACATCTTTAAAAACAAATATTAGTAGATTAAAAATAATTCGGAATGTAAGTGAATTACAATTTGGATACAGAGGTAGGGATATTGTTCTTAAAAGTATTCAATTAGATCTTGGAGAAATTATTGCTCGTTTAAATCCATTGTTTTCTCTGAAATTATAATTCATTCTATTCTTGCTCCAGGAGGAAGATCTCTATCAAGTATTAAGATTGATACATTATCATTTTCAACAGCGGCAAGAAGCATTCCTTTACTTAAAATTCCTTTTAATTTCCTAGGTTCTAAATTAGTTAACACGACGATTTTTTTTCCTTGTAAGTCTCCGATTTTATAGTGTTCTGCTAATCCAGCCACTAAGGTTCTTTTTTCAGTTCCTAAATCAATAGAAAGTTTATAGAGTTTATCTGCTTTCGGAATTTTTTCAACTTTTTCAACCAAAGCGACTCGAATGTCTAATTTTTTAAACTCATCATAAGAAATCAATTCTTTTTCACCTTCTTTTGGTTTCCCTTCTTTTAATATTTTATATTTTTGTTTAATTTCCTCAATATCTAATTTTTGAAATAGTGGTTCTGGTTTCTTAATAATATGTCCCGCTTTTAGAGAATTTTCATTTATACTATCCCATGATAATTCTGATAATTCTGGAGCATTTAAATAAAATAAAATCTTTTTAGATGTTCCTGGGATAAATGGGCTTAGTAAAATAGCTAAAACATAGGATGCTTGAGCACATAAATTAAAAACATGTCCAGCAGCTTTTTTATTTTTTTTAATTAAATGCCATGGAGCTTTTTCATTTAAATACACATTACCATCTCTACCAAAGCTAACAATTTCTCTCAATGCTTTTCTTAATTCAAAGTTTTCTAATAAATCTCCTATTATTTTTGATATCGAGTTTATTTTTAAAATAAAAGCTTTATCTACTTCATCAGACTCAATTTTTTCTGGTATCTTATTATTAAATTGCTTATTAATAAATGTCATAGAGCGATGAATAAAATTACCAATAACATCATTTAACATTTTATTAGTATTATCAAACTCAGACCATAAAAATGACGCATCACTTTTTTCCATTCTGTTATAAACTAAATTAAAACGCCAATAATCTAAAGGAGCTAGTTCTAACGCCTCATCGATCCAAATACCAATTCCTCTTGATTTTGAAAATTTTTGATTTTCATACATTAACCATTCTGTTGATGATACATTATAGGGTAATACAAGTTTCTCACTTTCTTTCTTGTTATCATTATAAGCTAATAACAATGCAGGAAATACAATTAAATGAAAAATGATATTATCTTTCCCGATGAAAAATACTGTTTTAGTGTTAGGATCGTTCCAGAAGTAATTAAATTTATCTGGATCATTAATTAAGTTCTCAGCCCATTCTTTTACAGCGGTAATATATCCCAATACAGCTTCAAACCACACATAAATGGACTTTCCTTCCGCACCTTCAAATGGTGCTGGAATCCCCCATTCTAAATCTCGTGTAATTGCTCGTTCAGGTAATCCTTCAATAATACTATTTAAACACATTTGTCGCGCGTTAGCAGGTATTATTTCATTTTTATCAATTAGGTTTTTTAATCTATTTTGTAATTTCGGTAGATCTAAATACCAATGTTTTGTTTTTTTAATTGTTGGAGTATGTCCACACACAGCGCATTTAGGTTTAATAAGTTCTAAAGGAGTTAATAATTTCTGACAATTATCACATTGATCTCCTCGTGCATCTTCAAAATTGCAATAGGGACATATTCCTTCCACGAACCTATCGGGCAAAAATAAGTCGTCCTGTTTACAATAGAGTGATTCAATCTCTTTTTCTAAAATATACCCATTTTTCTGTATATCTAAATACATTTTCTTTACAAATTCAATATGAGTAGGATTATGGGTTATTGTATAATTATCAAAAGAAATTTGCCATTTTTCATGTAAATCTTTAATAATATTGTGATATTTAAAGGCTAGTTCTTCAGCTGGGACGTTTAATTTTTTTGCTTCTATCGAAACAGGCGTTCCATGAGAATCTGATCCTGAAACAAACACTACTTCATCTCCTTTCATTCTCAAAAATCTAGCAAATACATCTGCTGATAATGTACTACCGATTAAATTCCCTAAATGTGGTATAGCATTCACATAAGGCCAAGCTGACGTAACAACCCATTTATTTTTATTTTTGGTTTCTAATTTAATCAACCTCTTGATTCAAATTTATTATTAAAAAGAATGCTATGCTTAAATAATTTAAACAAAGTAAGAATAAATAATTAGCTATTATAGAATAATTTTAGCTCCACAATATCGACATGCTTTGATTTCTTTATTCATTTTTTGGAGACACGGTTCATGGTAATATGCATTACAATTTTCACATTGGTATACTTTAAAATCTCCTAAAAAAATGCTATGACAATAAGAACATGATGCGTTGATCTGTTCAATTTTCTCATCAGGTATCAATATCATTTTTGTATCTAATTTTTCATCCTCATCAACAATTATTATACCTTGAGATAGTTCTTCTTTATCTTTGACTAATTTTAAGGCTGCTTTTGGCAATTCTAATAAGAAGAAACATCAAAAATTTGAATATATCCCTTTAAGATTAGGAAGCTCTCTCAATGAATTCGGCATACTCATGATGGGATTATTCCTTAAATCGAAATAACTTAATTTCTCTAAATTATTGAAAATATCTGGAACGACTTTAATTTTATTATTATCTAAGTATAACGACCTAAGATTCTTTAGCTCTTTAAATGACAAAGGTAAAGTGTCTACCTGGTTATAGGATAAATAAATTGACTCTAAATTGCTAAGGCATCCTATATTAGAAGATATATAATCAATCTTATTGTTCATTAAATATAACTTCTTCAGATTACACAAATTATCTAATAAATCTGGTAAAGAAGTTATATTGTTATTATCCAAACTTAAACAAGTAAGATTTGGAAATTTCGTAAGCGCTTTAGGCATACTCAACAATCCACAACTATCTAGATTTATATAATTAATATAATCACACTTTTCTATCTTAATAAGAGATTTCATTTGCTCCACCCCTATTGAAGTATGCTTCAAGTCTTTATCATAATGGATCTTCAAATCTAGCAAAAATGACTTCAAACCTGACTTATAATTTAAAACTTTATTCTTAAAATCTTCTAACTCAATTTTTCTGATCTTAATCGCATAAGGAGACCAATGGTATCTGTTATTGTCGCCAAGCCAATTTAAAGATTTTAAAACCTTTTCCTTCAAATTATTTGGCAATCTAGCACCCACCTGAAGAATCAGAACAACTAACGTTTGAAGAGCGGCATTATCTTTTGATTTGTCTACAAGATACGTTAAATCGTCTAAATGTTTCTCTAAAATACTTCTTTTTAGAACATTTCTGTTATATTCATATTCAGAAAATTGGATATTACACTCTTCTAAAAATAATTCTTCCCAATAATAATACTCCTCTAACATTATTTCTGAAAATTATAAATCTTAAATATATATAAAAAAAAGAGTATTAATAATTATCGAAATCAAAATACCAATTGAACTCAATATCAGTATATTCAGAAGTAAAATAGTCACGTGCTTCTTCAGCAGTTAAACCGCCAAATAATGATCTAAAAATCTTAGTTTTTTCGGCATCATTAGAAAGTGACGAGCCTGAATAGCCTAATGCATTTAGTATATAGTCATCTGTCTTTATTGAAAGAATCATTTCACTCCACTAATTGATATAGGAAGTCAGAAAGAAGCTTTTATAAAATATATTAAGAATAAGTATCCTAACTTTTTTTAAAATTTGTAACCCTTAGGGTATTCTTTTGTAATATTTTTAAAGATTACAAATAATCTGTGGTTTTAAATGTTAATATTTCTTGAACAGTATATTTTTCATCAATTATCTTTCCAAATTTAACCTTCTTAATTTTTTTTGACCTTTTAAGAATTAGATACGGTAAGTAATATCCAAACTCATTTTTTACCAAATTAATAATAGAATCCACCGGAATTTTAAATTCACAATTTTTATCGATGTTTCCTTCATCCACTCGTTTAAAGCATAATTCCCTAAGACACGTAAGCAAGTGTTCTGTACAAGAAAAGCTCACATTTTTATCCATAAATCGAGCCAGTTTATATCCGTTAAAATCATTGCACACAATCTTATAGGTAGGAATATTCCCAACTGTAGCGCTCTGAAACTCCTTGTAATATTTATCATGGCCATAAATACTCGTTTCGGATGGTTTATTTTCAAAATAGGGAGAAAAATGCAAAGCGTATGGTTCGCTTATAACTTCATCTCTAACTACATTCATATAATAAATACGTCCCCCGTATAAATTATGAACTCTCTTTTCTACTCCATGTACTCGAACTTTATCAACGTTATTTGGCTGTTTTTCTTCTGATACAATCGCTCCTGAACCGTTGAATATCCACAGTACATAGATATCTTTCGCAGCATATTTTTTGGTTCTCTCAATTAACTTCTTTTTAGTTATGAGAGAATTTTGGCATTCTATTGCGATTCTTTCTCCTGTTTCTCGTAATTCGAAATACACATCTGCAATCTGATCACCAAGCCAATATTCCTTTTTTCTCACGGTAATAGAATTATATAAGGGAAAATTGTCATACCACCAAGCTTTCATTGTTTTATGCTCAATTGTCTCAGGCTCAAAATCATCAGGTTTTAATCCTCTATGCTTAAAACAATTTTCATATTCGTTATAATAGACTTGCTTTTTACAGTGTTTACAAAGCCATGTATACTTATCTGGATTTTGTGGTCGTCTATAACGAAGATTAAAAATTTGATTAAGCTCTACATTAAGAGCTATTAATACCTCTTTGTCTTCCATTACCCTGGTATTAAAATAGTAATTTATGAAATTAATGAAGTCTTGTATCTTTATTTATTTGGAGAGTGAAGAATTATTGATAGAGTTAATATGAAAAAATTATGTCGTTAGGTGATTTGATACAATTCATTTATAACTGAATGTTTCTTACACAGAAATTAGTAAATATATATATTAACAAATTTATAGTAAATAATGATTTTGGTTGGGCGATTGGATGAACGAATGCAAGAGAAGGTCTAAATTTCTTATTCTTTTAATAGTTTTTATCTATTCCCTACTAGTTTTTAACTATTTCATTTTTGATGTAAAAATTAATATTAAAAATAATGAATCAGAAATTCAAATTTCTAATGGTAGTTTTCCTATAGCGGATTTTACTGCAGATCCTAGAGACGTAGTTGAAGGTGAGATAGTCCAATTTACCTTTACTGGTGAGGAAGGCGATCCTCCAGCAACCTATTATTGGGATTTCGGTGATGGCTCCACTTCACCAATTAAAAATCCAACTCATCAATATGATGTGTGGGGCAGTTATACAATAGATTTAACGGTAACAGATGTTGATGGTGATAATAATACAGTTTCTAAAGAAGATTATATATATGTAATACCAGATTTTACACCCATTGTAACTTTCACAGCTAATACTACTTCAGTTAAAGTAGGGCACTATGTTCAATTTCTTTTTACGGGATCAAGTCCTAATACTCCCAATAAATTTTCATGGTCTTTTGGTGATTTTGGTACTTCAGCAGCAGAAAATCCAAAACATCGATATGATAGAGAGGGTGAATTTACAGTTAGTCTGGGCGTAATGGACAAACAGGGAGATCATGATGAATTAGTTAAAGAAAATTATATTATTGTATATCCTTCTGAACCTAAACCATCTTTTCCAAGTTATAATAGTTTTATCATAATAGGAATGATTATTATTATTTCTTCAGCGATTTATAGTATTCAAAGGAAGCAAGTAAAAGTCAAATATTAAATCCACTTATTTCTATCAAATTGTGAGAGATTAGATATTCATTTAGATTTTGTCCTACTTGTGGAAAAGGTTGTAGATACTAATCAACAATATTGTATTAATTGCGGATTTAATTTTAAAAGTTTTTTAAAGAAATAAAAAACTGATGAAAATTCAAAAATTCTAATTAAATATTTACCCTCTCTACATTCTTCAGTGCCATAATACATTTACTTCAGATGATCCCATGTAGCAACATTATGTGGACGGCTTCTTTGAAATTATAGAATAATTCTTTTTTCTTTAAATATCTCTCGAAAGAATATTTTGTAATAACTGTAATAAAATAGACTAATTTTTTAGTCTTATTAGATTTAAATTATGAATTAGTTTCTAAGAGTTATAAAGATCCATATAAATAGGTGATTAGGAATCAATAAAGAAGTTATGATTGATAAATGCCACTTCTATGAATTATTGCTGGGAGCCATCTTGAAATGTGATAGAAATGACCTTGATACCTTATATACAACTGTCTCCAAATCATGTCAGCTTTTTGGTAAATCCGTTCTTACGAGTGTTAGAGAATATGGGATCGAGTTGGATGTTGAGGGTACAAAACCACTCAATGAAATCGTATCTAGCATTCTTAATAATTATCTTGAAAGTTTCACAAAAGAAGAGGATTTACCGGGATATATTTTTGACGTTTTGTGGGAATTGGGCGGATTAGGGTTTAATTATGTTTTTACTCTCGATTTTTTCAATCCTCTCAATATCAGTATTGATAAAAAACAAGTTATATGTAATAAATTTAATACGCTAATAACCTCACTCAAGAATCCCACATTTAACTCTAAGAGATTTGCAAATGTTTTGATTACTTATTATAACATAGGATATATCTCAAAAAGACTTGTTCGAGAATTGATTGTAGGAATTGAAGATGATATATCCATGTATGAAAGCATAATTAGAAGTAAAATAAAGAATGATACTCTTATTTTAGATATTAATAGCATCGAGAATACACCAAACACAAAACGAGAAGAATTTTCAAAGACATTAGGCGAAGTCTTGATTCATAGTATAAAAGGAGATGGAGAAATCCTTAAATCCAGCCTTTATTATGTTCTTGAGAAGGTCACTTCTTCTTTTTAATTGAAAGAGAGTTTTAATTCTTTTTTATATTGATTTAAGAATAAAAGAATTAGTTGTCTAACATTTAAAAGGTTGAGATTTTACTATAATATAGTAATTGGCAAAAATATAAGATATAATGAGCAGTGAGATCATGTCTAGCAAGTTTAAAGAATTAGTCAATAATTTGCATAATTTACAATTCTTTAAATGAATTTTTACCGACAAATTCTTTTTCTTTATCATGTATATTCATTTTCATATATCAATCAACAGTTTCTTTAATTATTTCGAAAGCATGGTTCAATCTTTGCTTAAGTTGAGTTATATAATTGTAGTTTTCTAGATTTACTTCCTTCTTATTTGGCAATAATAAGATTCTTCTTATTACTTCTAACGTGTATTTAAGAAATTTGGTTAGATATACTTGATTCTGAGCCATTTTTTGTTGTTTTTTAGAGAGTTCTATTTGATTTTCAAGCAACGTGTTTAATATATCTTTAATTGTTGGTTTTGGTGTTTTACAGGCGGTTTTATCAACAGTAGATACTCTTTGGTTTAGCAATAAAGTGAGGTTGTGCATTTCAATTGGAATTATGCGCATCGGTCTTATGAGAGTTAATAATAGTCCAAAGAGGAATATAATCTGAAAGATTAAGAAGATAATACTATATTGGTGGAATAACTGATCATAAAGAATTCCACATATCGCAATACCAATACTTCTTCCACAGATGGCACTAAAATTGCAAAATGAAAATAGAGTTGTTCGAAGTTCAGGGGGGTTAATATCTCCGAGAATAGAATATGCTGTTGATAGTATTGTTGGGGTTATAAATGCAAATATCATTATACACATTACAGATATAATTAGATTTAAGGAAAAAATTGAATACCCAAAGATAGAAAATAATGGGCCTATTATCACAATCAATAATAACAGGGAGATTTTACCATTAGATTTTTTAACAAATCTTTGATCGGCAATCCTACCCCAATATGGAGCTCCTACTAATTGTGGTATATACATTACAATGCAGAGTATCATTGATTGAAGGGGAAGCAATTGCAAATCAGTTTTTAACATCGGAATAATATAGAACGAGATAGTACCGACTGCAAAATCATGAATGAAAAATAACATGAAAAAATTAATATTGGATTTAATTCCTAGTAGCTGAGAGAGTTTAGCTCGATCTAAGTGAAAAAGATATTGTCCATTCTTTTCTTCCATTACTTTCGATGGTACATTCATTTCGCTTGACCTCTATTCATTCCTCCTATCATTAACCTAATATCTAATAAAGTTGGTCTCCTTAAAGGTAGGGCAATCTCGCTGACAAGAGGGGCTATAGTATCTTTTTTATCGGGTGAAAAATAATCTATGCCTTCTTTCACATCTTTTTTCGAAGCGAACGCTTTACCTGCGGAAACTATTGATTTAGTGTCATTAAAATATCCATATTCTCCTCCAGTTTTTTGGGTTATTCTCTTTAAAGAATTTTCTCCATATTCTTGTTTACCTCCTAACTGACAAGCATCTATAAACACACCCAAACCCTTAGCAATTTCGATTATTTTTACTAATTTGTTAGTATCAGTATTTAATTTGTTATCAGTAATTATAAAGATACGTGGTATTTTTCCACTAATTTTTCGCATTTCCTCAACAAGAATTTGTAATGCGAATGCAATCCCTTCATGTAAATATCCCCGTCCCGAAATTTGAACTCTTTTTAATGATTCAATTAACTTATCTCCTTCAAATGCAAAACCTACTAATTTTTTAGTTATATTTCCAAAAGTGATTATTGAGATTCGATCTTTCATATCAGTAGACAATTTTGATTCAATAAAATTCTTAGCGGCTTGTAATTCAACTACTAATCTACTTGGTTTGAAATCTTTTCTCAACATAGACCTAGAAGTGTCTAAGAGAATAACTGTATCTTCTATTTTTAAATTGGGCAAATTCTCTGCATAATTTCTTGTTAATTGAAATTTAATAAAATAATAAGAGTAAAATCTTATAAATTTCTATTAAGAGTTGAAAAATCTCAATTTGTTAAAAAGTTATATGCAAACAAAGTATATACTTTAATAGCATTAATAAAGTCTTTTATTTCAATATGTTCATTAATTGCATGGGCAAGTTGTGTATTTCCTGGTCCAAATAAAATTGTAGGTTGACAATAATTTGTGTTTCTATAGAATTTTGCATCTGCACTCGCTGGTAGTATAAAATAAAAAGGCTTTCTTTGATAAACCTTTTCTACAATCGAATATAAATCCTTCATAAATAGTGAATTTTTCCAATCATTATAGAATGATGCTTCACCAGCTTCCTCTACCTCCAAATATACAAATATTTCTTTAGGAAGTCCTGTGGGTTCATCTTTTACTTGATAACCTAATTTATTAATCAATTTTTTCAAACCATTTAACACGGTTTCAGTATTTTGTCCTGGCAATAATCTAAAGTCAATGACTGCCTCGCATCGATCTGGAACAACGTTTGATTTGATACCTCCCTTAATCATAGTCAGATTTTTAGTAAATTGAGAATTGGCTTTCATAAGATTCTGAAGTATTGGTTGTTCACTTAGGATTTTTTCGAAAATTTCTTTATTTGGAAAAGCTACACTTATCATATCTTTTAATTCTTCTTGGGTTAGTGGTGGCTCAATTTTCGGGATAATTTCATCTAATTTTTCCAAATTTTGAATGATTTCATTCATCATATAAATTGCATTTTTTCCTATAGCAGGAAGAGACGCATGACCAGAAATTCCGTGTGTGATTATTTTTATAGCTATACGTCCTTTTTCTCCAATGATTAATCCCTTTGGTAATGGATCAAAACCCGTAGGCTCACCTATTATAGCAAAATTAACCCTTTTCGATTTTAATATATGTTCTAAACACCATTGAGTCCCTACTCTACCACCAATTTCTTCATCTGCAACAGCATTTAGAATTAAATTGCCTGAATTAATGATATTTAATTTTTTTAAAATTTTCAAAGAAATAACCATAGCTGCTAATCCTCCTTTCATATCTGTTGCACCTCTTCCAAAAAGATATTTCTTTCTTTTGATAGTAGCAGATAAAGGTGAATATTTCCATTCTTCTTCGTTTCCTGGGGGTACTACATCCATATGTCCATTATATAAGAGATTTTTTCCTTTAAAGTTATCATTTAAATAAGCTATTAAGTTGGCACGGTTATCACCAAAAGGAAAAACTTCAGATTTTATATTAACATTTTTTAAATATTTATCAATAATTAAAGCTACATTTTTCTCATTTCCAGGAGGATTATAAGACTCAGCTTGAATTAATTCTTGGAAAAAAGAGATATATTCATCCTGATTTTGTTCAATTTCATGTAAGATCTGATCTTCGCTCATTTCAAATTTCCTTTAAGTTACTTTTTTTATAGATAGTAAGAAAGATATTGGATTTTATAAAATTTTGTTATATTGGCAATTTCCCTAATATCCATAAAAAAATTAGCAAATTTTAATACTTTTAAATTATTTTATTATCAAAAATTAGAGATTACGGTTATTTTATTGATTCGACGAAAAAAAGAGATAAAACGATTGTTCTTTACTACACTTATTATTGCAACAATTTGTTTGTCTAATGTGCAGATCTTACATAATTTTATTGTACTTGACAATGAAAATGTAAATAATAAATATGTCGAAAATTTATTAGAAGAACCTCTTCTTAGTTCTAACCGTAATATAGATGATAATTTTACCGGTTCTGGTGTTGATCAAGATATCAGGATTTATGTAAATAATCAATCGGAAAATTTACAAAATAACGAGGGATATTTTGAAATCCCTTCAGATCCTACAGAAGATATGTTTCTTACATATGGGAATTTTAATTTTACATTTCAAAATAACTTTACCACAAATTACGTTATAGAAAATGATGATGCCCTTTACGCAGATGATTTTATCGCTTTTGATTATAACACTGGTTATTCAAGTTTTAATATCAATTCAAATTACACATATTTGGATGGTGGTTACAGTCGTTTAATAGATAATAATAATGGTTCGTATATTACTGTTGATGCTCCTGATGGAGTCCTGAATTTTACCATATTTGCAAATTTCACAGATACAACATATACCTCTGATGTAATCCATGGTAATGTTGAGTTTAATCGGACTCAAATCTTAGCTTTAATATCGTCTCTAGTCCTCTCAATTGACAGTAGTGAAAATGTAAACTTAACTGTAAGTATTAGAGACTTTTCAGATTCAACTTGGAAAGAATTGATATCTAAGCACCTTTTTAATGGTAGTTTAGGTATACAGAAATTAAAAGACAGATTTATTAATGAAAATCTAAACTTCATTGATCTTGATAATGGATGTGAAATTCAGTTTGTTTTAGAAAGAGGAAATTCATTTGTTGCTCATTTGTATGAATATGATTTACAATCTGTTTACACTTTCGATCTTCCAGTGACTAATCAGTCGTATGTCGCTTTAGAGTTTGATTTGAAAGGAGTAGAATCCGCAGTTAATGGATTTTATGCTTGGATAAGAACTCTCGATCTTAATGAAGTTGCTACTACTAAATTGAATATTACCTTATATAGAGCTAATAGAACTGTTGTAAGAACCGATACTAATTTAAGAACTATTAAACTAGGTCCAAATTATGATGACATGATAGATTCGGTAATAGTAAATGCCTATTCTGGAGATAATCTTTCCTATTTTAAATTTAATAGTGGCAACACGAGTAAATTGAATCTTTCTAATTATTTTATAGTAATAAAATCTAATAATTCCAAAGAAGTCTATAGTTTGGTTACACTCCCTTGGTTTAGTTATGGAGATACGAAAACTGAACATCAATTAAAAACCACTATAGATGATGGAAACACTTGGATAAATGCTAAAAAGGTTGTTGAAACTGACTATCGCACATATACGTCAGGACAGCTAGATGCTAGTTCCTTTATGTTGAATGTCACACGAGGATATATGCCCTCAGATTTCATTGTGAATGATAATTATACTTTGAGAATTCAAGATTTGCCACTTGCAAATTTAGTGATTGACACATTCCCTTTTAATGAAAGTTCCTTTTTAATTTGGGGTTTGGGTCAGTGGAAATACAATTTTTCAACTCCTATTGAAGATAATCCATCAAATAATTTTAAAGTAGACCTTACTTGGAATAAAACATTAATTAAAGGTTTTAAGTTCAATATCACTTATTCTGTAAATGCTTATTGGATTGAAAATGCTACAACCTCCTATACTGCAAAATATAACAATGATCCAGAGTGGTTATATACTTTCGATTTTGATATTGATAACCCATTGTTCAATAATTGGGATTTTTTTGAATTTTGGTTTACTTTTCCTGATTTTCTTATTTCTCATAATGTTACAAATCCAAATGATGAGAAAATCCTCCCTTATAATGCTACACAAACTACTTTAAGCGATAACCCAAGTAAGGATAAAATTGTAATCCCCAGTAATTTAGCAACACAAAGTGGATTGTATATACTTAATTTAACTTCATATAATTTTATCTCTACGATACATAGTTATATTAATTTCAAAGGGTTATTATGGGAATCAAATGGTTTTATGAATGGAGATAATATTTCTATTAGTGCTAATATACAAGACCCTAATTCTAACCCACCATTAAGTGGTGATATGAATGCTATTCTTTTTTATCCTAATGGCACACAATTTCGTGAATTAAATTCTTCTATTGGTTTAATTCAACAATCTGGATTATTTTATAATTTTGATAATCAGACAATTTTAGATTTAACAAATGATCTCACTATTTTTGGAAAATATCATTTAGGATTCTTTTGGTTTAATGGTTCTGCTATTGGATGTAAAAAACTAACAGTCTTTATTGATACTTATGAGATTGTGTTGTATGACTGTAAATATTATTCTCAGATACGTACAAATGTTCTTGATGGAGAAATAAAAAACAAGGTATTTCAAAATTATACTGCATTGATTGCTTCTATAAACGAAACAACGGGTATTTCAATGCCAAATTTTTATCCAATTAATAATTCTGATGTAGATTCACAATTTTCTTATGAAATGGGAGGTCAAGAACTCCCAATATTGTTGACTTCATTTAGACAGAGTGAAAATATCTTAAATCCAAATGAAACTGTTAATATTAACGTAGCGCTCCAAAATTTACATCCATTTATCCCTGTAGATGTGAAAATTGATGTGAAACTGGTATCATACATAAATGAAGATTGGGTTATAGCTGAAAATACATCAGATTCAGCGCTTCTATATTTTTCAGGCCATCCTCAAGAAAGTCATGAATTTAGTGTCGATCTCAAAATTCCAGATTTAGATGCAGCTACTAATATCTGGGCAGGAGCAAATGCTCCAATCAGATTAGGAGGGGCAAAGACAATAGTAACCATATATATCGATGATTTTGTTATTGGAGAGTTTAAAAGTACAGATTACTCATTATTGAGTAATGAAACTTCTAATAATTTTGAAGGATATATTCTTGGACTGAGAGTAGCTGAAGAAACGACAATTAGGTCTATCTTATATGATTTTGAACGAGATGAATGCCTCTACTTTCCTAAAAATTCAACATTTTTAGTTAACATAATCGATCAAAATTACATAAGTAGCTATGAACAATTTATAGGGAAATTTTCTTTAAAACTTAATAGTCAATTCACAAATATATCTATTAACCCTAATAATCCCATTAAAGACCTAAGTTTTAATTTAAGTTCCATTTTAACCACAGAGTTTGGTGAAGAATTGTCAGAGAAGAATATAACTTGTCAATATTTTGATAATAACGATAATTGGATTAACATTGGTTCTGATATTACGAACCCAGATGGATTTACAGCATTTCTTATAAATACTCAGCCTCTTGATTTTAAAGGCGATTTATTACTTAGATTAATATGGGATGGAGATTCTATTAATGGAGTCTCAAAAAATATTACAGTTAATGTTATCCATGAATCAGATAATCTTTCTATATCAATTATCTCATTGGATGTTCTAATCTATCGAGGTAAAGATACAGAGCTCAGAGTTTTTCTTACTAATACAGGAAATTCGACTTTAAGAATAACTAATATCTCTATTGAATTAAATTATGAATTTTATAATTCTATTGTTGAAATTGATTATTTAGTGTTAGAACGGTTTTCACCTGGAGAAAGTACCAATTTCATTGTTGAAATGCTAGTAGGATATATTAGTAACTTTGAAATTTCGATTTCAATAACAGCACAAAATATCATAACTAATAAATCTATAATTTCTTTAAAAGAAGCATCATTTCAAACATATAGTCCTCTAATCTATGATTACTTCATTGAATTCTTTTTTGTTATTATAATAAGTATTTTAGCATTAGTTTGGTTAGTGGCATTTTTCTATGCTCGAAGAATAAAAAAACAAATTGAAACTCCGATTGAAGAACCTATAAGAAGGAAGCCAAGAAAGCAAAGATATGTTCCAGTCTCCGAATTGAAAAAACCTACTCCTATCAAAAAACCCCTAAAGAAAAAAGAAGCTACAAAAGAGGTAGAAGAAGAGAAAGTAGATTTAGATTCTCTGTTAGAAGAACGAGGTTTGATAGATAAAAAGAAAAAACCAAAAGAGTGAAGTTCCTTCACTCAACTTTTTACTCAATCTTTTTTAAAAAAAAAAGATTAGAAAATTATAAATTGGATATTGAAATTAAATTTCTCTTTAAAAGCCCTAAGGAACTCCTACCATCAACTCCCGCTAAAGCAATTAATACACTTTTTTCTGAACCAACTAAAACAGCATAACCTTTTTCAAGTTCAATGGTAGTAGTTTTTAAAGAACCTTTTCCAATGTCTTTGCCTAAATTGTTAGAATCCTTAATAATTGTAGCACACGCTTTTGCAATCTTTGCATGATCCATATCTGTAATCGTTTGACCTACTAATACTGTTCCATTCGCATCAGCAGCTATCAAACCTTCCGTTTCTGGCACAATATCCATAAGTTCTGCTAATTTCTGTTCAAGAACTTTTTTATCAACCATAGTATTTTTCTCATATCATGTAATTTTCAATAGATTTGAATTCTGAAATTGGTAAAGAAATTATCTTAAATAAATATATAGTTAAATATATCGTTTAAGCAATTTAAATTTATATTTTGGAATAAAAAAGGAAAAGGTGAAAAAATAACTAATTATTTAAGAATAATTAAAATTAGATTCTCTTCTAGTGCTATCATTGTTTCTCTTGATTCTCCACCTGCAGATGTTTCTAAACGTATAAAATTAAGTGAACCTTCGTTTAATGCTTCAACGACTTGACGTCCTTTACCGATAAGTGAAGTTACATAAGCAGCAATTTCTTCTGAGAGATTAATTTCCATATTTGAATCTATTGGCAAACCCGATGAATCACAGATGATTACTCCGCGAATTCCTTCTCTTTCTTCGAAGCGTCGAATTATAGCTTTCACTTCCGCTCTATTAATCAAACTTTGCAACACCTTGAGAAATATATTCTAAATTTTTAATATTATAATAGAGTTTAAGGTTTTTAAAAATTTATATTAAAATTTTAAAAAATAAATATTTTTATGAGTATATGTCTAAGCTAAGTATCATTATCCTCTAAAAAATAGTTCTTAAATATATTTAACCGTCTTTCTTCACCAACAGAAGTAATACCCATATGACCTGGAAATATTAAGAAATTGTCATTTATTTCCGGATTATACATAATTTTCTTTTTAATACTTTCAAACAAAAGACGTGAATCTCCTCCTCTGAGGTCTGATCTACCAATACTTCGACGGAAGATTAAATCACCAGTAAAAATTACACCTTCAATTTTCTGACCTTCATATTCCTTAGGATCTTTTGAGTAATAAGACAACGCACCTGGAGAGTGTCCTGGAGTTTCAAGCACATGTATGGTCAATTCTCCAATATGGATAGAATCTCCTTCAGTAAGCCATTTATCTGCCTTTTTTTGAGTAAAGACTCCAGAATCAAACTCTTTTTTACTGTACATAAGAGGAATTTCAAAATATCGTAATATTTTTCCAAGCTTTAAAGTATGATCATAATGCCCATGAGTTAAAAGTAATTTGATTGGTTTTACGTTAAGTTTTTCTATAACATTAATAATTGTCTCAGGTTCTCCACCCACGTCAATAATCACTACTTTATTAGTTTCATTTGAACCAAAAATATAGGTGTTTGTATCGAGAGGTCCTACAATAAGTCTTTTTAATATCAAAAGAATTGCACTTCTTTGTAAATTAAAGGTCGAAAAAAAATAAAGAATTTATTTTTTGACCATATTATTAATTTCATTTAATTTCTCGTAGACATCTAAACCCTTCTTTGTTAGCTTGATAGTTTTTACCTTATTTGTATTGGTAATCTCTATAAGCCCTTTTTTAATTAATTCATCTTTTACCCGAAAGAATGAGTTGTAGTACGAAAATTTATTTAATTCGTTATAAAACGAATGCTTATCAGTTTGGTAGTCTTTTTGATTAATCAATACGGCGAGGGTGTCTTTAAACCCCTTTTTCTTTAACAACGAAATTAAATCTTCAAATATCAAGTTCCCATACCTAATTAAAATGTTTAGAATAGTTAGACTATTTTGTAACTTAAAATTAAAAGCCATTAAAAAACCTTATGATCAGAATTCTTAAATTCATCTATAAATAACTCTATAGAAATTTAATTTAGATCTTTTTCTAAATAAAGTCTAAGAATCCTTCCAATTAGGTTCTTTTGTTATAACTTTTTCAATTATTTTTATAATTTGAAAAATTTTAGAATTTTTTCGATTAAAGAATCTTAATATTGAACAATGTTTATATATTTTTATATTCCCTAGCGTTAAGATTTCTATTATGTATTTGGGAAATAGTGGGAAAAAGATGGGAAAAGTTTAAATAAAATTAATTTCTATAAATCTATAATGAATAGAGAAAAGTTAAATGAACAAATAATTAGAGGTGATAATAAAAACTTAAGTATTAGTTCAATTATAGTTCAAAGTATTGAGGAAAGTGATAGGAAAATCAATGAAATTCCCAAATTAAAATTCTATAAGATCAAAGAGAGAATTTTGGAGAGTTTTATCAATACTATAAAGTAATGAATAAATGGGAAAATTACAAATCCATCATAATTCCAACTTTTTCTTATATCTTGATTTTGTATATTTTTAACAATAATTTCTTAATTATTTGTTTTATTATTATATCTATGAAAAAAGACTACCAAGATATAATAATTTTAGGCCACATCGCACGTGATATCATAGAAATAGATGGTACCAATTATACTTCATTAGGTGGTGCAGTTTATTATGGGGGAATTGCTGGTAGTCATATGGGTCTTAAAATAACCATTATCACAAGATTGAAAAAAGAAGATTTCTCATTATTAAGTATTTTTACAAAAAATGGAGTTAAATATTATGCTTTTCCTTCTGAGGAAACTTCCGGCTTAAAAAATATTTATTCTTCAAACAATATTGAGTTTAGAACCTATAAGCCACTCGGATTTGCAGGAATATTTAAAAAAGAAGAGATTCCAAATGTAAATGCTAAATTTTTTGTTATTGGTCCTATTGTAGCAGGTGAAATCGATTTAAGATTATTAGATTATTTGTATAAGAAATATCCAGAAAAACTCTGTTTGGATATTCAAGGATTTATTAGGTTGAGGGAACAAGGGAAAGTTTTTTACCGAGATCTCTCAGAAAATGATAAGAAGGAAATTTTATCTAAAGTAGTTGTACTAAAACTTGATCAAAAGGAGACAGAAATTATTACTTGTCAAAATGATATTAATATAGCAGCAAAACAATTAGCTGAGTTTGGACCAAAAGAAATTTTAATTACTCATGAGAAGGGAATTTCTGTATATACGTCTAATAATTCGTATTTTTTTCCATGGAAAAACAAAAAATCAGACGGTCGGACGGGGAGGGGAGATACAGCATTCATTAGTTATTTGGGTTCGAGATTAACTAAGAATCCCGAAGAATCTTTAAAGTATGCCGCAGCTCTTACATCTCTTAAATTAGAGCATCCAGGACCTTTCATGTTACCGTTGTATCAGGTAGAAGAATTAATTAAAAAGGAGTATTGATTCTAATATGAGGGTTGGGGGAATAATTGATATCTCAACAAAGGATATTCCTCAAAAATCGGCAATGGTAATTTTTACAGTTGGTTGTAATTTAAGTTGTGGATTTTGTCATAACAAACATTTGCTAAATAGAGATGTTGGGCGTGAAATTGGAATAAAAGAATTAATTGATAATGTTAAAAGTAATTTATTAGTCAGCGGAGTAAGTATCAGTGGAGGAGAACCCACAATTCAAATCGATTTACTAAATTTATGTAAAGAAATTAAAAAGCTTGGAAAATATATAAATATTGATACCAATGGCACAAATCCACAAGTTATAAAGCAACTCTTTCCCTATATTAATAGGATTGCTTTAGATTTAAAAGGACCTTTAAAACCTCAAAGACTTAAACAGATCACTGGGAGTGTGATTGATCCGAAATTAATAGAACGTACTATCAATCTTGTGAACAAGCAAGAAGAGATCGATTTTGAAATACGAACAACATATGTTGGAAATTTAATGAAACCCGAGGATGTTCATAAGATTATTTCCTTCCTCAAAAAATTTAAATTTCGAGGAAATTTTGTTTTGCAGCAATATCAGTATTCAGAAAATATTGGAGAGAAATATAAAGAGATTTATTATATACCAGAACATATAACTTTACTAAAAATTCTTAATCATTATAAAAAATCAAAAATACTTTTTAAAATATTTATTAGGGATAATGTGGTTGGTTATAGTAATATTAATGATATAGAAGTTAACGATTTGTAATTGTTTTGGTTTCGATTTTTGATTTCATTCCATAGAACACAGCAATTCCGCAGAGTACTATTATCGATTGGATTATTATAATTAACCAATCAAAAGTAAATAATAAAGCAATACAAACAATCGCTCCTAATAATGCGATCACAGGCACCCACTTTATACTTGGTTTAAGCTTAAATGGTCTTTCCGCATCTGGTTTATTTTTTCTTAAAGCTATTAGGCTAACATTTACCAAAATAAAATTAATAAGAACCCCAAATACTGTTGCGTGTGCAATAATTGAAATATCAACGAAGAAAATTGGAATTATAGTAAAGAGCATGGTAATTAATATGGATAGCATAGGCGTTCTAAATTTAGGTGAGATCTTACTCAAACCTTCTGGAAGTGCTTTATCCCTTGCCATACCATACATCATACGAGAAGTAACGATTAGCATAATAAGAACTGTGTTGGCAGTTGCAAATAATGCAATAAGTGACATAATAATACCCCCTGCAGGTCCTAATACTTCTGTAGCAACACTATTCAAAGGGGCTTCAGAAGTGGCAACTATATTATAAGGCAAGATGCTAACAACTGAAATAGCTGTAAGGCAATATAGGATTGTGGTTATTATTATTGAATAAACGATAGCCTTAGGTAGATTTTTATGTGGTTCTTTAACTTCCTCAGCAATATTAGCAATATCTTCAAAACCGATGTACGCAAAAAATATTAAAGCAACAGAAGAAAAAATTACAACAGGAGCTGATGCTGGAGGAAGCGTAAAATAATTAACCGAACCGAAATAGGGAATACCAATTATTATTATAAAAATCAAACCCGTAGCTTCGATTAGTGTAAATATAATGTTAGCTCTGGTTGAGGTTTTTATACCGACAAAATTAATTAAACTTAGAATGATAACAAGTAAAACTGCGAATACAATTACCAAAAAGATTGAAGCTATGCCAATTAAGTTGGATAGATAATTAGCAAAACCTAGAGCAACCGTAGCTGCCGACAATATACCTGAAAAAATGATTATCCATCCTAAAATAAATGACAAAATTCGTTTTTTGAATGCTTCTTCTGTATACACAAATTCAGCTGCGCTTTTAGGATACATTGCAGAAAGTTCAGCATAAGACAAACCAGTCAAGGCACCTGTTATTGATGCTAATATAAATGATAACCATGATAGGTTTCCATTTATTCCTACGACTTCACCTATTAATGCATATATCCCAGCTCCTAAAACATTTCCTACACCATATGCAGTAAGCGCAAATAAGGAAACTCTGCGTTTTAATTTGGGTTTCTTCTTTACTTCTTCCATGATTACTCCCTTTTTAAATATAAATAATTATAATATCAATTTTATTAAAAAATATAGTTTTTTAGGTAGTATTTTGGCTCTTTCTTTGAAAAATTAGTTTCATTTATCAAAATTCTACAAGAATTACTTCTCCATGTTTCTATTAATTATGTTTTATTTTGTTATATTCTATATTAAAATATTCTTTAGGATTGTTTAATTATCTTAATCCATATTTAGGATTTCTTTTTCCAAAGAAAGCACTTGCAGCCTCGTTTACATCTTTGGAAGAGAAGGTTAATACAATCGAACTATTTTCAAATTGTAATATATTATTTAAACTTGGAGAATCTAATGATAAATTAAGCGCTTCTTTTGTCATACGTAAACCTAAAGGACTTTTGGTTAATAATTCTTCAGCTAATTTAAGTGTCTCATAAATTAAACGTTCTTTCTTTACAACTTTTAGGACAAATCCAATCTTCTCAGCTTCTTTTCCAGAAACACCTCTCCCACTATAGATAATTTCAGCAGCTCTTGAAAGACTAATAAGGCGAGGAAGGAAGTAACTACTTCCCATATCCGCACCAGTTAAACCAATATTAATGGAAGCATTTATAAAATTAACATCTTCGCTAGCAATTCTAATATCAGAAGCCATTGCAAATCCAAATCCGCCTCCCGCTACTGAACCATGAACAGCAGCTATGATTGGTTGTGGAATTTTTCTCATTTTCATGATGATTTGAGTTATACGCCATTGATGATACATTTTTCTTTTTATTGGCTCTGATATACTCAAGAAATAAAATTTTTCATATCCTTCTGGATTTTTTTTCGAATTCAAGATTAAACCTTCTTGTAAATCTGTTCCTGCTGAAAAAGCTCTTCCTTCCCCTCGCAGAATCAATACTCGACAATCTAAATTCACCATCAATTCATCTAATACTTGATGAAGTTCTTCTTCCATTTGAAATGAGATCGCATTTAATTTTTTAGGTCTATTTAAACTTAAAATGCCTATGCCATTTTCTCGTATTTCAAATTTGAGAGTTTCATATTCCATATTTTTTCACATTTTTTTCAGTTATTCATGACTTTGGATAATGTGGTTTCCTCTTTTCAAAAAACGCATTAATCCCTTCCAAAAGATCAATAGATGTTGAACATAGCATCTGCGAACGATTTTCTATTTGCATTACTGTGTCAAGACTAGGTGAATCAAGTGATATATTAATAGCTTCTTTTGTCATTCTAAGCCCGAGTGGACTTTTCGTAAGTAAATTTTCTGCAATTTCAATTGCTGCTTTTAATAATTTAATCTCATCGCCTTCTACTACTTTTAGAATGAGCCCAATTTCCTCTGCTTCTTTAGCATCTACAAAACGTCCTGTATATAATATTTCAGCGGCTCGAGACATACCAATTAATCGAGGCAAATGATAACTACTTGCTAAATCAGAACCAGAAAATCCAATATTTATAAATGAATTTGCTAATTTTGCATCTTCTCCTGCAATTCTTATATCTGCTGCTAAACATAAAGTAAATCCTGCTCCTGTTGCAGGGCCTTGGATAACGGCAATAATGGGCTGACTAATTTTCCTCATTTTAATAATTAGATGACTAGCTCTGGATTGTGCGTAAATCTTGGCTTTAATAGTATCTTTATCTGGAGCTCTCATGAAGAAAAACTTTTTTTTGAGTTCTTCTGGTTTTTTTTTGGATTGAAGGACTGTAGATTCTCTTAGATCTAATCCCGCACAAAAAGCTTTTCCCTCTGCTCTTAAAATAAGAACACGACAATCTAAATTAATTATTAACCCATCAAAAATGGAATGCAAATCTTCAATCATTTGAAAATTCAATGCATTCAATTTATCTGGACGGTTTAGAGTTAATATACCAATTCCATCTTCTCTCAATTCAAATTTTAAAGTTTCAAAATTCAATTTTCAAACCTCGAAATTATTATAATTATCTTATCTAGATAACTTACATAAGATTAATTAACTTAAAAATCCATAAAAAGTAATATAATATTTAATGATTAAATAAACATATTTAACCTAATATTCTTAATTCAAAATTAAATAATGATTTCAATAACTAATAGCTCATTAGGAAGAATTCAGAAGTTAAAAAATAACCTCCTTGCAAGCAAGTATGAATTATGTGTCGAACGTATGAGATATTTTACTGAGATTTATAAAAAATATCCTAATGATCCAGAAATTATAAAAAGAGCAAAAGCTATAGCTCATACTCTAACGAACATGACGATTTTCATTAGGAATGATGAATTACTAGTAGGGAATGAAACCAGCAAAAATTTAGGAGAAAAAATTAACTTAGATTTACTTAGATATGATAATAGTTTAGATAAACCTAGTATGTACAAAAAATTAGCGAGAAGAAAACTACAAGCTTTTTTTATTGAAGATGATGAACGTGATGAGCTATTAGAGTTGATTCCTTTCTGGAGAGGAAAATCTCTGATTGCTGATAAAATTAATAAAAGACTCTTAAAAGAAGGATTAATTACTGGAACAGGAAAGATTGAATCACTAGCACCTAATATTGCCATACATCAAGGAGCAACTGAAGGCCACATATGCGCGGGATACGAAAAGCTTTTGAAGTTAGGATATAAAGGTATTATAGAAGAAGCAGAATTCTATCAAAAACAACTCAATAAAAAGGACGATAATTTTCAAGACAAATGCAATTTTTATGAAGCCATTAAAATTTACTATAATGCCGTAATAGAATTTTCTAAAAGATATTCGAATCTAGCGTTAAATCTAGCTAAAAATGAAACAGACGATGCTAGAAAAGTTGAACTAGAAGTTATTAGTAAGATAATGCAAAAATTCACTGAAAACCCTCCAAATACTTTCTATGAAGCTATACAACACATATGGCTTTCACAAAATGTAGCAAACATTATATATCAACGTAGTGTTCTTGCTTTAGGTCGATTAGATCAACTTTTGTGGCCATATTATCAAAAAGACATCTCATCAAATAATTTATCACGCAAATTTGCATTAGAATTAATAGAAGAATTAAATTTAAAATTAACTTGGAATTTAACCTTATTACCAACGGATTTTACAATGGTTGCTAATGCTCTCGGTCAAAATACTCAAACAATTACAATATCTGGCATGGATATTAACGGCCGAGATGCTACAAACGAACTCTCTTATCTCTTCCTCGAAGCTTATAATTCCATAAAAGTATTTACCACAGATTTATCAGTTAGAATTCATAAAAATACTCCAAAAGAATTTTTTAAAGAGGCTATAAGAGTTTTCAGATCAACCTCGGGCATCGCATTTTATAACGATAATGTGCATATTCCTGCCTTAGTTAAAGCAGGGTATTCATTAGAGGATGCTCGTAATTATGTTATTATTGGATGTGTAGAACCCACAGGTCAAGGTAACAGCTTTTCTGCTACAGGTAGAATGTTTATGAACTTACCAGGAGTTTTAGAATTAGTCTTAAATAATGGTTATAGTAATTTATCAAAAATGGTAGATGGGTTACAAACTGGTGATCCAGCAACATTTTTGACGTTTGATAAATTGTATGATGCTTTTAAACAACAACTACAATTTAATCTTGAAAAGTCAGTAAAAATAGCACAAATAGGAGATGAGGAAGCAATGAAATTTATGCAACATCCTTTTATTTCAGCAAGTTTGGAAGGATGTATGGAAAACGGAATAGATTATGTATGCGGAGGTGCTAAATATAATTTTTCTTCTATTACTGCATATGGTTTTGCGACATTAGTTGATTCATTATATAACATCAAAAAGGTTGTTTATGAAGAAAATTTAATGACCCTACCAGAGCTTATTGAGATACTAAACTCCAATTTTGAAGGGCAAGAAACACTGCTCCAAAGATTAAAAAATAAGTATGAAAAGTGGGGAAATGATAATGAAGAAATTGATTCTTTTGCGAATGATCTATGGGACTTATTTAGCACTGAAGTTGCAAAATATCAACCAATTAGAGGGGGGCGATATAGTGCTGGAGCTTATTCAATGGGAATCCACGTAATGGAAGGTTTTTTTACCCAACCAACAGCAGACGGTAGAAAAGCTATGGAACCAATCTCAAATAGTTTATCTCCGGTAAATAACGTGGAAAAAAAGGGACTT
>CAYPFJ010000001.1:0-155623 GCA_964409945.1 uncultured archaeon | reverse complement strand
AGCAATTCTAAATTCAGTAGCAAAATTAGATTATAATTATGCTACTAATGGCATTGCTTTAAATATTCGAATCCATCCTCAAAATCTTTTGAGTGAGGAAACTTTGGATAAGTTTTATTATCTTTTAAAAGGATATTTTGAGAAGGGAGGGATGCAAGTACAACCAACAGCAGTTTCAACTGAAACTTTAAGGGAGGCTCAAAAGAATCCTAAAAAATTTCCTGATTTAATTGTAAAAGTTGGTGGATATAATGCAACTTTTATCGATCTCGGAACTCCGATTCAAAATGACATCATTGATAGATTAGAACATATTCTATAACTTCTCAGACTAATGAGTTTAAAAAATTTGATGGATTTATTAATTTAAATTATTATTTTAATTAGAAAAGTAAAAAATAATTTATTGGGATATTTTATGACTGAAATTCATGGTTTTTATAATGAAAAATTCAAACTCGTTAGGGAGGCTTTCCTAAAAAATTTTGAGGAAGGTTTAGAAGTTGGTGCTTCATTTTGCGTAACTTTAAATGGTAAATTTGTTATTGATATCTGGGCGGGGTATGCTAATGCTTCCAAAACGCAATCTTGGAAAAAAAATACGATAGTAAATGTATTTTCAACAACTAAAATTATGACAGCAATTTGCACCCTTATGCTTGTGGATCAAGGTCTTTTAGAACTCGATGCACCTGTTTCTAAATACTGGCCAGAATTTGCTCAAGGAGGAAAAGAATTATTACCTGTTCGATACCTTCTTAGCCATACAGCAGGGCTTTCTGGATTCGATAAAACACCCCGCACTAAAGTCCTTTATAACTGGGAGAAAATCACAAACATGCTAGCAGCACAGAAACCATGGTGGGAGCCTGGAACAAAAAGTGGTTACCATCTTGTAACTTTTGGTTATCTCTTGGGTGAAATAATACTTCGCATTACTGGGAAAACTGTTGGTACTTTTTTTAAGGAAAATGTAGCAGAACCTCTGAAAGCCGATTTTCATATTGGTCTTCCTGAAGAATATGATCATCGAGTGGCAGAATTGATACCACCCCCGCAAATTGATATAAATCAACTTGGGGATATCGATCCCAAATCTATTGCTATGAGATCATTAACTAGCGCAGCAGGAGTTAGTGTTGAAGCAACTAAAACTAGAGAGTGGCGAGCTGCTGAAATCCCTGCGGCAAATGGTCATGGAAATGCAAGATCTGTTGCTGGAATAACAGCTGCAATTGCATGCGGAGGGTCACTTGATGATGTACATTTACTTTCGTTAGAAACAATTGAAAAAGCATTGGAAGAACAATCTTATGGAACTGATTTAGTCTTAAATGTTCCGATACGCTTTGGTTTAGGTCTTGGACTTCAAAATAAAGAGCGTCCTATTGGTCCAAATCAACGTATTCTATATTGGGGTGGATGGGGTGGTTCAGTTTGTGTAATGGATCTTGATGCTAAATTGAGCATTGCTTATGTAATGAATAAAATGAACCCCTCACTCACAGAAGATCTGCGAAGTGCTAGGATTATTGAGGCTGTATATAAATCATTGTAAAGAGTTATTCTTTTTCAGGTTTATTTCGATTTGAAAAATAGTAAATTGCATACCCTGTAAACCCACCAAAAAAGGCATTAATTATCATCCAATGTAAACAGAAGTAAGCCACTTTATTCGAGTGTGAGCAATCCACCATAATATTAGAGTAATCATCATTCCTATAATTGAAAAGGAAAGAAATAAGTTTGATACTCCCATTATCTCAGATAAAGGTCCTGTTATTATAGTTGCAATGGGAGTTATCGCTGATGAGAGCGCCCAATCAAGAGAAGAAAGCCGTCCCATTTTATCTGCTGGTACTTTTAATTGCATAATTGTTAAATAAATTGTATTAAGGATTGGAATAGTTATACCTGTAATACCAACTACTATACCCATCATTAGAAATAATCGAAATGGAGTTATGGCAACAATTCCACTATTCATCATTAAGATAAATTCAAGTCCAAAGTAGATGAAAAGAGCATGTTTCCACTCTTTCTTTATAGTAGTTAATAATGCACCTAAAAGCATACCTCCATTCATAAAAGCTAAAATAAATGCTAAATTTGAAGCATCGCCTGAATGGTTATATCTAATGAAATACGGAATTAAGAGATTAAATGGAGTTAATAGAAAGTTAATAAACATTGATATTAAAAGCATCATGAAAACTAAAGGAATTGATTTCAACGTACGGAATCCAATTTTGAAATCTTCTAGAAATGAAATCTTTTCAATAGTTACAACTTCCCTCTTAATTTTAGGGATTTTAATTACTAACAAAGGAATAAGAGCAATGATAAAAGTTAGTGGATCAATCCAAAGTATGGTTTTAAGTGGGATAAATGAGAACATCATAGCACCTATTACTGGCCCCATGATTTGAATGAAACTTCTAAAAAAAAAATTAACCCCATTCATTCTACTTAATTTTCCTTTTGGTACCATAGTAGGAACAATAGCACTTACTGTAGGGATGTGAAAACCTTGAAATATTCCTAGTAAACTCATTATTGCAACTATTAATATTGGATTCATCCATCCAAGATTGAAGATTATTATTACTAGAAGCATTACATAAGCTTGGAGAGAATCTACTACCACAATAATCATCTTTCGATTCCATTTATCAATTACTACACCAGATAAGGCAACTACAATTGTCATCGGTAAGATATAAAGGAAACTTGCTAATGAAAGAAGAATAGTACTTCCTGTTGTGTCAGTTATCCACCAAATAATAGCAAATTGTGAAATTGATGATCCTAACACCGAAAATAACTGCCCTACCCAAAAAACGATATAATTCTTAAAAGTGTGGTTATTTGCTAATTCTTCTGTTATTTTCTTCACCATATTTTATTAGAGTTTTAAAAAAAAAAAGATAAAAATTAGATTGAAATTTTCTCTATATTATCATTAATCTCTTCGAGTGCTCTTCTACTTTCAATATCGATTTTCCTAATACCCGTAAAGCTCCAAAAGCCAACGGTAACTATGACTCCGAGAAATCCACAGTAAAAAAACAAAGATGGAATACCTAATATTACTGCTAATGGCCCCGCTGCTAATGATCCAATAGGTGATATCACTGAAGATAACGCTTGGTCAATTGAGCTTACTCTACCCAATTTATCAGAGGGTACTGTAGTTTGTAAAAAAGTCTGATAAAGGGAATTAATTATCGGTAAATTGAATCCCAGAATAACACCACCCAAAATTATAATGTAATAGTTCCCTATAGGTGCCAATGCGAAAATCATGTATCCAATCAAAGCTATTACAAGACTAATAAAAATGACTTTAAGTTTATTACCCCAATTCTTCTTAATTGTGGTCACTAGAGCTCCAATAATCATACCTCCTGTAAAAGCCATTTCAGTGAGTGCTAAATGCCCTGCTTTCCCTCCATGAACATCTAGGATGAATAAAGGCATTAGTGCATTGACAGGTTGGATTAAGAAATTAAGTAGCATAGATAAAATTACCATTATGACTAAACCCGGAATCATTTTTAATGTTTTAAAACCTAACCTAAACTCTCTAATAAAGGAACTTTCTTCAACATTTCTTTCAGTATGATTAATTTGATTAACAGAAGGAATAGTTATCAATAGTAACGGTACTAAAGCAATGAAGAATGTTATAATATCTATCCAGAAAATCATATACACTGATAAAAATACTAATAACGTTGCCCCTATAAATGGTGCTAAAAGTTGAACTACACCTGTAAATAAAAAGTTAACTCCATTAATTCGTGATAATTTATCTTTAGGAACCATCGTTGGAATTATAGCATTGACAGTGGGTACATGGAACGCTTGAAAAACACTACGCAAACTGATAAAGATATAAACAATCCAAAGATTTGTTATTCCGAACTGAAAGAAAAGTATCAATGCAAACGTAACAAATGCCTGTAACGAATCTGCAGTTATAATCAACATTTTTCGATTAACCCTATCTGCAAAAACCCCTGCTAAAGGCATACAAAGAGTCATCGTTAGCACATATAAAAATGAAGCAAAAGCACTTATCATAGGATCATTGTAAACATCTGCAATCCAAAACGTTATTACAAAAAATACCACCATCGAGCCTAGCAAAGAGAATAATTGACCTGTCCAAAAAAATAAATAACTCCTAAATGTTTCCCTATTCGCATATTCTTCCATTCTATTTCCCCTAATTTCCTAATTTTTTTTTATAATTTACTCATTTAAGTTTTTATTATTACCATTAATTTCTGTATCATAATCCACGTGTCGAAGCCCAGTGAACATATAAGCTGAGATTGATATAATTATTCCTAATATTGCACAATAGAAATACAACCAGGACACACCAAATATTTCACTTAAAGGCCCTGAGATAATTGCTCCTATAGGCGAAGCAACCATGACAAGCGTATTCAGAATAGAAAATACTCTACCCATTTTATCTTGAGGTACGGTACTCTGTACAACTGTTAAAACTATTGTATTTACAACTGGTAAAAATAAACCTATAATAAATGCTCCTGAACCCATCACTGGATAAAAACCAATTGGAGCAATCGCATACATTAAATAACCTATATTTATAATAACAATCCCAATCATCATAGTTCTAACTGAATTATTCCATTTCTTTTTAAATGAAGGAATCAAGGCACCTACAATCATGCCACCTTGCAAAATCATTTCCAATAAGGCTAATATAAAATTATTTCCACTGTTTACAACTTTTATAAAGTAAGGCATAAGCACAATAAAAGGTTGAATTAACATATTTAATAGCATTGCAGTTAACATGATTGTCATAAGCCCTGGGATGGTTCTAATTTCTTTAAACCCCTCTTTCATGTCTCTTATAAATGAATCTCTTTTACTACCGTTCGAATTAACATGAACACTAGGAATTTTGATTAGCAACAATGGAATTAAAGCAATAAAGTAAGTAATTACATCAGCCCACAATACAATTTGTATTGGAAAAAAAAACAATAAAGTCGCTCCAATTGCTGGTCCTATTAATTGAATAAGCCCCGTAAAAAAGTAATTAATACCATTTATTCTTCCTAACTTGTCCTTCGGAACCATAGAAGGCATTATTGCTCCTACTGTTGGGGAATGAAATGATTGAAATACACTCCTGATACCTATAAAAATAAGCACAATCCATACTTTAGCAGCGTTGAATATAAAAATCAAAGTTAAAATAAATGTAAAAAATGCTTGTAATGAGTCCGCGATTAAAATAATAATCTTTCGGCTGTGACGATCTGATACAACCCCCGCAAATGGAGTAATAATTAACATTGGAATCAAAAAAATGAAATTCCCTAAAGCTAGCATTGATGCGCTTCCAGTCACATCTGTTATCCATATAAATATCACAAAAAAGACTACCAATGACCCTAACAAGGAAAACAACTGCCCTGACCAAAAAAACATATAACTTCTAAACGAATTTTCGTTTGCTAATTCTGACATAAAATATCCCCTAATCTCCTAATTATTTTAGTAAAGGCTCTTTTTTTTATTTCGTTTCAGATATTAAATTTTCCATTTTCCTTCTTCATATATTTCATTTTCATCTGCAATTATTTTCGATCCTGGCATTTTCATATCTTTTAGTATGTCCCAGTGAACTGAAGAAACATTCTTAGAGCCAGATTCTTCAAAACCAAGCCCTAAAGCACAATGTAATGTTCCACTGAGTTTTTCATCAAATAACATATTTTTTGTGAATTTGGTAATCCCATAATTCGTCCCAATCGCAAATTCTCCAATTCTATTAGCGTTCTCAACCTTCAATAGCTCTTGAAGAATATCTTCACCCTTTACTGCAATCGCTTTAATTACTTCTCCATCTTTAAATTCTAAATAGATATTTTCGACTTCTTTCCCCATGTATATCCCCGGATATGTAAATCGAATATAACCATTAACAGAATCCTCAACAGGACCAGTAAAAATTTCGCCATCAGGTAAATTTGTTTTACCACAACAATTTATCCATTTTCGTCCTTCCACTGAGAGCGATAAATCTGTATCTTCTCCAATAACCTGAATTTGCTTAAATTTATTTAACTTTTCTATAAGTAAATCTTGTTTTTTCTGCATTTTTCGCCATTCTTCAATTGGGTTTTCGCGATCTAGGAACAAACTCTTGGTTATAAAATCGGAATATGAAAATAAATCCATATTTGCCTCTTGAGCATGAGCATTGCAAGGATAAGGAATTACTATCCACTTTAATTCTCCACTTGAAGATCTCTGCTCCATTATTTTCCTTAACTCAGCCCTTTTGGGAACACCCATATACGTTGAGAATTTCTTAGAATCAATGTTACTATATTTACGTGTATTATAATCTGCCCTTATTTCAATTAAACGATCAAATTCGGTAAATATTAGCTCTTCAGTTTTATCAACATATGACAACTGTTCTTCTGAAGCATATTGAAAATAGGTTTCTCTTATTCCTTCTAAACCTGGAACAATAAGAGGATGAGCACCAGCTTTAATTATCTCCATGTTTAAAGCTTGAAATAATTCTTTCGCAAATGAAGGCCCCGTTATATAAACCGTATGCCCTTTCTCTATCTCAAGTGAATATTCAACTACAATTTTTGCCAGTTTTTCATAAATAGGATTAATCATTTTGATATATCATTCCTTTTTTTATATTTTATCAATTAATTCACTCAGCTTTGAAATAACTTTTTCTGATGGGCTCGTGAATTTGAAAACACCTTCCTCTAAAGTACCCTCAATACCATCCGCTACCATCTCATAAATCATATTCTCAGCATCCTCCTTTGACTTATCTATTGCTTGAGCAAATTTATCAATGGGTAAACTTTTGTGGAGTTTGACTAATCCAATAACCCTCTTCTTAATCCTTACTTTATTTTCAGGTTCCAGATTAATTGCCATTTTCATTTTTGGTTTACCTTTCTTTTTTCCAAACTTTTTTTCAAGTTCTTCACCAATTTCCTGTATACCAGAATCTTTTACTGCTTGTTCTATATCTTCTCCCATTAGCTCCAATTTGCTACCCAACCTTTCTAATTTTCCGATATCACCAATATTATTTTTTACAAATTTCATTGACTTTCGAACTAACTCTGATACTGAAGCACCTAATCCTTCGGCCCAACCTCTCCATTCTTCACTCATATCAGGATCAACAGAAATATTTATCCTAGCTGCTTTCTTTTTTGCTTTTTCCACTTTTTTTCTAACTTTTTCAGAAAATTTCGCTTCATGTTTTTCAATTTTCTCTTTTAATCGTTCAAGTTTCTCTTTTGCATGATTAATTTGCTCCCTTGCATCATCTCCATAATATTCTAAATCTCCCTTTATATTACCGACTTCATCAAGTAAGGATTCTCGTTCTTCCATAAGATCTTCCAATTCATCTCTCAAATCATCCTTTATATCCTCTGCTTCATCTTTTAAATCGTCAATTACATCCTTTAATTCATCATGTAAATCGTCTAACTCGAACATAAGCTCATCTCGAATATCATTTAACTCCCATCTGACCTTACTCCTCTCTTTTTCATCATCTATTTCTTCATTTTCATTCCATTTTTCATTATTCGACATTTTAATTCCTACTTTTTTTTAATGCTTAATATTTATTAATTTCTAATAATGCAAATCCTCTTCTTTAATTTGAATAGGCTTATTCGCTAAAATGGTTTTATCATGAACGTCAATACTATCAACATAGTATATTGTTCCCAAAACCTCCGTACCTTTACTTATTATCACATTTCGACCTTTAACGTCACCATTAACAAGAATCTTCATAAGCTCAATATTATTTCTCGCTAATATGGTGCCAGACACTTTATTAGGATGTTTATATATATTGATACCTAACCCTCGACGACCAATAATCACATCAGTTCCACTAACATTTCCATAAATTGTACTTGATCCTGAAATAATTACACTTTCTAAAGTTAGAAGGTCACCTTGAACTCTTGCTGAACCTGAATTTTTAAACCCATCAAGAGCTTCAACCTTCATTCCTGCTCTAAATGAACCTGAACTATATAGTTTTCCCTTAATTAACACTTCCCCATCAACTGACATTGAGCCAGATGATTTGAGATTACCATCTCCATAAAGGTTTCCTATAAGTCTAAATGACCCAGAGTTCATAATATCACCATGAACTGTCAAATTCCCTGCTCCCCTCATAGAACCAGATGAATGAAACCCATTACATTCAAAATTTCCCTTTATTTTAGCGGAACCTGAAACACGTATCTCATCATTTATTTTTCCTTCAGAAAGGGTTCCTGATCCAGAAATTTTCATATTATTTTTACCTCCTTTTTATTTAAAATATTAGTTTGATATACTCCAATTTTGTATTTATTTTGGCTTTTATGGCTTTAATATTTACATATTCTTTTTCTATATTTTCTGTTTTGTTCATTTTTTTAACCTCCAATTCTTTTTCAAATATTTGGTTTATTATAATTTAATTATTTTAATTATCGTGATAAAAAGTAAAAAAAATTGTATTTAGAAATACAATTTACCAATATCCGTTCTATTCGCGTCAAAATGGGCTTTAACTTTCCTATAAGATTCATAACTATTTTCCATTTTTTTTTCCTCCATTTTTTAATTTTTTTTTTGAGTGTGTATAATTTTTTATTCTTAATCATAAAGTGTGTATTATCATATTTAAATGTTGTGGATCAAAAGTATGTATTGCGTTTAAAAAAAATGCGAATATTGTGAGTAAAAGCGGTTTAGTCATAATCTATTATATTTTTTTTGATTGTGTACTTTGAAAATGAGGAAGAATCAGTGTGTATTATAAAAAAATTTTAGCCTTTCTTGGTCTTTTCTCTAATTTTCTTTTCTCTTATGATTTTTTAATAATAAATCTGGTTATTTCTGTAATCTATAATGTCAAACAAATTTTTGATGATGAAGAGGCCCCATACTCCAATTAAAAGTCCAAATATTCTAAATCTTTAAGATCCGAAAGACGCTTTAATTATTTAAATCAGCAAAAAAGTAATAGATTTATTTAATGAATTTATATAATATAATCAAATTTATTAAAATTTAGAGGAATTTTATTGTTCTTATGAAAAAAATATCTAAAGAAGATCTTTTAAGAAAATCCAAAATTCCAGGAATTAATGCGATTAAAATGCATAAATTCTATAAAGGTAAAATACAGATACTTCCTCGTTGTCAAATTCGAGACTATAATGACTTTGCAATTTGGTATTCTCCCAGTGTGTCTGCACCATCCAGTGAAATTTTTAATGATACACAGAAAGTGTATGATTATACTAATAAATGGAACTCTATAGCAATAGTAAGTGATGGCACAAGAGTATTAGGCCTTGGAGATATTGGTCCTGAAGCAGCTTTACCCGTAATGGAGGGTAAATCTATGTTGTTCAAATATTTAGGTGGAGTTGATACCATTCCTTTATGCATTAGTAAAGATCAATGTTGTGAGGCTAAACAAATTATTGAATTTGTTAAAATGATTCAACCTACATTTGGAGGTATCAATTTAGAAGACATTGAGAAACCTAAATGTTTCTCTGTTTTAGATGGATTACGTGCTGATCCAGAAGTGAAAATACCCGTATGGCATGATGATCAACAAGGAACGGCTTGTGTAGTGCTAGCAGGATTGATAAATTCATTACGAATTATAGGAAAGAAAAAAAATGATGTGAAAATTGTCTTTAATGGAGTGGGTGCAGCAAATTTTGGAATATATCGATTATTAAAAGCAGATGGGTTCAATCTAAAAAAATTCTTATTTGTTGATTCAAAAGGGATTTTATATCAAGGAAGGTCCGATTTAGAAGATTCTAAAGATTATAAGTATGAATTAGTTGGTTCTAGTAATCCAGAACAATCGCAAGGAGATTGTGGTTCAGCAATGGAAGGCGCTGATATTCTTATATCTTCTAGTATTCCTGGTCCTAATGTTATTAAGAAGGAATGGATTTCGAAAATGGCGGATGACGCTATAATCTTCGTATTGGCTAACCCAATTCCTGAAATATTCCCCTGGGACGCATTAGACGCTGGTGCTCGAATTGTAGGAACAGGACGATCAGATTTCCCAAATCAAGTAAATAATTCTCTGTGCTTTCCTGGAGTTTTTAGAGGAACATTAGACGTATGTGCAAAAACTATTACTGATGAGATGTGTATTGCAGCTTCTTATGCTCTAGCAAATTTAGTAGATGAGATTAAAGGTTGTTTAATAGAGACATGTATTCTTCCAACCATGGAATATGAAGAATTATTCATTAGAGAAGCCATTGTTACAGGTTTGAAAGCAATTGAACAAGGAATAGCTCGTTTTAGGCTTTCAGAAGACGAATTATATTCAACAGCAAAGAAATTAATTGAAAATTCTCATTCGGAATTAAAAATATTAATGAAAAAGGGATTTATACCAGAATTCAATGATTATACCAAATAGAATTGGATCTCTAAGAAGAAGAAAATTAAAATAGTATGTAAAGATTATATTCAATAAAAAGTTTAAAAGGAAATTATACTAAATATGGTAAACATAAAGAAATGGGAAAATAACGAACATTGGGTTGAAATTGATTTAGATTTATGTGTAGGAGTGGAAGAATGCATAAATGTATGCCCTGTAGAAGTATATACACTTGTAGATGGTAAAGTTATAGCTGATAATATTGGTGAATGTACAGATTGCATGGCGTGTCAAGATGTATGTCCTACAAATGCAATTTTAGATCATTCTTCTTGGTAAATAATAAAAATTAAATTCATTATTTAAAAAGTAGTTAAGAATCTGAAAAAGTCCTTTTGCTGTAGTGTTTTTTTAACGTGATAATCTCTAATTAGAATTTCAATATGATTAAAATCTGCTGTAAATCCTAGCTATAATGGTCTATTATATATTTGATGTAGGGAATAATATTTAATTAAAATAAGGTTTAAATAATTAACAAGTAGTAATTTACCTATGGCAAAATTTAAAATAGTAATTAAAAGACATTGTTATTTCTGTGACTTATTAATTAAATGGCTATCTGATAAAAAGGTTGATTATCATATTTTAGATTATCAGGATCCCAAAGATTTTAATGATCCATTGATGAAAAATCCAACGTTTAACAGTTTATATTGCGACATGAGTGCTTGTGTTGAAAGTCTTCCCCTAATTGTAAAGAATAATAAGAAATTTTATTATTCAGAAATATGGGATTTAATTAATAACTCTATAATAGAAGAAAAAGCACGAGAGATTTTTGAAATATAATTTTTTTGTTTTTACACAATTCTTTTATAACGTCTTTGAATTTTTTAAATTGGTTAAGTTTATAGTGATTGAAATATTGTCCAAACATCTCCAATAATCTCTCTGCAGTTTCTTCTCCAAATTCTCTTCAAAGGTCAATGGGATCTTCTTGATTACAAAGAATATTGATGTCTTGGAACAATAATACAACTATATCCCCGCTCTCCCTTAGTAGAGATTAAGATAATAGTTCTAATATCAAGCTCTTTATACATAATAGATAGCATCACGTTTAAAAAGCCGCTAAAGATATCTGAAATTATTTTGTTAAACTTAGTATGATCTTGGTGATACACTATAAGATTTAATCTCATTTCAACATACTAAATAAGAATAATATCTAGCATCTATTAATATCTAATATACAATAATTATTGAATAATTTTCAAAAATAATACTCTATCAAGACAAAGAGAAGGAAATTTTTTCTGCGATAATTAATATAACATAAAAAAAAAGTGGTAGTTTATCCCGCAGTACTTGCGGGAATTAAAAGGATATCGTCGCCATTATTAACATCATAGTCTCTTAATGAACTGTTCTCATCCATTGTAACTCCACCAGAGGATAAATGAAAATCATTAGGATCAAGTCCATATAAATTTCCTAATGTATTTTTTATATCACTTACATGATTGCTATCATTCACAGTTAATTTTTCTTTCTTTTCACCGGGACCTATAGTCGACATAAAATATAGTGTTAATTTTTTTCCTGCAGAAGGCGTTTTACTTGCAGGAGTTTTAGATTTTACAGGTTCATTTCCACCTAAATCTTCATCAAATTCATCAAAACTCATTCATATCACATCTATTTTTTTAATTTTTATATTTGTATTTTTATTTAAACTTAATATAATGGCATTAAAGTGATATTATAAAACCAATTGGAATGATTTTGAAGTATTTTACGAAAATTACCAAATTAACAATAAATAAACTGAAGGGGATCATTAACAATTTATAAGAGATTCCTATTCTTATAAATCAAATTAGAAATAAATTGTCCATGGGAATATGCTAAAGATCATCATTAGAAGGAAAATTATACAACAATATTTCCAGCAATCAGAATCTTGCTTTTTTTTGGTTAAAAGTAAATGAACTACTTTTTGTCTGTTTTTCTACCAACGTATTTTCTAAATGACTCACTTCATTTTGGAGTCCCTCAATTTGGAGAAGTTACAGAATTTTCATTTACCTTATTTTTTTTCTTAAATAATATCCCACAATAAGGACAGAAGGATTCAGTTCCCTCTAATTTTGCTCCACAATTAGGACAATAAGTCATTTCTTTGTATCTAATTCAAAATTGGATTGAATTTAAGGTTAATATGGCAACATTTAATTTCAAATTTTTTCTTTTCCATCACCATATTTTTTAGACATTAGCCATTAACAGAACCGGATATTTTTATTATATTCTAATACCAATAATGTAAAAAAAGTAGTAATATCCAAAATAATACAATGGAATGGCGCCAAATAGAGTACTTATGAAATGAGTAAAAACAGCGGGATATATATTATTTTTCTTAGAGAATAAATAAGTTAAGAAAAAATTTACTATACAAATATAGAAAAAGGCTATAATTAAAATACTACTGACAGTATTAAGAACTATAGATAAAGTTATAAAATAGATAAAGTAATATAGAAAGAAAATACCACTATTTAAGACCAGAGACAATGATCTATTATATTTTGTAAGGAGGACTGGAAAGATGATTCCACGAAATAGAATTTCATTCCATAAAGCAAAAACAAAGCTTACAAATATTTTATAAACATCAGGAGGGATGTTCTCATAAAAAGAGGTGATTGTTGGAAAGACAAAAGTATAGGAATAGTGAAATAACAAAATGAACAAAATTCCAAAGATCCCTAACATACAGATTTCTAATTTATTATTTCGTATATCTGAAGTATCATAAGTAGTTCCTTTGAAATTAGGAATAAAATTTATTTTTATGAAATATAAAAATAACGTAGGAAATATGATATACCATAAGATAATTTGAAATTGATTTATTTGTCCCAGATTATATACATTGGATATACAATTACTTAGAATATTTAAGTAAAGATTTCCTAAAGAAACAAAAAAAAAATTTAATATTAATAATAGAATAATTGAACTCCATGGATACATAATAAAAAATCTATTCTTTGATTTTATTTGGTTTTCCTCTTTATCTAAAGATAATTCAGGTGACTTTTTCTTATTAGGTTTTCGAGTAGGAGAAAAGATGATTCTCTGAGTGTTGTCTGGAATTATTTGGTTTTCCTCTTTATCTAAAGATAATTCAGGTGACTTTTTCTTATTAGGTTTTCGAGTAGGAGAAAAGATGATTCTCTGAGTGTCGTCTGGAATTATTTGGTATACCTCTCTATCAAAAGATAATTTTAGAAACTTTTTATTTTTAGGTTTTCGAGTAAGTGCAAAGATAATTTTAAAAGAAATTAATAGAATGAAATAGCAGCATAACAAAACTAAAGTATAAATTGAAATGAAATGTAAGATTCCCCACTCATTCAAGATTGTCCCCATTGAAATGATTACAATGGTTAGAATGTATTCTAAAATGTAAATACGAGCCCATTTACTCATTTTATATTCAGAGTTAACTGGTTCAAGAACGAATCGATATTTTGCTCTTCCAAAAAAACAAATACGTATTTCAAACATTGAAATAAGAATAAACCATGCAAATGGCAACGAAACTAAAACAGTCAGAAGTAAAGCTATAAAATTTGGTTCAAACATATAAACAAGATAAGGAGATATGACAGAAATTGTTTGAATTATTATGAAATACAAAAGTTTTGATTTAGCTTGATTTTTAGGTATTATTGGTAGTGATGAAAAGATAGGATCTCCACTTTCTTCTAAATTCATTAAGTTATATAATAACATACCACAAATAATAGGTTGAAAAGCCAAAATTACTGACCAAGTATAAATAAATTCTGTATCTAAGGGAGTTTGCTCTTTTAACACCGTGAAATTTAATGTAAAAGTAAATACAAATGAAATGATAATCGGCGTTATAGCAGATAAGAAAATTTTGAGATTTCTAAAGGTTATTGAAAGATCCTTAATAAAGTGTGCGTAGGTGGGCTTTCTCATTTTAATGTTAATTTGAAGATGTTCTTGTGTTAAATGCGAATTTTTATTTTTCTTTTGAATTTCATCATCAGAAAGGGTTATTTTCTTTAACCCTGATATTGCTTTGGTAAAAATCCAATAAGTAAATATTATAAATAGCCCCAAACCACATAAAACCCCTATCCAAAAATGGAAATTAAATTGAATGGGGATAGTGAGAAAAACGATTAAATAACTTGATGATAGAAATGGAATAGTCGCGAGAATCAGATTTAAAATGGCAGAACTCTCTTGAACCAATGGAGATGTAAAAAAAGAATTCATGGACGTTATTGCCCACTGCACAAAAATTAGGCTTCCAAAAAAAATTATAACAAAACTGAATATATTTATCAATCGTAGTATTGTTGTTTTTCTTGAATTTGCGTCATTTATATCTATAATTCTATTTATCCGTTCTCCAAAAATTGTTAAAATAATAAAGGTAGTTGTACTTTGGAGCATTGAAATCCCTAAACAGATCAAGAAAATTATAAAATTCAAGGTTCCAATGAACATTGCCATTGGGAAACCAAGGGTTATCACTATTAATGGGAGATCAAAAGTTCGAAAAACACTAATAATTTTTAATTTTTGTAATTCATTGGAAGAAATTGGTAAGGTTTTTAGCCAAGAGAATAGGCTATTTGACATAATTAAACCTGCTTCTATCATACCCATCAAAAAAACATTAAAAAATTGTAAAATAAAAAAAAATAAAAATAATAAACTACCACCAAGTACTGCTATTTCAATAGAATATCCTTGAGTGATAACTCCATTTATCATCTCAAAATATGTCATAAGTGGGATTGCAGGGAGAATTCCAAAAAAAACAGAATAGAATATTTTAGTAATTAGGATCTTTGCTTTTAGCAGGTTCTTCGATTTATTATACTTTTTTAAAAGGTTTTCTGTGTTAGCACGTAATAATTCTTCTACAAAAATCTCTTGGTTCACAGATTTTGCTATTTTTATTAGATTTAACTTGTCTTTTGACATAATTGTGTCTATTTTAGGATCCTAACCTTAATTCAGTGGATTTATTTAAATAATAGTTACATTATTTCTTGATTCTAAGCAAGGGAAGAAAAATATTTATATTATTAAATTATGCCTAAAAATTTAAACATTATTTATAAGACCTTTATAATATCAAATATTTGAAAAAATTCTATAAAAAAAAAGAGATACGAGATAGGTATAATAAAAAGCTTATTTTAAGTACTTTAAAGGTTTAAAAGAATTATGAAAAAGTACATTTACTTTTTTAAGGGAATATTGCTTTTTTGTTTAATCATCTCAAGTATAATAATTCTTTATTACTTCTATTATTACAATCAACGATATGAATGGTACTCTCTCGAGTTACAAATTAATTGGATGTTCACTATAAGTTATTTTATCTTATTTTTTTACTTATTATTATTTTTAATAAATTTTAAAAATTACAATAAAATTTTTCTCGTAATAATATTAATTGGAGCTCCGTTATGGATCATACTTTATTTTTTAGAACTGTTTAAAATCGAATTCGGTTCTTTGGATTGGAATATTATTAGAGAAGCTGTTCCTATTATATGTTTTTCTATAATGTCCCCAGGATTAACCATAAATTTTATTAGATATATTAGATATAATTCGAATCAGGGCATTAAAGGGAAAGTTTTTCGACATTACCATATTCATGAAGGTTTTGTAGGTATTTTGTTTCTCGTTTTTGCTTTTTTTTTATGGATAATTCGAAATATAATGGTCCAATATGAAATATTGAGGACCGAATTAAGAATCTATCTAGCCATTGAGATGATTTTACTATTTTTATTCTTATTCAGTGGAAGTTTTTTAATTTTTAGGGATTGGAGAGATATAATTAAGTTTAAATTTATTGAGAATCGAAAAAGAAACTATAATAGCAATGTATCATCTATATTCTATCTAAATTCTCCAGAATCTGCACAGTTTTTTAAGTCACCAAGAGTATTATTGTATCCTTTTGGGATCTTTCTTAATAGCTTTTCAGTCAGCTTGTTTATACATGGGACAGATTTCTTTCCGGTATTGATTTTTCACCTCAATCACGAAACTCTTGTTTTATTAGGGGTTATTCTTTGTTTTATTGCAGGAGGAATGCTTGGAATAGATTGGTATCGTGTATTCGCTAAATTTTACCCAGACTTATACCAAGAATTTGAGCAAATTTTAAATGATTTAAGAAAACATGATGATTCAAATGGAAGTTCGTATAAATGAACGCTTAAATAATTCTTTTCATATATTTATTACAAATTTAGAAATAAAGTAGATTTGGAATCTTTCTTAAGTGATAAAATTGAAGAAAAAGGTTGAGTTAGATTTAATCTTAGGCATTTTTTTATTTTCATTTGGATTAATTTCTATTGTTTACAGTGTTTTTGCATTGATTATTAATTTATTTTTTATACGTTTAGGAAGTATCATTCTCATTAAAGATATATTTTTTGAGATTGTGTTTGTACTTCTTGGTTTTCTTCTAATTAGAAAGAAAAAGATGAAAAATTTTCTTGTTCATTAAATTAAAAGTAATCTGCACTAGTTTAAGTATCTAAAAGAAGATATACAAAATTTTATTAATTCTTTTGGCTTTTATTTTCAATAAGAATTTGGGTCAAATCCAAACAATTTATCTTCGATTTTATTCTTAATTTCTTTTGATACATTATTTACAATATCTTCTTCAATATTTTCTAAATATTCATTAAGGGTTTTTTCAATGATTGGTTCGATTTGGCTTGAAATTACATTCAATATTTCATATTTCTTTAGATATGAATCACTATACGTTTGTAAATGGCTTTTATTTAACTTTTTTAACCATGCTTTTCCCTTGTTTTCTAACATACTAAGAATTTTCCTAGATCTTGCGGCATTAAAATGGATAAACTCAAATTCAAATTTTATGATTTTATCTTCAAAGTATTCTATAATTTGTTTTTTTTCTTTTAAACTTAAGTCTGTTTTAGAATTGAGAAAAAAAATAATCATATATTTATTAAATAAAAAGAAAATTTGAATCTTAATATTAGAGCCATGTATTTCTAAATTCGATAAATTTTGGATGTTTGTTTGACCTGCAAAAGTACTAAATGAACTAAAATACATTGATATTAAGTCAATTTCTAAAAGGCTTTTCTGATGTTCAGATAAATATGATTTTATAGGTCCATAATTATCCTCATTTTTATAATCATATTCAAATACCATTAGAGTATTTCCATGTTGATCTGCTATTAAACATCCAAATATTGGGGGAATTTTGTTAAAATTACAAGAAATATATGCACTTTCAATTAACATATTTTTTAGGTTACTTTTAGAATTCTCATTATTGTTGTCTTCTCTCAAGTAAAAATTATTTTGACTAGATACCATTAATTTAGCCTTAATTATTAATATGAATAAAAATCAAGCATAAACAATTAAAAACACAAATCTCTTTAAAAATGTAAATGAGATTACTTATTTTTGAAAAAAGTAAAATTCATCATTCAATAGAAAATTAAAACAATCTATGTACTAACACATTACAGAGAGGAGGATAGGTATGTATGGGGAAATAATGGCGATTCTTACAGGAATTTCTTTTGCACTTTCATTTGTATTAGCTAGAAAGATAGAAAACGAAGCAACACCGATTTTTCAAAATACAATACGATCAATAGTAGGATTTATAACATTTCTAATAATATGTTTATCTTTTGGTATTTTTTTTGAGATATTTTCATTATCTATTATGCTCATATTAATTTTAGTGATAAGTATTTCATTTACGGTTATTTTAGGAGATACTGCTTATCTCCAATCACAAAAGATTTTAGGACCCGCTAAAGCTCTTGCTCTAACTACTACAACTCCATTCTTTACAATTTTATTTGCTTTTTTCTTTTTAAAACGCTTAATATCAATTCAAATGATTTTTTCGGGGATATTAATTGGAATAGGAGTAATAATAATAACAAGAGGGGAAAGTAATAATCTCAATAATAAAGATCCTTATTCTTTTCAATCTCAACAGTATAATAATCAAAGGGATTTAAATAAAACTCATCTTCCCAAGACTATTAAAGGAACGCTTTTAGCTCTAATTACAGCAATCTCTTGGGCTATTGGAATTGCTTTAACAGATTATTCAATTAATCAAGTTGATTATATATTGAATTTAGGAATATTAAGTACAATGATAGCTATGATGATAAGGTTTCTATTTGCTTCTATTTCATTAAGTATAATTGCAGTAATAGAGGGAACAAGAACACCGATACCTAAGAATCGAAATACTTGGATCATTCTACTCATTTCTGCTATACTGAGTTATTCAATAGGGAGTATATTTTTCGGAGAAGCTGTTCATATAGCTGGTGCAACTTTTATGTCTCTTATCTCCACAGCAATGCCATTATTTACAATCCCCTTCTCTTATGCAATAAATAAAGAAAAAATTTCAATGAAAGGATTTTCAGGAGTAATAATAACATTAATTGGTGTTCTATTACTTTTTATATAAAAAAATTAAAAATAAAAAAAAATAGTTAATTTAAGTTACTAAGATAAAATCTTCTTCTGATACATGTATAATAAAGTTATCAACAATTAAAGTCCATTTAAATCTTATTATGATATCACTGGTGGTGCTATTAATAAATCCATTTAAAATTAAACCTTCGCCAGAATAAAGAGTACCGTTAATTATTGTAAAATTAACACCAGAATAAACACCATAACTGAATGTTTTATTTTCTAACGGATAATAAACAGGTGGGACTATAACTGAAAACACCCCGCCTCCTTCTCGATATAGTGACAAATTAACTTTGACATTATATCCTGGAGCTACGATACTTTCATTTAAATTCTCAAGTTCTATTCTAAACCTTGCGAGATCATCTGGTAATGACATTAAGTTATCCATTTCAAAGTTAAATGCTATTGCATATATTTTGACATCTACTATTATCGTATTTGTTGTTGTATTACCAAATTCATTAGATGCTTGAATAAAATATTCATAAATCCCCGTATTTAATTCTGAAATTGAATACGATGTTTGCGAATTAGGCAAATCACTTACAATTAAACTGTTGTTTTTATAGATTGAATAACTATCAGCAAATTGAGATTCTGTCCAATTTAATATAAATGATCCATCAATATCTGGATTATCAGCATCAGTTGCCAAAGTAAATGTCCCCGGTTTAAAATTTTCTAAATTATTATAGGCGTCATAAGCATCAGCACCGTAGCCTACTCTTCTGGTAAATGCTTCTACAAATCCTGCTAATTTTAGTTGTTGTAAACCACCAACAGTACTGTAAGTTGGTATATAGTAGTAAACTGAACCCCCAAGAGGGTATAATAAGGTATTTCCATTTCTAGCACCAGCAATTAGGGTAATTTGTTGAGTTGCTTCCGTTTCATATGTATCTCTCGCAGTTTGAGGGCCAATTAGATTTTCAGTCAAGTTTCTTGTGTGGTAAAATAGTGCTTGTCCAAAATTATATCCATGTCTTACGATATACATACCTGCTAATGTTTTTGCCTGTGTACCTTGAAATTCCACTAAATCTAACCCAACATATTCAATTCCATCTCCGAGATTTGTTTCAATATAAAAAAGATCTCCATTTTCTGGTCTTTCATGAAAATCATCTCCTCGCTTCCATGATTTTAGATCTTGGACATGATATATGTAATTTGCCTCTAATTGCATTTCGAATAAATCTTCGGGATATCTCAACTGGTTTCTTAACCATGTTGGAAGATCTTGCCAATTATAGACTTCCATGTAATATTTCCAAGCAAAATAAGTTGGATCATCACTCGATTCAATTAAACTAGGACTTTTACAAAATTCCATTTCACCATTAGCTACATCAACCAAACAAACACCTAAAAATCTTAATATTGGAAATTGTGAATATGAGCCAATATTTATTGACGTATAAATTGAAACTGCATAATACATCTTTTTATTATTTCGATCAAAAACTAAATAAGGATCATTGTCTACTCTTAATTGAGGCAAAAGAATGTTATTTACTCGGTTTTTAACGTTTCTATTGATTAAAAATTGTTTTTCTCCTCCTTGGAAAACATACCCCCATAACCCTAAATTAGCTGTATACCAGAAAGCTTCCAAACCTTCAAGTACTCCATCTGGTTCACCATTATAAACGTATATATTATTTGGAATTCCACCTCTCCATTCAGTTCCCAGTAAAATACTTGAATCGTAAGCACCTAAGCTTGAACCAGTTGCATCTTGTGTTTCTAGAAATTTCTGACTTTCAGATTCACCAAAAAAGATTGGATAATTTTCTTCAATATTAAAAATCAAACTTATATTAACTAATTCTCCTGTGTTTGTATCCAATGCTAAGAATCCTTCAATATGATCATATAATTCAGTAGAGATTTTCACTGGATCTCCGGCAAATTGTGATAATCTGATTGTTTTTGGCGCGACCCAATATTCTGTTCCATTTAAAAAAACGATATCAGAATCTGCTAAACCTTCATATGTAGTACCAATCTTTGCAGCTAGACTCTGAACAGCATAAGATTGGTCAAATTGTCTTATCCTTTCTAACATTTGCGTATCATTTGCAGGTGACGATGATAATGTGAAATTTTCAATTGGTCTTTCCTCAAACATATCTAACCCGGCACATTCTCTTGTCCACATGATTTCTCTTTGGATTCTTCTATCCCATTCGTAGTTTGAATAAACAGCGGTATTACTTACTGTGATTAATGGACCAACACTTATTATCATGGGTACTATTATTACCCCTATGATCACACCAGTCATTATCCATATTTTCAACTCTTTAGGATTTAAAATCATTCTAGATTTTGGATTTTTGGCTAATTTAAGGCGACCTATAATATAAACTATTACCCCAAATCCAATAAGGGCAATAAAGGCTAATATCAATGACCACATCTGTATTAATTCAATCCCATTTAAGGCAAAAGCGGGTAAATAAAGAAATATTATCCCACAAATCAAACTGCCTATTAATAGGGAATTTGCTAATATGTTATAATCGTTTCTCTTCAAGTAATAATTACTTCCAATGTTTAAAATCAAGCGAAAAATATATACTCCAAAAATATAAAAAATCAGCGGTAAATATACCCTCGTATAAATGAATATAAAATCAAGGTTCATATTGTTCTGGTTTAATAAGACATTGAAAGCATCAGTAAAAACAGTAATTGGAGAGAAACCAATTTCCCCTTTTTCTATCAAGTATATAGCCCAAGAAAATTGACCATCAATATCAAGTACAAAACCTATAAGGTAAAATAGAGCAAAACCAGCGGTCCACCAAAAAATTAAGGCTTTTAATATCGACGGTTTACCAAATCCTAACCGTGTGCCAATTATAGTTAATAGATTTCTATTAGGTGGTAGACTCATTATGATACATCCTATTATTGCCCCAATCAAGGCTGTCTTATTAAAAAAGAAATTGGTTGACCAGAAATTAAGAAAATAAACCTCATAATAATTAATAAGTCCAACCGCCTTATTCTCATATAGTTGAGCATTAAGGTTGATGGTAGCAAACCAAGCAGGCCACCACCATAAAATCGATAGAACAACGATAACAATAGCTATAATAGGTAAACCGATCTTTAGATATTTTTTTATTTTCGGTTTATACTGAAATATACCAAGTTTTAATGGTTTAGTCTGTGGAGGTTCATCATCGAAAGATTCTCCTCGTTCTAATCTTTCTGTTTTTTGTTGAAATTCATACCTCTTATTTGCTTCCTGACACGCGTCACAGTAGTAGTTAAATTTTTTATGTTTTGCACAACTTTTCTTTACCATAAAATTTCATCAATTTATATAAAATTAAAAATTGAAATTATTTAGTATATAAAAATTGAAAACATAAATCATTTATGTTTAATATCAAAAGGTAGATCTAATTTCTGCTTGGAATTATTATTTGAAATCAGTTGAAAACAAATGAATTTTATAGAGAACTACCTAAAATGTTCTTTTGTATCTTACGCTCTTCTATAGATAAAAATTATAATTATATATTTATATATATTTGAAAATTTATCAAAGATAATTATGCATAAAAAGGAAATAAATGAATCTTAGTCATAACATTTAAATATATACTTTTATATACTGTATTGGGGATAATTGAATAATAATTATAAATTAAAGTATAAGGCGAAAAAACTAACATTATGAGTATGAAAGAGTTTTATGAAATTCTTTTGGGGCTTATTGGACTTTCGAGTTTAGCAGCTCTAGGTATTGCTTTATTAATAATTATGGGTATATTTATTTAATTTTTCACTCATTATAGGCTAAATTTCTTTCTATTTTCATCTGTATCTTCATAAATACACCATTCCGCGAGAAGATCATCAAACTGTAAGGCCGTAAGTTTTGGATCTTTAAGGTTCATTATATTTTCTCCTTGAAACTATATTTGGATTTACGGAAAGCTTTATAGTTTTTTTCAAGTTCCACATAATATAAATATTTCCTAAAATTTATGGTATTAAATTAACCTTAATTAATGATTAAAATGATTTTCCAATCTTTTGAAGAAGTAATGTGGTTTTTAGTTTTTTACCTTATAGTTCTTGTAATAATGGCAATCTTTTTAAGCATAGCTCTAAGTTTCTTTAGTAAAGCAAAAAACACTAATTTTGGACACGTTTTTTTAACAGCATTCTTAATAACTGTGATTTTTGCTTTAACTTTTCTATATTTAGAGGGCTGGCTGGCATGGTTAGTAGCATTAATTCTAACCTGGATAATTATAAGTGTTAGCCATAATGTCGGGCTATTAAGTGCAATAGTCATAACTGTTATAGCTTTCCTAATTTACGTTCTCGTTGTCATTTTAATTGCAGCGTTATTACATGTAACTATCGATATATTACCATTTTAAATCCCCTTCTTTTTTCTTTTTTTATCTTAATATCTTAACCTTCCTGGTTTAATATTAAAGATATCTTTGAACTCAAAATATTATATTTTTACTTTTCCATAATTTAATGAGTCTTTTGAAGTCTTCAACTGAGATTCCTAGATCATCTTTCGTATTCTTCTTTTTTTTTATTTGTGGTGGTTTAGTTCTTAATTCCAATTCCCAATCATAATAAGATTTTGTCACAAGAAGAAGATTAGATTATTTTCAAATAAATTGAAAGAGTCCGACAAATTTCAGAAAAAAGTATTTTAATTATTTTAAAAATCGAAAATTTTAAATTTTTTACTCTCCTCTCTCGATTCCACAGCTAGGACATATTTTAGCGGATTCTTCTATTTGACTTCCACAAAATGAGCAATATTTAATTTTTTGTCCTTGAATAATGCTAGGTTCCGGGATTTTTTCCTGTCTAGCAGATATTCCATAGGTTTTAAGCAAAGAAAACAAATGAGAGAAAAGACCATTATACCACGATTGCTTTAATTTTTCAACTCTAAATATAGTTCGGGAAAGAGGTATCGCATCCACTCGTATTAATGTCTGGTTTCCTTCCAGAGTATAAAAATTAATCAGTATTCGTTTTTTCCAGTTTGGATCATGCCCAGTATGAGTTCTCATAGTTCCTTGCTTAGCTTCAATAAATGTATGTGGCGTTGATGTTTTAATTTTAGTTTTATATTGACTATTTAACCATTGCATAGTAAGCTCAAATGCTCTTTGAGCATTAATTAGTACTTTTTCTTCGAAAACTACGTTTACGTTAAAAACACATCAACTTTTTATCACTTATTTACTTATCATAAAAATAAAAACCAACATTAAAATTCTTTTACATATTTAATTGATATTTATTGATTGTACTAATTAAGAAGAGAGAGGAAATATAAAAAAAAATTCACATCTTAGGGGTAATACAAATGAGGATATGACTTGGGAATACTTCAAAACTTAATACAGTATTAAAGATTAAATAAAATACTCTATTGTTGATCTATTTTGATGATTTGGTAATATGTGTACAACTCATTGAGGTTTAAATCCATTATTCAGAATTAATTTGGTAGCAAGCTTAGCAACATTCCCCACCAGAGTAGAACAATGTTCTATCATTCCTGATTTAAATGCTTCTTTCAGTTCATCAGGATTCCAGAGATTATATGTCCTTCCTACCAGTTTCTCTTGAACATTATAACATCTACAGGAACCATATTTTTTTATATACTTATCATGCAATTGCTTAACTAATCCGTAAGATTTCATTGGTTTATACATATCCTTAAAATCTTTACGTTCTCTTCCAAACAAGTATCCAATTACCATCGAAGCGCCCACTAAGGCACCACAAGAACCATCTCCAGTTAAACCTAAACCATCCGCTAAACCACTTGCTGCTTTGAAAACATCTTCATTCCATATCCCCAATGAATCAAAAATGCCCGCTACAGCAGTTTGAGCACATCCCGTACATTCTTTTTCGTATTTTTTTCCTAATTCAAATGCCTTTTTAACAATTTGTTCGTTTGATTCTATCATAATTCTTGAAGTATTTGATATTTAATAAAAAATTTCAGTTTAATCTTTAGAATAAAAATTAAATGGATTTAACTATTTTCTCGATTAATTAAATTAATCGAGTTATCTAAGATTTGAATAATTTCCCGTATAGAACATTTGAATCTAGGATTGACAAAATTCTAAAAAGAATACCAGCACTTGGTAAACTACTTTCTAGTTTGTTTGGTCTTGCTGAACGCATGATTCTTGAATTATTTCGAAAAATTGATATGAAATTTAATATATATATGATGGGAATTGTTAATCAGTTTATTTTAAGGGGCAGATGGGGTGGAAAAGTCATTCCTTTAAACAAGAATATTAGTTATGATTCAAAATTCATATCTTCCCAAGAAATATTAAAAATATTAGAGCGTTCATCGGTAAGGGGGATTAGTTGGTGCTATTGTAGAACCACTCAACGAAAATATGAAACGCCAAATTGCGATCACCCGATAAATACATGTATACATTTTGGTTTTGGGAAGACTCTTTATGAAATACCCTTTAAATCGTACAATCTGAAAAAAGTGTCAAAAAAAGAAATTATTAATTTATTAGAAGAATGCGATGAGAGAGGTCTCGTTCATCAATTAATTTATTTTCCAAATCCACAATTTTACTATATCATATGCAACTGTTGTCCATGTTGTTGTGTTATTCTTACTAAATTTATTAAATATGGTTCTCCGCAGATGGTTAAAAGTGATTTTATCGCAAATACTAATTTAAATAAATGTACTAATTGTGGGACGTGTGAAACATGGTGTTATTTTGGAGCAAGACATCTTATTGATAATAAATTACATTTCAATTCAATACATTGTTTTGGATGTGGTATTTGTGTCTCAAAATGCCCTAATAAGGCAATAACTTTAATTCCAAAAAAATAATGTAATGAATTTGAGCCTTTTTATAGATTTATAAAATTTAGAAAATCTGACCTATATATTTATTATTTTATAGCTAAGAAGAAAAATATAAAGAAAAAATATGTGAATAATTATTTACGAGTTGGAGGTTTTATTAAATATGCTAAAACAGCAGCTCCCACTGACATTAAACCCATAACTATAAATAGAATTAAATAACTTCCAAAGGCTTTAACTATAGGGAGAGTCATTGTTGCTCCGAGAAATCCTGATATACCATAAGCAGTGAACACAATTCCATAATTTGGACCTAAATTTTTTGAGCCAAATAAATCGGCAGTTGCAGTTGGAAATAAGCTAAAGTTTCCTCCAAAACAGAAATAAATGGCACAAGTCATTATTAGAAAGTAAATCGTATTGAAATTTGTTGTAAAATAGAGAAATAATAGAATTGCTTGTATAGAAAACATTAATAGCATTGATTTTTTGTACGTTATTAAGTCTGCCATTTTACCCCACACAATTCTTCCCAATCCATTGAATAGTGCTGCTAAACTCCCGATTAGCACAAAATCAGCAGTTCCAATAATATATATAAAATTATCGCTCACATCGACTGTTTTAGCAAAAGAAGAATAAGATCCAATTACCATTAATCCTGAAATTGCACTTAATACAAAAGTGGCCCAGAGCATCCAGAATTGTGGTAATTTTATTGTTTTGCGTCTTTCAAAGTCAAGTCCAGATATTCCACTTTCTTCTGAAGGTGCTGGAGGAATCCATCCTACAGGCTTCCATCCTTCTGGAGGGTTACTCAATGTCATTGCGCCTCCAATAATAAGAACTAAATATATAATTCCAAGTATAACGAACATTATAGGGATATTTGGAGATATTGTTGATACAAAATTAGGATCGTCAGTTTCTAATCCTGTTGGATTAGCAAGTACTTTTATTACATAATTAAAGATAAATGATCCCGCACCGAATCCCGCAACAGCAATACCATTTATAAATCCCTTTTTATCTGGAAACCATTTACTTGCTGAAGCTATTGGGCAAACATACCCAAATCCAATTCCTGCTCCAAAAATAATACCATAAGTAATTAATAATCCTACAAAAGTAGTCATAAATGATGATAATATTACACCACTCCCCAAAAGAACTCCTCCAAGTATGGCAATATTTCTTGGTCCATATTTTTGTTGTAATTGTCCTGCAAAAATCATTGTTATTGCAAAAGACAATAATCCTACTCCAAAAATATAAACTGTCAATTCTTTCACTTCATTTAAGTAAGGACTAATGAATACAGTAAGTGTTCCCCATGAATATATTGTACCTAGTGCCAGTTGGATAAGAATAGCTCCTATAACAACAATCCAACGATTTCTAACCTTTTCCTTTTCAGACATTTTAACACGCAATATTAATTTTATATGTTTAAAAATTAGCTTTTAGATAAAAATATTTTTTATTTTTTAAAGATCGCTCAGCGAGACATCTATCCTTATTATACAAAAAGGTGAATTTATTAGAGATTATATAATTTTCTTTATGGATTTTACACTGATAGTTGGAATATACACTATTTTTAGACATAAAGAAGGAAAAAGCTCTTAAAAGAATTTGAAAAGAATTAATAACTAAGTTAAAATTTTTAAGTAGAAATCACTAATAAAAAATAAAGAGATTTACTTATAATATATGAAAATGAGCGAAGCTAAGTTAAATCTAAAAAGGAACAGAATTTTTAAAAAATTGATTATAATTCTTTTCAGTGTAATTAGCCTAATAGCAATAATCACAATAGTTATCACATTATTTGTCAATGTGGTGAATAATGAGATGAATGATGGTGGTTGTGGATGAGGGGGCTTCATATTCCCTCCTCTAATAATAAATTCAGTGATAAATTATCTTGTCGATTATACTCTTAAACAATCATATCTGCTCTCAATAATTTTAATATAAAATCCGAAAGGGATGAATCTTACTAAAAAAGATTGGTAGTAAGCGGACCCACCTCGCAATGGTTTCGGAAATAAGAAGGTTAATTTTAAGAAAAATTCAATGAGTTTAATTTTTATAAAAAATAGTATAAAATTTTAATATTTTAATTGATATTGAGGTAATTATGGTAAAAGTAATATTATCAGTAAATGAAAGAAAAATTCCGCTAAAGGATTTCATGCAAGAGATGCTTACAAATATAATTCAGGGCTATCTAAAAACAACTAAAGGAGTTCCTGAAAACATTGAACATATTAAAATTGAAATAGACCTATAAGGTTTGCATTTTAAGAGTTTCAAATCCTTCTAAAATAAGAAAAAAAAAGAATTATTATAGTTATAGTTCTTGAATTGCCTTTTCTTTAGCAATTCTTTCTTCTTCAGTTAGTTCTGCTTCACCTCTTTTAACAAAAAACATAAAAACTAACGCGAATATGAAGAAGAATGAGGTTACTAAAAATAAGGTAGAATTACCGAGTGCATCTATTAATGCGCCTACCATAAATGGTCCTAATATTGCCGCCATAAAACTGAAGAAATAATATACCCCTGTATAAGTTCCAATTTTTTTGCTTGTAGGAGCCATTTCCCATACTATAACGATTGAATTGATATTGATAAAAGCCCAACCAATGCCTGCTATAAACAAGATTATTGTAATCACTGTTTCCGTTTGAATTGAAAAGCCTATAATTAGTGCACTAATAAAAAGGACTAAACCGATTTTGATTGTTAGTCTTCTCCCTATTTTTGAACCCAGTATCCCAGCTGGAAGTGCTGAAAGAAGAAATGCAATAGCTACGTACAACAACATGAAACCTGCATCACCACGCGACAACCCCAATACATCCATCCCATAAACTGTATAAAGAGCTTCTAATGCTTGATATCCGACAAACCATGAAAAAATAGCTAAAAGTATAAATAGTGTAGATTTATCCTCTTCAGATAAGATGTCTTTAAAACTTTCTATTAGATTAGGTCTATCTTTTTTATCTTTAATTTTTTGCCCTTCTACTTCCTCCCTTTCTAAAATTAGTTTATAGCTATAAGATTCCTTCTCTTTTATTGTCAGTAGTAAGACAATTAAAGAGGCAACCATAATAATTGCAACTGCAAAAAATGCGGCAAATAAACTAATCGGTACGAGAAACTTATTAAAGAGGTATGCAATTAAAGCTCCAATTCCACCCATGAAATTGATAACGGCATTTCCTTTAGTTCTATTTACTGGTTCTACAAAATCTGGCATAATTGCTACTGCTTGTGATCTGTAAGATGCCATACTTACATTAAAAAAGAACATCCATATGAGTAAAAGCCATAAAGGATCTTGGTCAGGATTAATAGTTGAAATCATGATAAAGAATATAGCAGCAAGAGGAATTCCAACGATTAAATAGGGCATCCGACGACCAAGTCTTGTTCGTGTATTATCTGAAACTGTACCCATAATAGGTTGGATAAAAACCCCGATAATATTGTCCATTGCCATCCACACTCCTACAAGAGCATAAGAACCTAAATATTCAAATAGAGTAATATTAACCTGTGTATTGAACATTGACCAAGCTATACCAGTTGTAAAAAATGCTAATCCAATAAAAGTGGTTTGCTTTAAATTAAATTTTTGTTTAGTTTCTGACATAATTTTAAACCAATTTTTTTTAAATTTTGCAAATAATTGATTATTTATTAAATCTTTAAGTATTTAAAAGATCTATCTAGCAAATTTTCATATAATAAAGACTGATTATACAAAAATGTATATAAGAATAAGTAAAAACCATTACCAAATTTAAAGTTATAAAAGCTAAATCGCGTTAAAATAGCATTAAAAAAGAATATGAAACTAGAACCTGAATGTATTGGATGTCTTTTTAATCAAGTGTTAAAAGCATTTGAATTATTAAATCCTAATATCTCTCGTGAAGTTGTGATTACTGCCCAGAAAAAACTCATGAAATTTCTTTTAGACTTCAATATAAATGAGGTTGCCGCTCCTATTCTTGGAAAAGTGACTTATAATATCATCGCAGAGCTATTAGATAATAGAGATCCTTATCATGATCTTAAAATTGAATATAATCGTCTTGTATTAAATTACTTTGATGATATTTTAAATTTAATTGAAAAAGCAGAAGATCCTTTATTTAAAGCTATTTTAGCGTCTGCACTTGGAAATACTATAGATTTTGCAAGTCAACATGATATAGATATTATTTATGACTTAGAAAACTTTAAGATCGAAAATTTAGCTATTAATGATTATGGAAAATTCCAAAAATCATTAAAAAATTCAAAACAGCTATTAATATTAGGAGATAATGCCGGTGAGATTGTTTTCGATAAAATTCTAATCCTTATTCTTAAAAAATATTATCCAGATCTAGAGATAATATATTCCGTGAGATCTGCTCCTATAATTAATGATGCTACTATTGAAGATGCGAAATTTATTAATCTAACAAAATTAATTCATGTCATTGAGTCAAATAATGCTCCAGGAATAATTTTATCTGATGTATCAGAAGAATTTAAAGAATATTTCTATAACAAGAACACAATTTTATTGTCTAAGGGGCAAGGTAATTTTGAAAGTCTTTATGGTATGGAACTTCCCCAAAAAGATGTTTACTATTTATTAAAGGCTAAGTGTAATTTAATGGAACGAATTTTTGAGGTAAAGATAGGAGATCTAATATTTAAAAAGAAAGAAAAGGGATTTTAATTCGTTGAATTAGTTCTTAATTTTTTAATAGCATCAGTAAAAAAACCAAAGTCTCCAATTTCAGATTCTCTTTGGTTGTCTTTAATCCTGTTAAAATATTCTTCAATTTGTGTAAATAGAATATTTTTAAACGAAGTGAATTGACTAACTTCATTACAATTTTCATCAATTTCAGTACGATATAATGAATAAAACATATCTAATGCTTTTTCTGCTTCTTCTCTTATGCCAAGTCTTGCAAAACCCTTGTCAAGTATTGCAACAAAGATCAAGTTATATTTATATACAATAATCATTTCTACGTCGAGTCCTTTAATGTTGATCTCTTCAATCTGTCCTAAATTTTCACCAAATAAACCTAAAGCACCTACAAAAGAAGATAATAAAACAGGATTAATCTTCGTATCCAATATAAGATCGAGGAGATACTGACCACTCTCTTCACAAATTACAATTCCTTTAATTCCCTTATGATTCACAGAAATAATTATCCCTGTTCTTAATTTAATTAATATTCTAATTAAATAAAAATAATTTTAGCTAATAAAAGCATCTAATTTATAATTTTAATAATAGGGTATATTATCTGGAAAATAGTTTTATATTCAGATTATCACTTTTATATTGTTTCATAGTTTCGTGATGGTGACACATACAAAAAATAATTTTATTTTTAAAAGAAAAAAATTTACTATTATTTTTCTAAAATATCTCTAATTTTTTTAACTGTGTCTTTGAAAGCTTTAGCGGATTTGCTTTCGGGGTATTTTAAAACAAATGGTAACCCTTGGTCACTTTGTTGACTAACTTCAGTTTCAAAAGGAATTTTTCCTAATAACGCAATATTGAAATCTATGCTAGCTTTTTCCGCACCACCAGGAGGGTATAAGTCAATGTATTCTCCACAATGAGGACAATTAAAACCAGACATATTCTCTATTATTCCAAGAATGTTTCTTTCCATTACCATTGCCATTTTGATTGTTTTTCTTGCATCCATTAAAGCAACTTCTTGAGGAGTAGATACAATTACCACATTTTCATCTGGAATTAGTTGTAAAATATCTAAAGTTTCATCAGATGTTCCAGGAGGCAAATCACATATTAAATAATCCAATTCACCCCATTCAGCATCCCCTAAAAATTGTCTTACGGCACTCATTTTCATAGGACCTCTCCAAATTACAGGCTCATCAGCTGTAAGAGTTAAAAATGCCATACTCATAACTTTAAGTTTTAATGGTCCATCAATAGGATAAAATATCTTAGCTTCAGCGTCGACTTTTGGTTTCAACTCTGGGTTTATACCCAACATTTTTATGACATTTGGGCCTGTTATATCTACATCAAGAATTCCTACCCTCAATCCAACACTAGCTAAACTCATAGCAAGATTAATCGCCACAGTAGTTTTCCCTACACCACCCTTCCCCGAAATGATAACAATCTTGTGTTTTATCTTTTCCATATTCTTTTGAATGTTTTTAGTACGCTCATCCAACATCATTTCTTTTAAATTTATATCTGGAACCTGTTCTTCTGACATTTATTTAATCACCTTAATTTTCATATAAAAATATTTATTTTATTATTATTTAATTTGAGAAACAAACGTATTGCTTTAATTCTATCGTTAATAAATTATGAAATTTTCTGAGTTTTCAATTATAATTATAATTTCTACTGCGAGAAATTTATAATACATAAACTAAAGAAATTAATAAATCGCAGAATATTATTCATAACTGAAAAGAGAAGAATAATTAATTTTTGAAGGTGTTTTTGAATACCAGTAAGTAATTTCATGGAGCTCTATAAATTTTTACCTAAAACCAACTGCAAAAAGTGTGGGAAACCAACTTGTATGGCTTTTGCATTAGATTTGTTGCAAGGAAAGGTAAAAATCGATGATTGTAGTCCACTTTTAGAACCTAAGTACAAAAAGAATTATGATGCATTAAAGGATTTAATAGGTTCTGAAGAGGGACAAGAAAAGGAGCTTAAAATCGATGTAGATACCGAGTTATGTGATGGATGTGGAATTTGTGTTACTATATGTCCAGTTAATGCAAGGTATTGCCCTCCGACCTTAAGTGGTAAAGCTCCAGATTATCCCCCCGAAAATCACCAATTGTTTCAAGTTAAGGGCGGAAAATGTGAACTATTAGCAATAGAACATTGTCGAAGAATTGAAGCAGAAGGAAGAGAGAGGGAATGCCGAGTTTGTGAAACATATTGTCCAAGAGAAGCTATAAAAATTGATTTTGTATGAGGTTTAATTGTCTATTTAATTTGAGTTAAAAAGTGATATGAAATATGGTTAGTAAACGTTCAGTTTGTTCAGGTTGTTCACTATTATGCGATGATATCATAATTAAAACTGATGGTTTATATATTGAAGAGGTTATAGGAGCATGTTTGAAAGGAAAAGAAAGATTTGATCAAATTACCGCAAAAAACCGAATCTTAAATCCTCTTATTAGAAAAAATAGTGAATTAAAGAAAGTAACATTGGAAGAATCTATAGAAAAAGCTATTAGTATAATAAAAAAATCTTCCAAACCTTTATTATATGGGTTTTCTACTACAAGTTGTGAAGCTCAATTAGCAGGGATTGAACTCGCACGACTAATCAATGGTTTTATAGATTCTAATTCTACAATCTGCCAAGGAAAAGTGTTAAAAGTTTCTAAAGAGACGGGAATGACACTAACATCGATATCTGAAATTATAAATAAAGCAGATTTATTGATTTTATGGGGCGCAAATGCTGCAGAATCAATACCACGTTTATTAAATAAAGTCCTTTTCTCACGGGGTAAATTTAGAATGACTGGTCGAGAAATTAAAACTCTAATAGTAATAGATCCGGTTAAAACAGCCTCTTTTGGAGTAATGGGTGTACGAGATATAGCACTTCAGATTGAACCAGGAAAAGATATTGATTTGATTCGTGTTTTAAAAGAAGAATGTTGTATAGCAGATAGTGTTCCAAACAATGGCGTTGCTGGTATAGATAAAGATGATCTAAAAAGATTATTACTCCATTTAACTGGTGCTGAAAATGGAGTAATCATCACGGGTCAAGGAATTTTAAGTTCTCAGAGTAGTCTTAATGTAATTAAAGAGTTACTTGAATTAGTGCAATTAATAAATGTTAAGCAAAAAAAGGGACGTATTTCTATCATGATGTTAGGCGGTCATTATAACATGGTAGGTTTTGACCATGTTGCGCTTTCAATATGTGGGAAAAATCATAGCTTACAATTTTTAAATAATCAATTGATTGAATCAAAAGAAACAATAGTCTCAAAAATTGAAAATGAAGATTTTGATTGTTCTATAATTGTAGGAACGGATCCAATTTCGCATTTACCTTGGCAATTAAGTAAAAAATTGATGGCAAAACCTTTAATCCTAATCGATAATAAACAATCCGCAACCTCGTACGTGGCGGATATAATAATACCTTCAGCAATCACTGGAATTGAAAGTGGAGGATTAGCTTATCGTTTGGATCATATTCCAATTGAATTAAAAAAAATCATAAAACCACCAAACGACATTCTTTCTGATGAAGAAATATTAACTAAAATTATATATGGATTTAAGGAGGGTAGATAAAATAGAAATGATAGTAAATACAGTTAGAATAATGGATTACGATCAAGTAAAGGAGTATTCTTTTGGAGATGATAACTCTCTTACAGAACATTTGGCGATTGGATTATTAAATCCAGAAGATTTTAAAAATCTTAATTTAACTGCAAATGCAAATTTAAAAATAAGTAACAAGTATGGTAGTGTTATTATAAAGCCAATTCAAGATAAAAATGTTCCTATAGGAATTATTAATATGCCAGTCTCCATTTGGGCTAATCAAATTACTGGACTCGAGAAGAGTGAAATAGTATATAAAAATTTAAGTGTAAATGTGGAAGTAACTACAGACTCAGTAAAGAACGTAAAAAGTCTATTAAATATAATTTAAACAAAATAGATAAGGGGATTATTAGAATTGAATAAAATAATTATCAAAAATGGTTTAGTGTTTGATCCCATCAACGATATTGATGGAGAAACAAAAGATATTTTAATTGAGTCTGGTAAAATAGTAGAAAAATTTAGCAGTGAAAATAATGTTAAAGAGATAAATGCAAAGAATAATAGTGTTATTCCCGCAGCTCTAGATATCCATACACATATAGCTTCTCAACAAACTAATTGGGCGCGATTACTAGGGTCAAATAACAAAAAATTCCAAGAGAATTGGGAAGGATTAACACTAAAAAACATTGCAAGAAATTATATTTCTAATGGATACACATTTATACTTGAAGCTAATGTGTTTCCATCTTTAGCGAGAGAAACTATTTTTAATTTTAAACAAATACCTGTACTTGATAAGGCAATGTTATTAAATGTAAGTAATCTATGGCCCTTAGAACTAGAATTTCAGAGAAAAAAAATTGATGAGATGGCAGTATTTCTATCTGACCTTCTATCGAAAACATATGGTTTTGGTTTCAAAGTCTATAATCCATTCGAAAATGAAACATGGAATTTTAAAGAACTAAGAGATGATTTAACACAACAAGGGCGATTGTACAATTTTTCACCAATGGATGTGTATGAAAACCTTCTTAGATGCAATGAAAAACTTGGAATGCCACATTCTCTTCATGCTCATATTGAAGGTTATGAAAATACAACAGGTAAAAATAATCTCTTTGTTATTTTGGAAAAGATTAAGTCATTAAATTTAACTCCCAATCAACATATGGGAAGAGATCACATTTTTCATATTGCTCATGCTAATACATATAACTATGATGGGGATAATGGGAATTTAATTAATTTTTTAAATGAAAATCAAGATTTTTATGTTGATCTTGCATTTCTAAGCTTCAATCCAATAAATCCATTAATAACTTCAGACAGAAGACTTATCCATTCGATGTTAACATCTGATATAATCGATAATCCGCATAAATTAATTAGTTCAGCTATAGAATTTGAAGGAGATTATTTTATTTCAATGAGAAATTTTAACAAAAATAATTATGTTAATTGTAATTTATGGGCTAATGCTATCGATTTAGCATTAAATATTAAAAATAAATTTCAAGTTAGTTTTTCTTTAAATTTTCCTAATTATGCTAATGTTTCTGATATTCCTGAAATTGTGACATGGTTAATAAGTAAGGAAGCTCGCGATAATTTCATGAAAGATATGAGTACTGATTTCCTTAATAACCATCCTTTAGCTAATGACGATAAAGAACTAAAATTTTCAGAATTAATATGGTTAACAAGAACAAGTCCAGCAAAATCCTTAGGTTTATCAAAGATCAAAGGAAATCTTGGTTTAGATGCAGATGGCGATCTAAATATCTTAGATACGAATATTAATGAAATAGATCTCTCTAAAGACCATAGAAAATTAAGGAATGCACTACAAAATATTGAATATGTTATAAAATCAGGAGTAATTGTTAAGAAACAAAATGAATTCAATTTCAGTCATAATGGCTCAATTTTCTGGTCTAACGGAAAAGTTGACGTAAAAGAAAAAGATTTTATTATGTCCAAAAAAAAGGAATTTTACCAAAAGTATTCCTCTCTTTTTTATGATTCTTACAAAGTTTCGGTTGATAAGAATCTATTAAGGAGAGTTAATTAAATTTAATTTTTCCTTTCTATTTAAGAATATTTATTTAAGTGAACTCGATTAATTTTATACAATATAAAAGTAATTAATTTATTTTACAGCTTCAGGGATTAGTACGATAAAGTTACTTCCTTTTGAGTAATTTCCTTTAACTTTATCTTCAACCCAGATTTTTCCTTTATAACTTTCTATAATTTTTTTCACGAGGGTTAATCCAAATCCCATTCCTTTTGAACCTTTTTCTTTGTTGAATCTTTTTATTAAAATTCTTTTTTTTATTTCATCAGAAATCCCAATACCATTATCCCTGAATTCAAATTTAATGAATTTCACGTTTTTCTGTATTTCTTTGGAAATTTTTATGAGAATCTCTACTTTGGGTTCATTATTATAAGTTAATGCATTGATTAACAAATTTTCAAAAACATCAATTAACAGATCATTAACTTGAACGAAAATGTCATCTTGAATTGAATCTATAGCAATATCAATATTTTTTACTTTCTTGTTAACTAAGATAAAATTTATCGCCTCTTTAAGAACATCGATTGCATTAATAACTTTAATAGATTTTTCTTCATTGTCTAAAGAAGACAATTTTTGGACATTACTAACCATTTTTGCCCCTCTTGCGAGTTGATTTTTAATTATTTCATAATACTCTTTAATCTCACTCTCTCTTTCTTTCTCATTTAAGCATTTTTCACTAAGTTCTATTGCGATATTTATATTAGTAAGTATATTATTAATATCATGATAGAATAAATCTTTATAAAGTTCAGCTCGATCGTATGCTTCACGAAACTGCTTCTCTGATTGTTTTAATTTCTTTTCTGCTTCTTTTTTCTCAGTAATATCTCGAGTAAATCCATAAAAACCAACTTTTCTTCCACTAGAGTTATATCTTAAGTAAAAAGATCCTTCAAAAGTACGTGTCTCCCCATCACTTCTTATAACTTGACTTTCAAAAATCCCTTTTGGAAGATTAGTTTTGTATAAATTATTAAAGATTTCAAATATTTCTTTTGTCGTATCTTTATCTAAATAAGCGGTATAATTCCTTCCTAATAGTTTTTCTCTAGGAATTCCTAAGTATCTACAAATATAATCGTTGACATAAGTATAATTTCCTTGGAGATCTACTTCAAAGTATCCGTCCTCAATATTCTCAATAATTTCTCTGTACCTTTCATTAGATTCCATAAAATCTCGTTAAGCCTCTTTCATTTGAGGTATGTATCTAAACAATAACAATAGTGTGGTTTGGACTGTATCGGATTTATAAATATTTATTTTTAATTATAAGATAATTCAATAGTTAATAAAAAAAAGATATTTATGAAATTTAATTTTGTGTTAATAATTTTAATTATGTTTTAATACGTTGCACAAAAAAAGAAATTAGTATTTTAAAACATCAATTATTTTCTTTAATTGCTAATTTTTTAAAGTTAATAGGATTTAGTAAAATATACTCTTTATTTACACACTTCTTTCTTATCAATAGGTTAAATTCCTCTAGATTATTAAGATATTTAGTAATTGTATTATAGTGCATACGCAATGCCTTAACAATTTGATACTTAGTACAGCCTTTTTCATTTTTCTTCAGAAATTCAATAATTCTCATACATTTATCCTTAGAAATCGTATGAAAGATTTTATCATTCTTTGAAGCCATTGAGAACTTAAAGTAGCTCATTTGACCATTGAAATTTATTTCTCGGATTAAATTAAATTTTATCAACATTGATAAATGCCAATTAACTACATAGGGAGTTATCTTTAGTTTTTTAGATAGTATATTCTTATAAACTCCAGGATTTTGTCTAATCAAATTAAAAATCTGATTTCTATTTGAATTAAGTAATACAGATTTTCTTGTTAATTTTGATCCTTCGACAATTATATTCTTTTTAATGAGAGAATCAACTACTACTTTTATTCCATTATAATTTAAATTACCATTGACCTTATATCTTGATTTAATGTACAATGCTGCTTTTTCTTTGTTGAATATCCGATTAGAGTTAAGAAATTCTTGAATTACCGCAAAAATTTTCCTTTCAACTTTTGTTAACTTAACTCCTTCTATTTCTCGAGGAATACAGTCTTGTGGTGCTTCCTGTATTGAAAAATTAGTAAATAGTCCAAATAATTCTAAAGAAATTATTGTGCCAGAAATAAATATAAAAATGAAATTTTTGTAGTTTCTTGAGAGCTCCTTAAAATGACAATTAAATTCATTTTTTGGAACGTTCTTAATGGAGTGAATCCGATTTAATTCATAATGAGTATCTAAAGAGTAAATATTTTCAAAAAGAAAATCATCAGTATTGTAATCTGCTCTTCCGTTTCCAATATTTTCAATTTCAAGTGATTTAATATAATTAAGAACTGATATAAGATTTGCAATTATTAATAATAAAATTATGAGCTTAACACTTGATCTTTTCTTCATATTAGGACAATCCTTCTGAAATTATTACAATTGGATTTTTTTAAATAATTGTTCAACCTTTTTATTTTATAAATATATTCAAAAAAAATCTTTTTTGTCAAAAAAACCAATAAAGATATGAATGATATTCATTCATTAGTAACATTTTAATCATCTTTTATATAAAATCATCAATCCAAAAAGTGAATATATTCGTTTTTTATCTTGGTTGATTTAAATAAAACGGGAGGAATAAGTTCATTATAGATATCCGAAATTTAATACAACCTAAAAATTTTCAAAACGAAATTTACTTTGCGTGATCAAGAAATATCTAAAAAACAAAGAAATAAAGAAGAAATATCTGGTTCTGAAACAGTTTTTGAAAATATTAAAAGAAAAACACCATGGATTTTTGGAAACAAATTAAGGAAACCAAAAATAATTTTTCCTAAATTCAAATTTCGAAGATTATCTCTTCCAATGCCATCTAAGTCATTAAGCCTTATTGCTATATACATAATTCTATTTATTCTTCAAACCGGGATAGTCTATCTAATTATTAGAAAACCTCCCGTACTAGGAGTAGATAGTGAAAAAAAACCAATATTCGTAATTCCTGAAAATATCCATGATGCGTATATTATTGAAAGCATTGTAGCTTCAATTTTGTTGCTTTTAAGTTCCTTTGGATTTATAATTCTTTATTATGCATCAAAGTATGTCTACAATAAAAAATTTGGAGATTGGATTTTATTGATTGGAATAATAATAATTTTTATAGCATTCAGTCTACTTCAGTATATACTTTTCATAAAAATTCCTAAACAGATATATAGAAGTTCCTAAACTAAATATATCTTTTTAAAAGCTCTGATCTTTCTTTATACTAATAGTTTAATCCTTTTAACAATTGAACTGTTGTAAACATATTTTTACCACCTTTTCGCAAATAATCCATTGCTTCTTCGATTCCCTCAACAGTTAAATCGAACATTGGGATTATACTTGATATAATTTTCCGTGTCCAAGGTGCCCATTCAGGTCTAATGAGTTCTGGATTTAACCAGACTACGTTATTTTTAAAATGATTCGCAAGCTCTTTAATATAGTAAATTCCGGGTAATTCATTTCGATGATAATAATAAATAGAGCCATATTTTTCCGTAAGTTCCCAACTTGCCATTGCAGCATCACCAACAACTACAATTTTATATTTATTATCGTATTTTTTTAAAAATTCATTGAATTCAATTGCTTCTTCTGGATTTCTTCTTGCATTGAGATAAAGGCTCTCATAAAGACAATTATGGAAGTAAAAATATTTAAACGTACGCCAGTGTGACATATTATTTGCGGCAGAAAATAGCAGATTGACAAGGTGCGCATATGGAGTCATACTTCCACCAACGTCCATTAATAATATTAATCTCACATTGTTTTTCCTTTTTTTATCGAACACGAGTTCTATGTCTCCATAGTTTTTAGCCGTTTTGTCTATAGTCTTGTCTAAATCGAGTTCATCTCTTTTTCCAATTTCTTCGAGTTTTTTTAAACGCTTTAGAGCAACTTTTATCTGTCTTGTATCGAGTACTATATCTTTCCGATAATCTTTAAAGATTCTTTTCTGAGCAATCTGCATTGCCATACGCATCCCTGATGAGCCACCAATTCTCATACCCATTGGATTCTGACCCCCATGACCAAAGGGAGATGTTCCTTGAGTACCAATCCAGCGATTCCCTCCATGATGTTCTTCATCTTGTTTTTGCATTAATTCTTCGAAACGCTTTTGCATTTCTTCGAGATCAAAAAATTGGCTGATCATTTCTTGAAAATTGCCCTTGATTTCAGACAAATCAAAATTTTTTTCTAACCACTTCCAAATTTCATCCTTTATTTCATTTGGCGCATTAATTAAAAGTTTATCTCCAAATTCAGAACTATATTTTTTCAATAGTTCTTCTAAGAATTCTTCAAGATTATCTATATTGATATATTCTTGGTATTCTCTTAGTAGGAGTTGCAGCCCTTCTATAAGTTCAGGGAGTGTAATATCTTTATTGAGCCAATCCCAAATTTCTTGTTTAATATCTTCAGGGAATTGCACCATAGCTTCTTTGAAAAAGTTCGCAAAAGCAATGTCATAAATATCAAAGTGGTGTTCATTCTTGCACAATATTGAACGGGATGTATAGTAAAACTCAAGCATATTATGGATAAGCCCTTTATTGAGTGCTTCCATTAGCGTCATGTATTCAGTAATACTAATAGGTAACCTTTCTTTCAAATAATAAAAATATTCCACAAACATTTAAAGAAATCTTAAAGTTTAGAATTACTTAATTATATAGAATTAATTACTTAATTTAGGTTTATGTATAATAAAGCGATATTTTTTTATATAAAATCCTAATAAGATCATGTGTTCTAATAAATCTTGGATACCAGAAGGAATATATTAATTTAAATATTGTTTGCTTGATTTTTCTTTCTCTTCAACCTTAAACATATGCTTATTTGTAATCCATTTGTTATTAAAATAATGATTCCACATATATATAAAAAAAAAACAGAAGCATAACCAGAATATTGATAAATCAAAATTGCTAACCAATATCCAGTTAGTTTGAATTTAGGATAAAATATAAGTATAATACCGGGGATTATAAATATTACCTCTAGTAATTCTAAAAATACAAGAATGTGAATTTTTTTTTTTCATAGAAAATTTAACAAATATAAGAATTAATCCAAGTAAGTAAGCATAATAAATGAATACAAAGAATATAGCCCTAAAGTTAGATGCGTCAATAAAATAAAGAAATTGAATTTGAAAACCTCCTCCGATAATTCCAAATAAATGGTAATATCAAGGAATATAAAAAGAGATTATTAAAAGAATAAACCCAATTGCCTTTATAATAATAGAAATTAGAGAATGTTTTCCTGTGAGGAATGATTTTAACTTAATTGTAAAATTTATATCTTTTGGGTTGCTTACTGGTTTGATTAATGTAACTAAGCCAATAATGTCCAATAGCATCCAAGCTATGAAAAGAAAAATTAGAGTGAATGTATCATTCATAAAAAAGAAATTGTTTAATAAATATTAAAAAATCCATACCAAAATTAATCAAATCTAGCTTTTAATAATTTTGTAGAATAATAATGAAATTATTCATTAATCTATTGTAATATTTAACATATTTTAATATAAATGTTTAATGTTAAATGTCGATTATTTAATATAATTATCTTCCCTTTTTTATGGTATAGAGAACTTGTATTGAATCTACGGATAAAACAAGAATAATAGTAAAAATTAGAGAAACGAGGATTCCAAATAGCCAACTTGATTCTAAAGAAATATGTAATATTCTTCTATAATAATTAAAAAAAAATAGAAATGCAAAATAAAAAACTAAAATGCTAATTAAAATCAACTTTTTGTATATTTGTTTATTATAACTTACGAATTTACTTAGAAAATCTTTAAAATCCATTTATATCAAATCTTTTTTTCTTAATTTCTATATAATCACATAACTTAAAAAATACTAATTTGATGTATTATTCATTTATCTATTAAACTTTCATAAAATTCTTCCTTAATAGTAGTTGATTCAATTCTATTCTTATTTTTATAATTATAATAACCACCAACGATTCCCCCAATTACTAACCCTATAATAATTGCTTCAATTAAATACAGCTCAAAAGTTATTAGCAACATAAACAAAGAATATCTGAGTATTTCTGAAAAAACGAACCAATCAAATAACGTGAAACTTACTGCAGTTAGAACAGCCCCAACTAAACTTACACCTATGCTTTGTATTATAAATGATTTATTTGATTTATTGTTTTTAAGAGCAAAACGTGAACCAATTATACACCCAATTGTCATTTGTAGATCGCCAAAATAGAAAATGCCAGAAGAAAAAATTATATATGAAATAAATGCAATTAAATCTGTAATTATCATTCCTGTAAGAATATTTTTTTCTCGAGCTTTTTTAGCTAAATCAGCAATGAAAGGCATAGAATTATCAAATTATTTATATGAATTATTTGTTGTTAATTTTTGTTATTATTCTTGATAATGAATTAAATTTATTTCCGTATTCTTGTCAAATATATGTATCTTCTCAGAAGGGAATGATATATATGCTTTATCACCCATTTTTGCGTCATAAAAACCGGGAGTAGATAACATGCCGCTAATTTTATCAGAAAACTCAAATGTTATAATTGTTTCTGCTCCAAGAAATTCTATAACAGCTATCTCAACTTCATAAGATTGACTATGATGATCTGGAGTAATAATGATGTGCTCAGGGCGAATTCCTAAAATTACATCACCCATGTCCTTATTTTTAAGTTTTATTGCTAAATCATTGGGTATTGGATATTCTTGTTTACCAAATCTTATTTTATTGTCACTTAATTTAGCATCCCAAAAATTCATAGTTGGTGATCCAATAAATCCAGCTACGAATTTATTGGTTGGTTTATTATAGACTTCGCTGGGAGTACCAATCTGCTGAAAAACACCATCAAATAGGATAGCGATACGATCTGCCATAGACATTGCTTCTACTTGATCATGCGTGACATAAACCTGAGTTATTTGTAGTTTTCGGTGTAATTTAATTATTTCACCTCTTGTTTGAATACGTAATTTTGCATCTAAATTACTCAATGGTTCATCAAAAAGAAAAACGGTTGGATTACGTACGATTGACCTACCCAGAGCAACTCGCTGACGTTGTCCTCCACTTAATTCTTTAGGTTTTCTATCCAATAGTGTTGATATTTCTAATAGGTGAGCAGCAGCCTCTACTCTTTTATTTATCTCTTTTTTATTCATTTTTGACAATTTTAAAGCAAAACCCATATTTTCCCGAACATTCATGTGAGGATATAATGCATAACTTTGGAAAACCATAGCTATCTTTCTTTCTTTCGGTGGAACGTATGTAACATCTACATCGTCAAATAATACTCGTCCATCAGTTACATATTCTAATCCAGCTATAATATTTAAGCATGTGGATTTTCCACAACCTGAAGGTCCAACAAGTACGATAAATTCTTTATCTTTAATTTCAAGGTTAATATCCTTTAAAACATGGACATCAGGATTAAAAATTTTATTGACTTTCTCTAATTTTATTCTTACCATATTTATTATCACCCATCTTTAACCTTTTACAGCACCTCTAGTCAACCCACTGACAATCTTCTTTTGAAAAATTAATACAACAATTATTAATGGAATAGTAGCTACTGAGGTTGCTGCCATTAGAGCAATATCTGTATTCCAAGGGCGGGTTATACTACCAGGATTTCGAACGAATTGCAATATGGCAAGAGGTATAGTATGATTACTTTCTGATGATTGGAGAAATACTTGAGCAAATAATAATTCATTCCAACAAGCAATAAAAACTAAAATAGCACAGGTAAAAATTCCAGGAATAGTTAATGGAAGAATAACTTTCCTGAAAATCTGAAAATTAGTTGCACCATCAACCTTTGCTGCTTTCCATAGGTCTTCTGGGATCTCCTTAAAGAATGCAATTAATATAAAAATTGCTAATGGTAAATTGATTGCCGTATATGGAAGTATTAACCCATATAGTGTGTTTCGAATATCAAGCGGTGGGATTATACGTGAAATTGCAATTATCCATTGATAAAATGGTATAATGATTATTAATGCGGGTAGACTATTCATAGAAAAAATAAATCCATTAAGCCCTCTTTTAAAGGGAAAGTTGAATTTAGCTATAGCATAGGCGATTAATGAGCCAACAATCAATATTAAGATTACTGTAGATCCAGCAAGGATTACACTATTTAAGAGAGCATGTGCAAAGTAACCTTGCTGTTCAAAAATAATTTGATACGCTCGCAAAGAAAAATATTTTGGGATCCACTCAAATTGAGTTTGTGTAATACCAGGAGCTCTAGTTGGATCTCTAAATGATTTTAACAATATCCATAAAAAAGGTCCTGCACAAAAAAAAATCATGATTATGACAAGGAGAATAAATACAATCTTTTTTAAACGTCTTATATTAATATACAATTTAATTTTTGTTGGAGAAATCGGTTTTAATTTTACTGATTCACCAATTAAATCTGTTAAATCTTGATCTAAACTAATTTTCTTAGGTAATGGTATTTTTTCTTTTGAATATTCCAATGGAATCTCTTTTTTTACCTGATCCTTTTTTTTAGGATTATTCCTTTTTAATCTAAGTTTTTTAAAAACATTTTTCAAAAATGGTGTCGAACTTGTACGTTTTTCTCTTTTTGTAAATAACAAAATAAAAAATGCAAAAATTATTATAAATAATAAGATCATGATAGAAACTGCAGAAGATAATCCATAATCAGTATTAGACCAGAAAAGGTATGATTGAACAGTCATTGAACGCACGCTTTGATCATTAAAGACAACTACGGCATCGTAAACTCTAAGAGATTGCATCATTCGAAAAATTAAAGCAATACCAACCCCTGGTTTAATTAATGGCCATGTTATATACCTAAATTTCTGCCATCCACTTGCTCCGGCTATATCTCCTGCTTTATATAGATCTTCAGGTACAATTTGTAGACTAGCTAGAATTAATAATGTTATAAATGGTGTTGTTTTCCATACATCAATCATAATTACTGAAAACATTGTCATTGTTATTTCTACTTCGGAGATAAAAGGAGGAAAAGAGACCAAAACTGGTATGTTAAATAAAACAGGGGCAAGACCAGTACCATAAAAGTATACTGGGGTACCTCCAAATAATTGAATTATACTATTAATTAAACCAAATTCTTGAGCGCTATTTAAAATTTCAAACCTAAAAAGTGTCGCTGAAGCAACTGTAGGAATCGCCCAAGGAATTAGAAGAGTTGCTCTAGCAATACCCCTTCCTTTAAAATTCTTATTTAAAATCATAGCGAACACTAACCCTAATAAAAATTCTATAACAAGTGATACGATTGAAAAAAATAATGTCTGGTAAGTATATGTCCAAAAACTACGTGCATATACATTATTATATCCTATAAGCTGATAATAATTAATTAGTGTAAACCTTTTTCCAAAAGGATTATTTAAATTAAAATCAATTCTAAAACTAAGGAATATTCCTATAACAATAGGAATTAAAATAATAAGAGTAAATATTATCAATCCAGGAGTTAAGAGTGAAATAATAAATTTAGTATCTTTAGGTGGTTTTTTTTTTTCTAAATCTATTAAAATTTCAAATTTTTGAGTTGTAATTGTTTCCATTTTCCATTCTCCATCTCAATAATCTCAATAATTATAAAAATAAAAAAAAAGAAGTTAAACCTTTAAAAATCTAGTGTAATTTTTTTCGCATAATAATAACAGTCCCTGCAGCAAAGGCAACGGCTAATAGAACAACAGCAATACTATATCCAGGAATAGGTGGTTGAGAGGGTCCAGAGATTATTTCTTGTACATCTCGCTGCATTTCCATTAAAGCAGTATCAACACTCTTTACACCACTTGTTAAATCACTGAAGTAATCTGCAATTGTACTAGAAATCAGAGGATAATCAGGATGTACCGGTCTGGATAATGTCAATGCTGCTTGTGCTGACCAATTTTGAATCCATTCAAAACCAGTAGGTGGATTTGCATATACAGATAGTAAAGCTGGAAAGTTTCCTTCCGGTTGGAGAGTTGAGGGGTCAATGGCTGTTAATTCAGCCTCTTGTGCATCTTTCATGCCTAAGAATTTAGTAAAATTAATTGCAGCTTCTCTAGCAACACCAGTTGTAGATGTAGGAACTGCCATAATAGCACCACCTATTGCTGATGTTTTATATCCAGTAGCTCCTGCAAAATGGGGTAATGGTGCAATACCAAACTCCATGTTATTACCTTCTGATAAGGAATAAATATAAGGCCATTGTCGTAAAAATATTGAATTATTAGCTAACCATATATTTCCTGAAGATGCTTCGTCCGTCTTAAGAGTATAACGTGGAATAATATAATCTGATCCTTGAACTGGTTGGTATATAGGAGCAACTAATGCTGCAAGAAAAGTCATTGCTTCATTTACAGCCGTTGTATCAATGTTAACTTGCCCTGTACTTGTAACTACATCTAAAGCACCATTGCTTCCACACCATTCAAAGAAGTTGACAACTCCACCTTCATAAGCATCAAGTTGACCAACATATCCCACTAAATCCGGATTATCAAGTGTACCCGATACATTATTAAGGATATAATTAGCTGTAGCGTTAAGTTCTTCCCATGTATCAAAATCTGCTTCCGTAAACCCATTAAGATCCATCAGATCTTTTCTATAGTATAAGACACCTAAATTCATAAAATAAGGATATGCATAATAACTACCTTTATATAGACAGGAAGCAACAATACCAGAACCAAACGCACTTAAACCACTAACATTTATATCATTATCAAGCTTAATTATCCATCCATTGTCTGCAAATGGAGCTGTCCAAACTGTATCTATTGCAATAAGATCAGATGTTAAAGTTCCACCCTGCAATTCAGTCTGTAACGTTGCTAATTGGAGATCAGCATTTGATCCGGAAGATTTAACAACTACGCTATCTACTCCATGACCTAAATCAGACGCTAAGAAAGCAGCTTTGACAGCTTCAACTCCAGGTTTTTGTTGGTCTCCTAACATAGTTACTGTTAAGGTTACTCCTGCCGATGGTTTTGGTGCTGGAGATGCACTAACGGGTAAAAGAAATACTGGCATTGAAAGGACCATTAAAAATGCGAATAAGCCAACTAAGGCTGTTTTATTTATCTTTTTTAACACAATATACGCCTTTTTTTTTTAATTTTTTTTATATAATATTTTAGTCCTAATTTTTTCTTTTTAGGAAAAAATCAAGAGAAATTATCACATTTAAGCTTATAAATATTGTTCTTATAATAATAAAGAATAAGATTTGAATATAGTTTGAAAGGAGAATATAAATATGAAAGTTACTTCTGAGTCACTATTATTTCGTTATTCTAAACTATTAGGAAAGACAAAAATAAAAAGGCTCCAAGACAAAGCAAAAAATTATGCCGAGAAGGATATTCTTAATATAAATGCTACAAAATTTGGAGGAGGAGTTGCTGAAATTCTGCAAAATATGATTCCCTTAATGCAAGAATTAAAGATTAATGCTCAATGGAAAGTTTTTACTGCTCCTGATAGGTTTTTTGAAATCTCAAAGAAAATGCATAATGCCTTACAAGGTAATATGGAAATAAAATTTAGTGATAATGAAATATCCGCATATATCTCACAAGCAAAATCGATATATGAACAAATCCAACCCAAAGGAGATTTTATAATAATTCATGATCCTCAACCATGTCCAATTATAAATTATAAGGAGAAAAAAGAAGGGAAATGGATTTGGCGATGCCATATTGATACATCAAATCCGAATCCTCAAGCATGGAATTTAATAGCAGAATATCTACCTAAATATGATGCTCTTGTCTTCACAAAAAAAGAATATGCAAAAAAAGGGATTAAAAATCTCATATATCCTATAACTCCTTCTATTGATCCATTTTCTGAGAAAAATAAAGAATTAGATCTAGAATCTGCTAGAGAAATCGTTAAAAAATTTATCCCTTTAGATAAACCATTGATTACTCAAGTTTCTAGATTTGACCCTTGGAAAGATCCATTAGGAGTAATTGATGCTTATAGAATTGTTAAAGCAAAAATTCCTATAAGATTAGCATTAATTGGCAGTTTAGCTCATGATGATCCTGAGGGGCAAGAATGGTTAGAAAAAGTTAAAAACTATGCAAAGGATGATCCAGATATTCAGATCTTATCGAATTTAGATGGAGTAGCAGATTTAGAAGTAAATGCATTTCAACGTATATCTAATATAGTTTTACAGAAATCGATAAGAGAGGGATTTGGAATGACAGTGACAGAGGCACTTTGGAAAGAAACACCTGTTATAGGAGGAAATGTGGGAGGGATAAAACTACAAATTGAGAATGGAATTAATGGCTTCTTAGTAAATTCTATAGAGGAAACGGCTGAGAAAGTGATATATCTTTTAAATAATCCTAAAATCTTAAAAGAAATGGGAAAAAAGGGGCATGAGAAAGTAAAAAGAGAGTTCCTTTTAACAAAACATGTTGAAAATTATTTAGATTTATTTTCAGTCTTATTGAAATGAAATAAACCAAGGGGGAAAAGAGAAAAATATAGAATTTAATCCTTAAAATCAAAATAAGTTTATATTCATTTTTCTCATGAAGACCTTTTAAATAAATCTAAATTTTATTAATCTAAAAATAATACTGGTTTCAAAACCATTCGGTCGCATCTGCTTCTAATACCAAATCATTTAAGGTTGCAGCTCCAACAATTTTAACTCCTGGTATTAAATCCACTTTTTCCCAACCTAGCATTCGTTTAGATGCTTCACAAACTAAGATTTCAATACCCATGTTAAGAGTTTTATCAATCATTTCCTTTACATTTGGAAAGCCACTTAACTTAATTTTTTCAGCTTCTCCGGTTTTTAAAATTCTTAATCCTGTGCCCAAATAGTATACTATAGCTTTAATGTTCATGGCTTTTGCTGTTTGAGCTAACACTAATGGAGAATATTGACGTTCTGGGTCATGTGAGGTTTGTACATATAAAATCGTTTTTTCATTTTCTGTTATAACTCATCACCTTATTTTTTCTATTAATTTTTACTAAATTAGAACAATGATTATAGGATGACTACAGTTATTAAATATCTCTCTTATATTTCAAAAATAAAGGATGTATTATCATTAATAGTAGAAAGTATTTAAAAAACCAATTAGAGTGATTTAATGTGTTGCACATGATATGCATGGATCGAATGCTCTAATTATCCTTTGAACATTATTTTTCACTAAATTAATATCTCCTGTTCTTTCAAATAATACTTTTGCATAATTTGTAATCATTTCATTTATTAGTGGAATATTAAACTCAGTAGCAACGAATAATTTTATTCCATCAAGAGAATTATGATCATTCACATAATAATGATGTAAAAGTGTCCCTCTGGGGGCTTCAATAACACCGATCCCATCAATTTTTTTTACGGAGTTCAGAGAGGAGATTTCTTGTTTAATAGTTAAATTATGATCATCTAAAATTTGTATACTCTGGAAACTTTCTATATACATTTCTAATAATCTAATAAAATTAGCAAATAGAATATTATTTGTCCATGGTTTATCAAAATATTCAAGATAAGTCTGAATTTCATCTGTACCATAATTCTCGTTAATATTATATCTGGTTAAAGGTCCTACTATAACATTTTTTTTATTATCAAAGTAAAAGTCAATTCCACGTAACTCAGGCTCCTTTCCAAAATAGGAAGAATAATTCTGCTTTTCAAATTCTATCATATTTCTATTAGCTTCTTTCAATGATAACCTACCTGAATATCGATTATAATTTCTTAAATTCGAGAGACCAAGATAAATGAGATTTGGAGCATCGAATTCTTTAGGTGGTAATTGATGAGAAAATAATTCAATAAATTTTTCGATAATCCATTCCAAACTGATTAAAGCATTTTGAAATCTTTTTTTAGCTATTGAAATATTCTTTTTGGAAGGAGAATAAATAATTCCTCCGGGAATAAGTGAAATTAAATGAATTGATCTACCCCCAAACAAATTATTAATTTCATTTCCAATTTTAATTAGTTCATATATATTTGAAGTTAATTGAGGGTCATAATTAATTAAATCATAAGCAGTTGTAGTTTTCTGACTAATATTAAAAATGTTTAATAGATCTGGTAAAGTTTGGAAAAAAAAATTCATAGAATGTGATTTGATTAATTCTCCAGTCATTAAAATGCGCCTTAAAAGTCTTGCTTGTTCTGAAATTTTAATATTATATATATCCTCAATTGCTTTACAACTAGCGATTGCTTGAGAAGCATAACATAATCCACATATCCTGGGAACTATTTTTGGTATATCTAATAATTTCTTTCCAATTAAGAAATTTTCAAAACCTCTATAAATTTTAAATTCAAAATTTACTAAAGAAATTTCATCATTTTGAACTAAAATTTTTATTTCACCATGCCCTTCAACACGTTTACAAACCTCAATGACTTTTAACATTTTTTTACCCTTCCAATTTTGGTTTCGAGAATCGATAAAAAATACCAGTGTAGTTTTTGAGTTCTTGAGATAAATTTATTAAACTCAAATAATTAACAAGGTTTGAAGTAAAATCTTTTGATACTGTTCCTATACATCCTTCACAGGGAAGCCCCATCTTAATACACTTATGTTCACACCCATCTCGTGTAATAGGGCCTAAACATAAAATACCCTTTGCTAAAAAACATTCAGAATTTTCCTCATCAAGTTTAATCTCTTCTGGATTTGGTGTAATTTTTGAGATATTTACATTTGAATTTATTTCCATGTTCCCTCTTAATGGGCAACTACCACACATATTTTTTTCAGAGAGTTCTATTTCTTTATTTTCAACCAATCTAATTAGACAATTACCAAAAAGTTTCATAGGTGGTGGACAACCTGGAATGATACCATCAATTTCAATATATCTTGAAATTGGTTCTGCTATTTTTATATCTGATAGGCTTAAAATTCCTCCAAAACAAGCACAGGTTCCTAATGCATATATTTTTTTTGCTTGCTTTCGGATTTTTCGAAGGATAGATATTTGATCTTCTTCAGAAACACATCCTTCAACTAAACAAATATCACAATCTTCAATGTCTTTTACATCGGAAATAAACTGAAAGTAAATTACTTTAGTTCTTTCAAGGAATTGTGGAAAAATATCTAACGATATAAGAGAAGAGATACATCCACTACAAGAAGTTAAAGATATTATTACAAATTTACGTTTCAAATTTAACCTCCTCCAATAATTTATTATAAAATTTATTAGCAACGTCAGCAAACTTATTTCCTTCAACAGCATTCAAATGTTTAAGAATTATTCGCTCACGGTATTTTGTCGGGATAATATTTTTTAATATCAATATTTTTTTTTCTACTTTCTCTACACCATCAATATATCGACACGCATTTTTTCTACAACCAATTATCATCACTCCATCGAAATCTAACTCAAATGATTTAATTATGAAATTCGTATCTATGCGACCAGTGCAAGGAACACTTAAAATAAAAATGTTTGGGCTATATGAGATCTTCTTAAGTCCAGCATCATCTGCAGCAGCATAACCACAAGAGCGACAACAAAAGGCAATAATTTTAGGGTGTTTTCTGAATTTCGAAAAAATTTCAATTGATTTTAAAATCTTCTCAGAATTATCTATGTTTAAATCTATCGCATCAGTAGGGCATATACTAGCGCATGTGCCACATCCCTTGCATTTAAATTTATCTATATTTACTTTTTCTGATTCTATTGTAATTGCATTGTAAGGACAAATTTTAGAACATAATCCACATAAGCCACACTTGTTTTCATCGATTTCAACTCCACTAAACTCTGCTATCAAATAATCATTAGAGAGTAATGAAATGATTTTAATCGCCGTATTATTAGCTGTTGAAATCGTAGAAATATAATCTAATGGACCAAATATAGTTCCAACCCCATATATTCCAGATGCTAATGTCTCTTCACTCATAAAACCATAATCATCTAATGTAAAATCCATTGTTTTTCGAAATGCTTTTAAGTCTTTATTTGGTACTAAAGTTTGATTTAACACGATTAAGTCGCTTGGATATTCTTTTGAATCGCCTTTTACTATCTTTTGACCGTTTTTTTCAATTATTTTTACTTTATTAGAATAATGTATTCTAGAATCCATGGATCTTAGTGTAAAGTCGTCCGCTTTTTTTATCTTACTTAAATCGTAAAAAATGTTAACTTTACAATCAGGGTTTTTTACTTCAACATAATTTAAATATTTTAACGCAAGGATATCTTGAAGTTTATGTTGATGGTCAGGATGTCCAGCATATTGAATAATCGAAATCGTCTTTGGAGGTGTTTTATCAGAAATTTTTACTATTTTACCTTCTGTGAAGCCATCAGAAGATAACATTCTTTCAAACTCCGATGATGTAATGATATCATTTTGTGGGTTATAACAATATTCTTCTAAATCTGTAAAAAGATCAGAACCGATAGCTATAACTTTAGTACCTACCTTAATTTCAATTTTTTCTGGTTTTTGTGTCAAATCTATTGCTTTATTAACACAAGCACGTTCACAAATTCTGCAATTAAGACAATTCTTAATATCTGATTCATCAATTAAAGGAACATAGGGAAAAGAATGAATAAATGGGATATAAATAATTTTTCTATTATTTAATCCAAATTCATATTGATTTTGTTTTTCAATACTGCATACTTCTATGCATTGTTTACAACCAGTACATTTCTTTGTATCTACATATCGCGGTTTTTTAATCAAATTAAGAGAAAAATTTCCGACTTCTCCTGAAACACTTTCTATTTCAGTATTAGTAAGTACTTTTACATTTTTTTCATTCACCAACTCACCTATTAATTCTGAAATGAAACATATAGAACAATCGCCCATATTATGTATTCGATCCCATCGGGCTACTTTACCACCCAAAGTTGGTGATTTCTCAATAACATATACTTTTATTCCAGCTCGAGCTAAGTTTAATGCAAGTGTTATACCCGCAATTCCACCCCCTAAAATTGCAGCACTTTTTTCAATTTCAACTCTCTTAATTTTTACTTTTTTTTGAAGACTAACGCGTTCAACTGCGGCTTCAATTAATAATTTTGCCTTTTCTAATGAAAGAGAGGGATCGATTTGATTTATTTCGAATTGATGTACCCAACAGCATTGTTCTCTAATATTTGCAATTTCAATATTGACATGTTCAATGACACCATCAAAAATTCGTTTAAAGAGATGTTGATGAGTTCTTGGAGAACAAGCTGCTATTACAATCTTATTTAAAAAATTATCTTTTACCCAATGTATAATTTTTTCAAAATTTTTTTGCTGACATAAATTTTCGAAGATTTTTACAGATACAACCTTTCTTAACTTATTTATATATTTTTCAAGTGCTGTTATATTAATTACATTTGAAATTTCTGTATTGCAATTGCAAATAATTACTCCAATTCGGCTTATTTCGCTTCCCTTAGAATCTAAGTATTCATCAATATTTTCTCCTGATAAAATTCTTTTATTAAGATTTAGTATCTTTAATATACGTTTACCATCTTCCGTAAGAAAATATGATTTTTTATCTTTATTGATTAATGTACCAATTTTTTTAAGATGGAAATTTAACTGTCCTGTTGTATCTAAACCTAATTTTTCCATTAAATCTGTATAGGGAATATAACCTTCTTTTTCTAAAAGGAGTAAGATCTTTCTTCTAAACGGATGAGATAATATAGAGTATATATCCAAAATTCATTTCCCTTTTTCAAATAAATTATATTATATATTTTTAATAGAAAAAATAATTTTAAATTCAAAAATAACTATGACTATTTTGATAAACAAAATGATCTCTATGATAAATATCGTTGTCAAAGTATATAAATATGATCATTCTCCCATTTTAAGTGTTCAGATATAGTCAGATGAATATTAGGAAAACCTTGATCTGCATCATAAAATCGATAGATCTCTTGTAAGAGGATGATTATGAAGAGATCAGATTCGTACATTAAGTCAAAAAAAGACTAAAAATTTTGTCAAATAATTAAAATTTCTCTTATCATATTTTTTAAATTTACTTAAAATCTTCATTTAATCTGAATAGAAAAAAGAAAAATGTATTCTATTCTTTTGCAAATTTTCAGTTCTTTCAATTTCATGAATTTAATAGATCATTATTAATAGTTGGTGATGTTTTAGTAGGTGAATTAAATGTCTGAGATACAGACCATGGTGAGAATTGGAGTTTATATCTGTAGATGAGGAGTTAATATTAGTGCTTCTATCGATTGTAATCTTATTAGAGATTATGTTGAAGCCCTCCCAAATGTTATTGTTGCTAAAGTAAATGATTTTACTTGTAGTGATCCGGGACAAAATATTATCAAAAATGATATTTTAGATTTGAACTTAAATCGGGTGGTTGTTGCAGCTTGTACACCTAAAATTCATGAATCCACCTATCGATTAGTTTTAGTTGAAGCAGGATTAAACCCATATTACTTCCAAATGGTTAATCTTCGTGAACATTGCTCATTTACTCATTCGGGAAATAAAAGAAAAACTACTGAAAAAGCTATAAGGTTAGTGCAAGCAGGGATAAATCGTGCTAGAGAATTAGAAATAATACCTTATAAAAAACTATCAGTAGAAAAATCAGTATTAATTATCGGCGCTGGTATTGCAGGGATGAATGCAGCATTAGATTTAGCAAACCAAGGGATAAATGTATATCTAGTCGAAAAAGAAGCCACAATTGGGGGAAAAATGGCACAATTAGATCGAATTTATCCTACAGACGATTGTGCTATATGAGTTTTAGCACCTATTATGGTTAGTACTTCAAAACATCCAAACATAACATTATTTACTTGTAGTGAAATTATTAAATTTAATGGTAACCCTGGAAATTATAATGTTAAAATACATAAAAAAGCGCGGTATGTTAATGAAAGTAAGTGCACGGGTTGTGGATTATGTATAACAAAATGTCCAATAAAAGTACCTAACGAATTTGACAGAGGTATGGGCGAACGGAGTGCAATTTACATACCTTTTCCCCAAGCGGTACCTAAAGTCGCTCTAATTGATAAGAGTGTATGTATAGAATGTAAAAATTGTCAGAGAGCTTGTCCCGCAGAAGCTATTGACTTAGAACAAAGCTCAGAATATATAGCTTTAAAAGTTGGTGCAGTCATTATAGCAACGGGATGGGATGAATATCCTATTATGAAAAATAACGAATATAAATATGGTATTTATCTTGATGTTATTACTCAAATAGAATTAGAACGAATATTAAGTCCAGTTGGACCAACTGGGGGTCATGTGTGTAGAATTTCTGATGGAAAAATCCCAAAAACAGTCGCGATGATTCAATGCGTGGGTTCAAGATCCTTAAACGGGAATCCCTATTGCTCAGGAGTATGTTGTAATGTTGCACTTAAAAACGCTCAATTGTTAAAACAAGAATATCCTGATATGGAAATTGTTATTTTTTATATAGATATGCGGACGTGGGATAAAGGAAATGAGGAATATTATAGAAAAGCGAGAGAAGCGGGGATAATGATGATTCGAGGAAAAGTAGGAGATGTTCGAGAAGATCCAAACATAAAAAAAATAAAAGTTACAGCTTCTTCAACTTTGACAAATGATTTTATTACAATGAATACCGATTTAGTTGTATTATCTACGGGAATGGTCCCCTCCAAAAAAATAACACAAATCGTTGAGACTTTAGGAATTGCTAAAGATATAAATGGGTTTTTAACTGAAGTTCATGGATGTCTGAAACCTCAAGAGACAAATAATTTGGGTATATATATATGTGGCTGTGCTGCTGGACCTAAAAATATCCCTTATTCAGTATCAACTGCATTAGCTGCAGCAAGTAAAGTATCTACTTTACTCTCTAAAGATACAATAACTCAAGAATTAATCATCGCTGAAGTAAATGAAAATTTATGTATGGGTTGCTATAGATGTGAAAAACTCTGTAATTATAAAGCAATAAAAGTTAATGGAGAGAATATAGCTAAAGTAGACGATTTAAAATGTAAAGGGTGCGGAGTTTGTGTATCATCATGCCCCGCTAGAGCAATTGATCTTAAATATTATAGAGATAAGCAAATTAGTGAAGAGATAAGAGGGATTTGTAGTACTGAACTTGAATATAAGGAAGAATATATTGAATCTATTGAACTTATTTGGAAAAAGATTGAAGCATTAGCTCCTTATCAAACATAATCTGAAAAAGAATGATCCTCTTAAACAAATGTTAGTTGAGAGGAAACTAACCCATTGCATGGGTTTTCAGAAAAATATAAAATAATAATTGATATAATTTTATATCATTAATTCATATTAGTTTGATTTCTGATCTTTAAGGAAATTAATTTATTATACCAATCTAATTTCTTATTCTTCCACTCAATAGTTCTGTTAGATGGAACAATAAATTGCTCGATTATCCCTTCTTTTGCAAGCATATTATTTATTACATTCTTACCATTATCAGTTCTAATTAGTATCATAGAATATCCTTCTGGAGCTCCAGATGCCCCAACACTAATATCTGTAAATCTTCCCGTGAATTCATCACATTCATGGCAATTATTTCTTACTGCGGGATTCAGAGTTTTCATATCGATTTCGAATTCTTTATTATCTTTGGTTTGGATAAAGAAATTCTTTTTTATCCAAGTCTTCTTGATATTAGTAGGAACGACTTCTATTTCTCTTTTTAAAATATCATATAATTTGTCATAAATAAAATTCTCAAAACAGAAAAGACCTATAATATATTTAATGACATGAGCTGGTTTAACATGTAAAAATTTCATTTTATTGACAGCCCTACATTGACAAGGAGTTCCAATAAATGCTATTCTTAGCTCGTCAATATCAAATATCTCCTTCTTCATAAGAATTTCTTTCGGTATGGTGTATAAATTTTTTAAAGGGAATATTTGAGAAGAAATAGAATAACGTGTACCTGCTGATTTAATTAAATCCTCTTTATCAAATATAATTTTTGGAACGGGTTTAAAATTGTGGTCAAATTCCGAAACAATAGCGGCATCAATTTTATGTTTTTCAAATAAATATGTTAGAATCGCTGAAACAACTCCTCCATCTTGTCCAACTTTTTCTAATCCAGTATTTGTTGTTTTAGCAGCAAGAATCTTAACCACTTTTCCAATATTATCTTCAATATAATAAATCTCATTTAATTCTTTTAATAATACTTTAGTTTGAGGACAAATATAATAACAAACACCACATTTAGTACAGTTTTCAACACTTTCTTCTGATTTAAATTCGGGATTATCTCCCTTCATTTCAATAACATCGAAACCTTGACTTTCGCAATATGCTATGCAAGCACCACATGCACAGCATTTATTGCCATCAATTATTTCATTTTTAAGATCTTCAAATGTTTTTACTTCATTTTGTAAAAGTTTCTTATAAGCTGATTCGGTCATTATAATTCCTTTTTTTTAATTTTTTTTATAATTATATTCGAATTCAAATACACCAGGTTTTTTAGGGATTCTTAATTCTCCAAATTCTTTGATTGTTTTTGTAAAATTTTTAATTAATTCAGAAAATTGCCTTCCCTCACTTGCTGAAATAGAGTGCAGTTCAAATCGATCTGCTTCAATTCCAATATATTTTATTAATTTCTTTAAATGATCCATTCTAACTTGAGTATATTCAAATCCTTTCATATAATGACAATCACCCATATGACATCCAATAATTAATACTCCATCTATTCCATTATTAAAAGCTCGTAGAATGAATGTAGGATCAACTCTACTAGAACACATGACCCTAATAATCCTAATATTTGGGGGATATTGGAACCTCGAAACACCTGCTAAGTCTGCACCAGCATAACTACACCAATTACAGCAAAAGACTAAAATATTTGGTTCAAATCCATATTTTACCTTTTTTTTTATTTTTAACAGGATAAATCCCCCCAATTAAACAATTTCATAATCAATTATATCTAAGCTTGGTAATAAATCAATCATTTTGCTAATTTGAAATTTACTAAAATGATTTTGGTCAATAGCCCCAACTAAACATTCCACAACACAAGCTCCGCACCCCTTACAAACAGCACTAATTATATGAGCCTTTTTCATAGATATATTATACAAACCCATCTTTTTACAGATTTCAACCAATTCAATTGCATTATAGGGGCAAATCTCAGTACATTTACCGCATCCTATACATTTTTCTTCATTTACATAAGAAGTAATACATTCAGTTTCTATTTCCCCTTTAACCATTATTATTGCTGCTCTTCCAGCAGCAGCATAAGCTTGAATAATACTTTCACCAATCCATTTCGGCCAATGAGCTCCTCCACAAAGGAAAATTCCTTCTGTAGCAAAATCAATTGGTCTAAGTTTTGCATCAGCTTCTAAGAAAAAGCCATCCATATTTGTTGATACTTTTAACATTTTTGCTAATTGTTTTGTACCATCAGTAGGAACTTTTGGAGTGGCTAATATTAATAAATCTGTATCATATTCTATATTTGTTTGAGCGCCAATATTATTATATAAGATATGGAACTTATCATTTGCATCACTGATTTTGATATCATCAATTGAACGATATCTTTCATAAGTTACTTTCTTTCGAAGACCTCGCCATAAATTTTCAGCATTTAAATCTGAGAATTGAAATTCTCTATATAAAATATGAATTTGTGCTTTAGGATTGATATTTAATAATTTTTCAATATTCTTTAATGCTACACCACAACAGATATTTGAGCAATAAGGCTTTATATTATCTCCCCTATTAAATTCGTTTCTTCTTTGATCTACGCACAATATTATTGTAGCATCTTTAAATACGGGGACATCTTCATCACTCAATGCAGTTAATTCAGTTTGAGTAAGTAGACGATTAGGATATTTTTCCGATAAATCCACCCATCTATTTGTTTTTATTTGTTTAGTCCCCGTAGATACTATTATTGTACCTACATTGAATTTTGTATATTTTGAACTATCATGAACATTTTTAACTTTTACTTGATAATTTCCAACATAACCTTGGATATCCTCTATTTCTGAATTTAATAAAATATGAATATCAGATTTGTTTTTCAAATCAGCAATTTTCTGTAAAATTTCATTTTTCGTAATAGGTATATAATATAAATCAATAAATTCAAGAGCGATACCTCCAAGAAAAGATTTCTTCTCTACAAGATAAATCTCGAATCCTTGATTTGCCAAATTATGTGCAGTAGTTATTCCTGCTATTCCACCACCAATAATTAAAGATGATTTTTCAACTTTTTCTTTAATGTTTTCTAATGGCTTTAAATTAATAACCTTCGCTAAGTGCATTCTTATTAAATCACATGCTTTTTTAGTAGCTTCTTTAGGTTCATTTTGATGGACCCATGAATCTTGGTTTCTTATGTTTACTAGTTCAAATAAAAATGGATTTAATCCTACTTCTCTTAGAGTATTTTTAAAAAGTTGTTCATGAGTTCGCGGGGTACAAGAAGCAACTATAAATCTATTAAGATTGTATTTTACAATTAGTTCTTTAATCCGTTCTTGTGAATCAGAACTACAAGAATACATGTTTTCTTCAACATGAACAACATATGGTAATTTAGAAACATAGTTTACTACTTCGGGAACATTAACGATACCCCCGATATTAATACCACACCGACAAACTAAAATACCTACACGAGGTACATCCTCTGGTTTTACTGGTATTTCTGGAGGATATTTCACTTTTATAATATTTTGAAATCTAACAGGATACAATTTCTCACTAATTTTAGCTGCACATGCAGAACCTTCAGCAACAGCCATTTGAATATCATTGGGTTTTCTAGAATAGCCAGTTACGAATATATTCTTTTTTTCAAGTAAAATTATATCTGTCTCACTAACATAACCTAAATCATCACATTCCAAACTGAGTTTTCTTAATAGCTTATAATAAGAAGGAGGTGGAGATAGTGCACTAGCCAATATGGCCATATCGACTTCAAAAGTTCCAACTTTTCCTTTATCAATATCTTCGAAATATAACTTTAGTTTTCCGTTATCTAAATTTTCTTTAATATATGAAACATGACCATTCACATATTTGACATTATATTCATTCTTACTTTTTTCAATAAATTCGTAAAAGTTCTTACCTTTCGCTCTGATTTCTGTGTTAAAAATATAACAGTCGATATTGGGATCATGTTCTTTGACAACTATTGCTTCTTTAGCCGAATTCATGCAACATATGGCAGAACAATATTTTTTACATTCAGGATGATGAACGTTTCTAGAGCCTACACATTGTATAAAAGCAATTGAATAAGGATGTTTTTTATCATCTAATCTTATAATTTTACCACCTGTAGGCCCATTTGCTGATAAAAGACGCTCAAATTGCATATTAGATAAAACATTAGGGGAAGACCCCGCAAAAGAATTATAAATTTCTGGCATTTCTTGATTATATCCTGTAGCAATAACAATAGCCCCTACTTTTAACTTTATTTCTTCTGGTTTTTGTAAAAAATCTATCGCTTCTGCACTACAAGCTTTAGCACAAAGTCCACATATTCTATAATTTAAATATAAACATTTTGATTCATCAATGAGATATATTGGGGGTACTGAAGATGGAAAAGGCATATATATCGCACTTCGAGTTTTTAAATGAGTATCAAATTCGCTAGGAATTCCTCTAACGGGACAAATTTCGCCACAATCTCCACATCCTTTACAGAGATCTTCTTTTAAATATCTTGGCTTTTTAATAATTGTTATTGTGTAATCACCAGTAGTTCCTCTAATGTTTTTAACGTAGGAATAAGTAAATAACTCAATATTTGGATTTCTATATATATCAACCATTTTCGGAGCTAGAATGCATAAACTACAATCAAGAGTAGGATATATTTTATCTAATTGGGCCATAGTACCTCCTATTGTTGGTTTAATTTCAACTAAATATACCTTAAAACCTAATTTGGTTAGATCTAAGGATGCTTGTATCCCTGAGATTCCTCCTCCAATAACCAAAACACTACTCCATAAATTTGACATTTGTCAAAGCCCCAATAAAACTTTAAATTTAAATTCTTCTTTTTTAATAGTAATTTAAAAAAGCATCAACAACTTTCCAATAAAACTTGCTAAATCAATTACTTCGATTTTATTTCTTAATTCATTATTATCTTTATTTAAAGAAAGCTCATTTATATAACAATTAAAATGTGTTAGGCATTTAGGGCACGGAACTATTAAGTAATCTGCATTAGTATTAATAGCTTCATTAATACGATTTCTTCTTAAAATGTGTGTATATTCATTGCAATTTGAAAATGCTGAAACGCCACAACAGTTAGCATCATCTTTAATATTTTCCATTTCAATTAACTCTACTCCTGGAAGTTGTTTGATTAATTCTCTTGGAACAATATATAACCTATCCGCTAATCTCCCCATCCGACAAGAGTCATGATACGTCACCTTGATGTCAGAAATATAAGGGAATCTTACATTTTTGAGAATTTTTTCTTCAAGAAAGAATTCAGAAAAATGCTTCACTTTAAAATCAAAATTGTCTATTATTTTTGGATAATCAAATTTCCAAGTTCTATATCCTTCAGCACATCCAACAATAACAGTTTTTACACCAGCGTTTCTATAAAGCTGAGTGTTATATTCGGCAAACTTTTTAAAAGTTTCAATATCTCCTTTACCCCATAGAATGTCATGTCCACAGCATTTTTCATTTAAAACTACTGGCACAATATCGGCTTCATTAAGTAAACTTATTATTGTAATAGGTATATTAGTATATTTTAAATTTAAATTATAAAATATTTCTTCCATTAAAGGTAAGCATCCAATAAAGTAAGCAATCTCTCCAGATTCAGTTGTTTTTAAACTTTTCTCCTTTAAAAAGTCTAATTTATTCGGGATTATCAGATTATCTGCCATTATTTTCCAGATTAGTGGAAAAATTTGATTATGTGTTTCACACTGACTAATTCTATTAATTTGTATTTGATCATTTCTAGAAATCTTTCTCAATTCTAAAATTAATTTAGGTATATTTATGCCATCATTTTCTTGACTCATTGGACAATAAATTGTACATTGACCACAAGTAAGACAATTCCATATGTTATGTTTATTTATAACTTCTCCTACCGAAGAAAAAATTAAATCCACTACTAACTTCCGTGGAAAAAACAAGTCTAAGTGCGAAAGTGGACATACATTTACACATCGATTGCAAGCATAACAATAATTTGATGTGGCAATAACATTTTTAATGCTTTCTCCTAAAATTTGGCAGTCCGAATTATCAGTTTCAATTTCATGATTAATATAAGATGACATCGAAAATTATTCCTCGATATACCATTCAAAATACCCACATTTAGAACATACATATGTTCTAACATTAGGCGCTGTACGTCTGTATACATAGTCATTATTTTCCAGCATTGCCCCACATTTATTACAAAATTCTTTCATTTCTCTCTTTTCTACTAAAATGTGTATATCACCTTTTTTTTTAAACAGGATTAATTAAATAATTTTAAAAATTTCATATCTTCTTAGTTATAATAAATTTTCAAAATGATCTATTTCTAAGATGAAGAAGGTAAACTGCATTTAAAAATCCTTGCACTGAATTTTCTTTTTCCTTCATTTCATTAACTAAGTATAATATTCCCATGCTAGAGATCTAATTATTTTAGGTTTTTTACTAAGAAAATTATTTAATTATAGAAAAAATAATGATAGAATTAGATAATTATATTTTTGATTTATAAATATTAATTAACATTATTATAGATATACATAAAATATTTAGGATAATTTACAGATTTGTTATATTTGACTTGACAGATTTGTCTATATCTGCTAATAAAAAATTATAAATTTATTGTAATAAATCGCCTTTTTGAGTAAAAAATACCATATAAGGTGAAATTAACCATTCTATTCTTATTACATAAGAATAAAAAACAATTAAAATGTTGGAATTATTTATTTGTCAAAAAATTTGACAAATTTTATTTTCAATTTAAATTTTTAAAAAGGAGTTATTTAGGGAGAAAGTCAAAATATTCAATATTTTTAATGAAAACAAAAATTATAAAAAATGAATTTTGAAAAATAAACTTGTCAAAATGATAAAAATTTTTCTTATCAAACTATTTAAATTCTAATCAGATTATTATATAATTAGAATTAGTCTCATACCTCAGAAAGATGGAACGGGTTCATCTTATGAGGTTATGATAGTTCCATAGAGATATATTAATAAAAAAGAAAAAAGAAGGGAATTAAAATGGAAGTATTAGAATTAAAACCAATAAACAACAAAAAAATTATTATATATTTAATAGATAAAATGAGAATTAACCCTGAACTTAATGATATTGATCTATTAAAGGATTTGATAAATACTAATGATGTTTCTTTTATTACTGTTGAAATACATAATGAAAACTTTAGAGAGTTTAAAAATTCCAATCTTTCAATTATTTTAAATGCTCTAAACTTAGAATATCACTTATTAGATATACCTGAATATGCGTATGGATATCTTTTTGAAGAGATAAACAAGAAAGAAGAGCAAACTAGAGAGTTATTAACAGAATATAAAAATATGGATGATAAAAACTCTCTTAAAGGGCTAAATTTAAAATCCTGGATTGATGTCCTTCAAAAGGAAATCAATCATGATAAAAGCATTCTAGAAACAAAAACAAGACCACAATGGATTGTTAAAAAAATTTTGGATTTAGTAAGATTACATGAACATGAAGAATTATGTGTCATTCATTTTTTCCATGAAAGAACTTTATCAGAAATAACTAAACAATTGAGAGAGCTTCATATAGAAGTAATTGTTTATGAATTGAATAATTTTCACAATATCCCATATATAATTATAAAACAAGAGGGGAATAATTAATGGAAGTTTTAGAATTAAAACCTTTAAAAAAACAAAGTTTAAAATTGGTATTAATAGAAAGTGAGTTTCCAATAGATTGGTGGTTTGAACCCACAGCACAGAAAAAGCATGATTTAGTATGGAATTTGCACCTAATTTCCAGGGAATATCTTAATCTGATTGAAAATCTTAAAGTTAAATATAATCCTGATTTCGCAATCGAAGAGAAAGGAAGTCGGTGGGACGATACAATATCTAACGAAGATCCATTAGAAAAACTATTTAGAGAAAATAACATCCCGTATAAAATGGTAGATATTTCAGAAAACGCAGAAAATTATCTTTCCTCAAATTTAGAGGACCAAAGAGTGCTTATAAAACAATTAATAAAATCAATTGAAGATACTAAAAAGAATAATGAGAAAATAATTCTAAAAGATGAATTCGAATTTCAACGGATGGTTTTATGGAAGGAATACTTACAGCAAGAATATGATTTTCAAGAAAATGAGATAAGATATAATGTTCGGGAAGCTTGGATGATGATGGGAATTCTAAAATTTGCGAAAAAGATGATAGAAAAAAAGTTATTAGCATTCTTTATCTGTGATTCAAGACACTTTGAAGGAATAAGAAATTTAACAGAAGTTTTAGGCATCGAAACGGAAGAAATTAAAATTAAAAGGTCTGCAAAAATAATAAATAATCCGGGTTCTAATTCAATCAAAAATATAATTGGAAAAAGTATACTCGAATTATCTCCGATTAAAGTAAAAAAGAAAGAGTCGTTAGAAAAGATATGTTATTTTTTTGATACTGATGATAATGCTTCCCCTTTCGATATAAATATGGCTTATGACGCAAGTTTTGATGTAGTTATACCTATTAGCAAGATGACTGCTGATCAAGTACCAAAACTCGTACAAGATGCAATTTTTTCCCGTAAACCAAAAGCACCTACAACTTTCTTTATCGGTGGTTCAAATGTAAAAGAAGGTGAAAAAATTGCTAAAAAAGTTATTGAGTCTTTAGTACCCCCATTCGAATGCCCCGTGATAATAGATCCTCGTGGTTCACACACCACCGCTTCTTCTGTAGTTGCGAAAACGATGGAATTTGCTAGAGAACATGATTTATATGATTTAAAAGGTCAAAAAGTAGTTATCTTAGGAGCAGGTCCAGTTGCGAGAATTGCAGCTATAATTGCGGCAAAACTAAATTGTAAAACGTATTTAGTAGAAACTTGGGAAAAATCGAATGAAGAATTTATAAAACGGCTAGTTAAAGAATTAAACGAAGAAGTTGGAGAAAATGAAATTATTGGTGTTTTTGCACCTAATGATGAAAAGAAATTAGAAATAGTAAAGAGTGCAGATATTATATGGTCCTTAGCAGCAGTGGGAGTTCAAGTATTATCAAAAGAACTCATGAGCAAATTAAAAAATAAAATTGTAATAGACATAAATTTAGTACCTCCTTATGGAATTGAGGGATTAAAACCTAAAGATAATAATAAAGAACTTTATCCGACTATAAATGGAACGGGAGCATTAGCCGTTGGTCGGCTTAAATCAGAAGTTGAGGCCTCAATTTTAAAAGAAGCTGCAATTACTAAGGGGAAAAGAATTTTTGATTATAATGAAGCATTTGAAAAGGCTAAAAATATCCTATTTGGTACGGAAATAAAAATTTCTCATTAATTTTTTTTTTATTTTTAAATTTTTATCTTTAAAGTATTTTAAAAGATCTATTTATAGCTCGAAAGAGTCTTTTTTAACTTAACACCATGAATAATCTTGTGAATGAGTATTCCTTAAATTATAATCTGTTTATACAACATTATCTTTGGTTTTTTTTTAAAATTAATATTTTTTTTGCAACTATTTCTATACTGATATATCAAATTTTTAAATTTCAAGGCTTAATGATTTTTTTATTCCTACCATTATAAAATGTTTAGCTGAATAGGTTTCACTTCTATTCAGTTTTCTCGAATGTTCTTCGCTTTGATATACCTATGATAGGATTTCATTCGACATATTTATAAGTATTAAATCACATATATAATATGAAGAGATATCTTCCATTGAATTTAAAAGAAAAACTCAAAACTGAATTTTATTCGAGATGTTAGAAAATAAAAAAAAAGACCAGATGAAATTCATTTACCCAGACACTTTAATTTCTCCAGATGAAATTGAAATTTATGAAAAGGAAGAGAAAGAATTAATCCCAGAAACAAATCCATTCGAAATGGCAAAGAAACAAATTGACATTGTTGCCAAAGAGATGGGTTTAAATGACAATATAAAGAAATATCTTAAAAGGGTAGAGCGTTCCTTAATAGTATCGATTCCAATCAAAATGGATGATGGAAATCTTGAGATATTTGAGGGTTACAGAGTACAACATTCAACTGTTCGTGGTCCTGGTAAAGGAGGCATTAGATTTGCTCCAAATGTCAATCTTGATGAAGTTAAAGCATTAGCTACTTGGATGACTTGGAAATGTAGCCTATTATGTCTACCTCTGGGGGGAGCAAAAGGAGGGATATGTGTTGATCCCAGAAAATTGTCAAAAAGCGAGTTAGAGAGATTAACTCGGAGATATACATCAGAAATAATAAATGTTATAGGCCCAGATATGGATATTCCCGCCCCAGATGTAAATACAGATCCTCAAATCATGGCTTGGATTATGGACACCTATTCTATGCATAAAGGGAAAGCAGTTCCTGGAGTTGTAACGGGGAAACCAATAGAAATAGGGGGTTCAGTAGGGAGAGAAACTGCTACTGGAATGGGTTTATTTTTTGTACTCGAAGCGTTATGTGATAAAATGAATATAGATCTAAAAACCCAGAGTATTGTTGTACAGGGATTTGGTAATGTTGGGGGAAATATTGCTCAAATTTTATATGATAAAGGCTGCAAAATAATTGCTGTGTCAGACATAAGTGGAGGTTTATACTCAAATAGGGGATTAAATATTAAAGAATTATTAGAATGGAGGGATGAGAAGAACTATTTAAAAGATTTTCCGAATGAAGACTACAAATATATCAGTAATGAAGATGTACTCATGATAAAATGTGATATTCTAATTCCCGCAGCAATAGAAAACCAAATAACGAAAGTAAATGCTGATAATATAAAATGTAAAATTGTATTAGAAGGCGCTAATGGTCCAACTACTCCAGATGCAGACGATATTTTGAAGAAAAAAGGGATAATAGTAGTCCCTGATATTCTTGCTAACGCTGGAGGTGTATGCGTCTCTTATTTTGAATATATTCAAGATATTCATAGCTATTTTTGGAAATTAGAGAGAATTAATCATGAATTAAAAAATATTCTTGTTAATGCATTCGAGGATGTGTATAAACTATCAAAAGAAAAGAATGTTACCTTACGAATAGCCTCTTATATGATTGCTATCGCAAGATTAGCTAAAGCAATTGAATTAAGAGGAATTTTCCCTTAGGGGGTATTTTTTTTTTCCACATCGAAATTTATTTTATGAGTCATTTTAAAAATATCTATAAAACTTGAAACATGCATAGGTAATTGGATTCCATTTATAGTTTTAATTTCTTCATTAACAAATCTCCAAAGATTTTTCTCATTTTTAGCAATAATTTTTACTAATAAATTATGATCTCCAGTTGAAGAGGCAACTAATTGAATATCCTCATAACTGGCTAACTTTTTTGCGACATCATCCAATTTCAGTGGATCAACAGAGAGACCAAGAATGGCTATAGATTCATATCCAACTTTAAATGGATCTACAAGTGTATCAAATTTTTTTATTATTCCTTCTTTTATCATATTTTGCACTCGATTATGTATAGTACTAGCAGCTAGATCTACTTTTTCGCTTAAATCTTTATAAGAGATTCTATAATTATCCTGTAAAAAATTAAGAATTTCTTTATCTTTTTCATCGAATTGCATTTTTAGAGCTTTTTCTTTAGTCTTTTCACTTTCAATTCTGTGTCGTTCAATAGCATATATTATTGATCGTATTAAACTTGGTCCATTAAGCTCACCTTTTACTAAATAATCTTGAGCTCCTTTTTGAAGAGATTGTAATGCAAAATCCTTATCATCTAACCCTGTTAAAACAATTATAGGAATCCTATCAGTTACACTCAAAACTCTTTCTAAAGTGGATTCTCTATCGCTATCTGGTAAAGTTAAATCTAATAAAATAATATCAAATTGTTGAGTTTTTAGATTATTTAAACTGTCAGAAAGCCGAGGATGTGATTCTAAATTAAACTTGAAGTCTGCAGACTTTTTTAATAATTCTTCAATAAGACGTACATCAACAGAATTATCTTCAATTAGTAGTATATCAAGTTTTTTATTCTCTATATTTATTCACCCAATATTTTTTTTGTATATTATACTAAAATTAAAATTTTCTTCAATTCTTTTTTCCTCATTCTGAATAATATTCAATTTAATATAAATGATTATTTTATTTATAAACCAAACAGGATAATATAAGTTATAAAATTTTTAAGGATATGATGCAATTTTTAATTATTTCTATAAATTTTAAACTGAAATCTCATTTTCTGAACTAAAAATTATGATATTTTTATTCGATAAAATTTATTTTATATTGGACAATATTCTTATTAAGTAAGTATTTTTCCTAGGATCTTAAAATTTATAATTATCTATGAATCTTTTTAAAGAGCTTAAATTGGCAAATATATAATAAAAGATGGGAAATGATTGTAATGAATTTGAAGTTTAAAGAACAGAAAATGAGATTTTTGATTATTTTAATTTTAGTTATTGTTTCATGTTTATTAATTTATTATTTCGAGGTAATTCTTAACACATCGATCTTGGTTGCACATTTTTTTTATTTTCCTTCAATTTTAGCATGTTTATGGTGGAAAAGAAAAGGTTTAATCATCCCCACATTTTTAGCTACAATACTAATTATTATTCATCTCATTCTGGACGATAATTTTTTTACTTTAGATACTATTAATAACTTTATAAGAGCAATCTCCTTAATAGTTGTTGGAATAGTGGTATCATTCTTATCTGAGCATATTTCAAGAAGAGAAATTGAATTCAATGAAATAACGGAGGATTTGAGGCGATCTAACGAAGATTTACAACAATTTGCGTATGTAGCATCTCATGACCTACAAGAACCTTTACGAGCAATTGTAAGCTTTTCTCAACTTTTAGAAGATAAATACAGAGAAAAAATAGACAAGGATGGTAAAGAATTTATACATTTTATTACGGACGGTGCAAAAAAAATGAATACTCTTATAAAAGATCTATTATCGTATTCAAGAATCACAACCCACGCTAAACCTCCTAAATTAACTAACCTTGAAAATATTCTAAAAGATTCTTTATTTAATCTGCAAGAATCCATAAAAGAGAGTAATGCAGTTATAACTTATGATAAAATGCCAACATTGAAAGTGGATAAAACTCAATTTACACAATTATTTCAAAATTTACTAAGCAATGCTATAAAATTCCGAAGACAAGAACCACCTAGAATACATATTGGGGTAAACAAGGTCAATGATGAATGGTTATTCTCTATAAAAGATAATGGTATAGGGATTGAGTCAAGATTTTTTGATAAGCTTTTTAATATTTTTTACCGGTTGCATACTAAAGAAGAATATCCCGGTACAGGAATAGGATTACCCATATGTAAGAAGATAGTTCAACGATATGGCGGAAAAATATGGGTAGAATCAGAAATAGGTAAAGGATCAACCTTCTTTTTTACGATTTTTCCAAAAAAAAATAAACAATAATTATAGATAATAATGAATGAATATAAAAGAATTAAGGCTAAAATCTTACTCGTAGAAGATAATGCCGCAGATATTCGCCTTACGAAAGAAGTCCTTCAAGAGAGGAAAATGGTTAGTAGTTTAGATGTTGTTCGGGATGGCGTCGAAGTAATAGACTTCCTAAAGAAAAAAGGGAAATATTCTAATGCCAATACCCCTAATTTAATTCTTTTAGATTTGAATTTGCCAAAGAGAAATGGATTTGAGGTATTAGAAGAAATCAAGCGAGATGAAGAATTAAAGCGAATTCCCGTGGTAATTTTAACTGTATCTGACGCAAATGAAGATTTAGTAAAAGCCTATAATCTCCATGCTAATTGTTATGTAATTAAACCTTTAGAAATGAAGGAATTCTCTAGAATTATTAATTCAATAGTGATTTTTTGGTTTAGAATTGTAAAGCATATTCAGGCAGAATAAATTTAAAGTAAAAATAGAATTATATTTATTTTTACTTATATTAAATATTGTTTATACGATTTTTACTGCTTGTGTTGACTTATATATATCTAAAAAGTTGGATACATGAATTTGAGGTTTTATTCCATTTAGTGTCTTTATTTTTATATTTATAAAGTTCCAGAGTGATTTTTCATCTTTAGCAATTATCTGAGCTACAATATCGTGATCTCCTGATGAAATTGCTACAAGTTGAGTCTCATCATAGGATGCAATCTTTTCAGCAATTTCACTCATTTTAAGTGGGTCAACTGAAAGGCCTACCAATGCTATAGTGTTGTAACCAATTTTCCCTGGATCTACTATAGCACCAAATTGTTTTATTATTTCATCCTCAATCATCTTTGTTACTCTATTATGAATTGTACTTGCAGCCATTTTCAACTTTTCCGCTAATTCGCGATATGAAATTTTATCATTTTCTTGTAAAATATTCAGAATCTTTTTATCTGTAGCGTCTATACAAAGACAATTCCAAGGACGATTTTCACGATCATCATTAAAAATGATTCCATGTTCTATTGAACCCCCTTCACAGCAGTGATATATTTTTCTTCCTAATGAGTATTCTTCTCCACATTTAGGACATATTACCATTATCATCAACTCATTTATATTGTTTGATTGTTAGAATATTATTTTTTATATAATTTGAATAAAATTCATTATAATTATTTTGTTTATTTTTTATTATTCTAGTTTTTCTAATATAATATATATAGAATAATATATTTAAACATATCGAAAATGATTCGATTATTATCTTATTATCAGCATATTATACAATTAATGATTCATGATACCGAACCAAGTTCGGCAGTTTTATTCTTAATACTAAGAGTTTATGATAGATTGAAATAATTTTTTTTTTAATCTGTTACAAATAACAATCGAAAAAAATGATCTTTAAAGAATTAAAAAGGCCTTTAACCGTTAAAATTTATAAATTTGTAAGGATTAAGAATCCCAAATTAAGTATTCCTCCGATTAATAAAGCAAATCCTATTTCCAGACCAGCTATTTGTAAAGCATATTTCCAATTAGTCTCTTTAGCAATTATAACTAGAGTAGCAAAACATGGGATATAAAGCATTGTTACTATACTAAATACAATCATCTGGAAGGGAGTAAGTAATCCTAGAAGAGATGTGCCCATAGAATTTGCTAATAAAGCTAATAAAACTAATGTCAATTCCTTTCTGAGAATCCCATATATTAAAAAGATGCCAGTAATAGTTGGTAGACCAAGCCAATAAACCGTAATTGGCGATAAAATAAAATTAACAGGATCTAATAATCGAAACATAAATAATATCTCCAATATAACTCCTGATACAATAATAATGGGCATTGCTTTAAAGATGAATTCTTTAGTCCTTATCCAAGTTTGTTTTATAATTACGGAATAATTTGGAACACGATATTCATGCATTTCCATTATTAGTTCTGTACATTCACCAGGTAAAATCTTATTCAATATTTTGCCGACAATTATTATTACAATAAAATTTATCCCAAATAATACCAACACCCAAGTTACACCTACGTAACGTCCTACTAATCCTAACACTACAGTCATTACCGCCGCACATGGAATTAAAGATGTTAAAGCAATAGAGATTTTTTTTTCTCGTTCAGTTTCCATTATTCTACATCCAGCACAGGCAGGAACATTACATCCAAACCCTAATATCATAGGGATGATTGTTTTCCCATGGACACCTAAGAAATGCATGAATCTATCCATGAGATATGCTGCTCGTGGTAGATAGCCCGAATCCTGCAAAATTTCGATAATTAAAAAGAAAGGAATGACATACACCAAAACACCACCCATTGCTCCAAAAATGCCTCCTACGCCGCCTTCCCAAAATATCTTAACCCCCAAATCATTCTCACTGTAGAAATTATAAATAAAACTACTCAAACCATTAAAAATATCTTCAATTTTTCCTCCAAGGAAATTTCCAATAATGAAAGTAAAGGTATATATTCCTATAAGGATCAAAATTAAGATAATATAACCCCAAACAGAATGTGTAGTTATATGATCTAATTTCTCAGCCCAAACAATTCTTTTTTCACTACGAGCTTTAACAATGACAACTTCTTCAATAATTTTGTGTATATTTGTATAAATTTCAGAAGAGATGATTGTATTGATATCTTCTCCATGTAATTCTTCTAATTCTTTTCGATAATTTTCTGCTAAATCAATTATATATGTGGTTTCTTGGTTAGCTTTAAACATTTTTTCAATTTCTTCATCGTTTTCTATAAGCTTAATAGCTAAGAATCTTGAAGGGTAATTAAATCTTGAAAAATGTTCTGAATATGAATCAATGTTTTTAATTAAATCATTTACTCTAGTTTCTACTTCTTTACCATACGTCAAGATTGAATATAAATCTGGAAATTGGAAAGCGTTTTTAGTAGATGAATTATTTTTAATTTTTCTATCATCATGAGATAGTTCTTCATGAATTTTTTTTCCATCCTGATTATAATGTGAAGTAGGCTGGTGATAAACTACTAATTCTATTGCTTCTTCAAGTAATTGGTGAACTCCCTTACCATGAACGGCTACAACAGGAATAACGGGCAATTTGAAAATTTCTTCTAGCTTTTTAAAATTTAATTTTAGATTTCTTTTTAATAAGATATCCATCTGATTAATAGCTAGTATCATCGGCACTTTTAGTTCTAATAGTTGAAATGTAAAAAATAAATTGCGTTCAAGATTTGTGGCATCTATTACATTAATAATAACATCTACTTCTTCTGAGACTATATACTCTCTACTAATAATTTCTTCTAGCGAGTAGGTTGACAGGGAATAAATTCCTGGTAAATCTACAATATTAAATCGATACCCTAAAAAGTTCAAATTCCCCTCCATTTTTTCTACAGTTTTTCCAGGCCAATTTCCAATAGTCTGAGAAAGTCCTGTAAGTTGATTAAAAATTACCGATTTTCCAACATTTGCATTACCAGCTAAAGCAATATTAATAATACTTTTAAATTTCTTAGTTTCTTTATTTTGCTTTTTTACTGATTTAATGATTCTCATTTCTCTCAACAAAAAGATAACCAATATATTAAGGAAAAAATTATTAGTTTGTTTTAAAAATTATTTAGAATTTTCAGGTAAGACAATTATTCTAGCTGCTAACCCTCTTCCAATTACTAATAAAGATCCTTTCACGATTATTTCAATAGGACCTCGAAAAGGAGCAGCTTTTCTTTTTATGATTGTAACACCTGGAATAATTCCTAAATTAGCAAGTCTTCTTTTAGCATGATAACCTGCATCTACTCTTAATACTTTAAGTTTTTCACCAATTGTACAATCCATCAAACGTTTTATCAAATGTATACCCTTGTTATGTTCTCGAAAAGATTTTTTGGTTCTTGACTCCATTGATAATTATTAGTTGATAAAAACTCTTTTTCTCAATTAAATTATATATTTTCTCATTTATAAAGTTATTAGTTATACCTAAAAAAAGGGGTTTTTTCTTTAGTTTCTTGTAGCTATTTATAGAATAAGGAAAATGATTAACCCAAAAATAATAAATGAATTCCTTAATTTGGCAAAATTTAAGAAATCGTAAAATTCTTTACATATTATTATAAGTCAGTAAAAAAAATTTTTTTACCAAAATTAATCTGAATAATGATTCATAATATAATTCTTTCTAAGTGCATTCTATCCAAGAATGGAGAGTAATGAATAATCATTCAATAACATTTAAAAGTTACTATTACTTATATTTAATTAAGAAAAAATAAAAAAATTTTAAGAGGTGAAAAAATTAAAATGCCATGGGGAGATAGAACCGGACCTAGAGGATTGGGTTCGATGACCGGTAGAGGTTTAGGATATTGCGCAGGTTATGATACACCAGGATATACAAAAGGTCCTGGAATGGGACTTGGTAGAGGTTGGGGTCGCGGTGGAGGTTGGGGTCGCGGTGGAGGATTAGGATATGGTAGAGCTGGAGGTTGGGGATATAGAACTCCCGTTTATGCTCCTGGTTATGTTCCATATACACCAGGAATCGCACCACAAGTCAGTCCAGAAAATCAATTATCAATGCTAAAACAAGAAAAAAATTATCTAGAATCAGAAATGAATGGTCTTAAAAGCTCTTTAGATGATATCTCAAAAAGAATTACTGAATTGGAAAAAGAAGAATAATTTTTTTTTTTTTATTATTTTTAAGAGGTAGATATGTAAATGATTAAGATTTATGAAAGTTATGAAAATTATTTAAAAGCAATATATTTAATATCTAAAAAAAACAAAGGTGGTTGGGTATGCAATTCAGAGATTTCAAATTACTTAAATGTTAAACCCCCTTCAGTAACTGACATGTTATATAAATTAAAGGCAGGAGAATTAATAGACTGGAGACCAAGAAAATCTTTAAGATTAACGAAAAAAGGAAAAATAATCGCTCAAGATATAATTAAAAGCTATAAGAATTTATGTAATTTTTTTAGGAATGTTTTAAAAATAGAAAACAGAAATTTAATAAAAAAATTATCTTGTGAAATTGAGCATCACTTAACTCCAGAAGTATCAAATGCTTTAGAAGATCTACTCCTTGAATATTAATTGAATTTATATTTTGATTTATAAAAGCAATTTCTAATCCTTATTCATATTTAATTTCCAAAAGACTTGCTTATTATAGAGAGTATCTATAATCTTTTTTTGAGATTTAAGTTTTTTTAACTCTGAAATAATTTTATCTTCATCAAAATTAGAAGAAGAAAATGTTTCAATAATTTGATCTTGCCTCATTGGATGTCTCTCTAATATTGATAAAACTTCTTTTTCGAAATCTGATGAATAAATATTGAATTTTCCCACCTCCGGAAAATTAATATTAGTGTAATCAACGAAGATTTCATTCAAGATTGAAAGTATGCTCTTATCGGGAATTTTTACCCATTTTTCTACTGGGGGCCTTATCGGAACATTTATATCAATTCTATCTGGTTTTATCAACTCTAGTTTTTCTTTAATTTTTAATAATTCTTTTTTTGTGTCATTAATCCCTTTCATTAGCATTACTTCAATCCAAAATTTACCCATGAATTTTTTCCTAAAATCTATAAATCCTTGAATTAGATTATTAAAGTTAATGGAGGGGTGAGGTCGATTTATTTTTATGAATGATTTTTCATCCCAAGCGTCCAAACTAGGTAGAACTACATCTGAAGAAATTAAAGTATTCTGAACTTCTTTATTATTAAGTAAACTTCCATTAGTAATCACACAAACAGGTTTTTCAGATAACTCTTTAGCTCTTATGATCAAATCATTTAAATCTTTATATAATGTAGGTTCCCCACTCCCTACAAATGTGATATAGTCAAACTTGTTTTTCTTTAGTTGGATAGCTTTTTCTATTTCAGCTATAATTTCTCTTTTAGGGAAATAATTTTTCCTGATATTAGTAAAGTTGGTTGTTTTTCCTAATTGACAATAAATACATTGATAATTACATGTCTTAGAAGGAATTGGATCAATTCCTAAGGAATTTCCTAATCTTCTACTAGGTACAGGTCCATATACATATTTCATATTATTTTATTAAGAACATTTATCAAGAATTTTTTAGCTTGTATTTCTCAATTGCACGTTTTAAAGTGGTTACTGCTAATTCAGCACAATGCTTATGATCGTCTGGTAAACCTCCTAAAGCATTATCTACATCAATAGGTTGTAAATTTTCGGCAAACTCTAATGTTTGACCTTCTACCATCATAGTAGTTTGACTTCCTGCAGCTACAGTGGCACCACATCCATCGGTAATATAATTTGCTTTTTCAATAACACGTTCTTTGATCTTCAGAAAGAATTGCATTGTATCACCACAAGTACCCTCATAAGCATGCCAAACACTTATTTCATCATCTTTTGGCTTGCCCCAATTTTTTGGATTTAGAAGTAAATCAACAATGTATTTATTATACCTTTTAATTTCCTCTTCAATAATTTCCTTCTGAATTTCCTCTACCCATTTATCTAAATTGTCTAGTGGCATTTTATGATTGCCTATTCAAGGTTTTTTTAATGTACAACGTATTACTTTGGATTAGGTAATGTTTAAAATATAAAAAAATTATTCTTTTATTTTTCCAATATTTCTCGAATCTTTTTAACCGTTTCTTTAAAAGCTTTTGTCGATATACTCTCAGGATACTTTAATATAAAAGGCATTCCTTGATCTCCCTGCTGGCTTACCTCAATTTCGAAAGGAATTTTACCTAATAGCCGAACATTAAAATCTTTAGCCGCTTTTTCTACTCCTCCTGGAGGATAGAGATCAATATATTCTCCACAATGGGGACAATTAAAACCAGACATGTTTTCAATAATACCAAGTATTTGTCGTTCCATTATCTGAGCCATCCTTATTGTTTTTCTTGCATCCATTAAAGCAACTTCCTGTGGGGTTGAAACTACGACAACATTCTCATCAGGTATAAGCTGTAATATATCTAAAGTCTCATCAGACGTTCCTGGTGGTAAATCGCAAATTAAATAATCTAATTCACCCCAAATCGCTTCACCTAAAAATTGTCTTACAGCACTCATCTTCATTGGGCCTCTCCAAATAACTGGTGAGTCGGAACTTTCAATGAGAAATGCCATACTCATTGCTTTAAGATTTAATGGACCATTTACAGGATAAAATCTTTTTTTATCAGGATCAACCCTTGGTTTAAGATTTGGATCTATACCCAACATTTTCAATACATTTGGCCCAGTTATATCCACATCTAAGATTCCAACTCTCAGTCCAACACTTACTAAGCTCATTGCAAGGTTTACAGCTACTGTTGTTTTTCCTACTCCTCCTTTACCAGATATAATGACTATTTTATGTTTAATTTTCTCCATGTTTTTTTTTATATTTTCCTCTAATTGATCCATCTTTTCTTTCTTTCCTTGTTCGACTGTTTTCTTCAAATCGATATCTGGAATTTCTTTTTCTTGAATATTCTTGCACCTCTTATTTATAATCAAATTTAATGATTAAATTTATATATTTTCAAATTTTATTAATAATTGATAATGAATAATTATTCATTAAATTAAAAACTTATGAATTGAAAATTAAAAAAAAAGGTTAGAAAAAAAATGAGTATTATTGCAATTCCTTCATTGGGTAATGGAGGCTTAAATGATCAGATGAGTCCTCGTTTTGGGAGATGTGCTAGTTTCACATTTGTTGAAGTTGAAAATAACGAGATTAAAGCTGTAAAAACGGTTCCAAATCCCGCAGCAAATGCGATGGGAGGTGCTGGTGTGCAAGCCACTCAGATTATTGGTAATAATGGTGCTAATGCTATAATAGTAGGATTCTTAGGCCCTAATGCTTCTAGTGGACTTAACGCTTTAAATATACAAATTTTTCAAGCTCCAAATCAAGCAATTACAATAAAAGAAGTCTTGAATCTCTATTTAGAAGGAAAATTACAAACAATTGCTACCTCAAATGTCGCATCACACTATGGAATGGGAGGTGGTGGACGGGGTATGGGCGGTGGTGGCAGAGGCATGGGAAGAAGAAATCTACCCTAGAAAAGCTAGCGATTAATTAGAAAAAAAAAGATATTTCTAATGAATAGCAAGAAATCCAAAATAATATGTATTACCGGAGGAAAAGGAGGAACAGGTAAAACATTATGTGCAGTAAATATTGCTATAATGTTTAAAAATGAAGGAAAAAAAGTGCTTCTTATAGATGGTGATGTAGAGAATCCTAATACATATTTATTATTAAATGGAAAACTTGAAAATAAAAAAGATGTTCCTTTTTTCAAACCTAAGATTAATGAAGATAAATGCTCCAAATGCGGATTATGTGCTCAAAATTGCTTAGCAAATGCACTTTTACATATTAAAGATGCTTTTCCAATTCCAATCTTAACTGTCTGTTCTGGATGTCAGTTATGTTACAAAATTTGTCCTGAAAATGCAATTGAGGCAGATTCAAAAACAATAGGGTTTATTTATTCAACAAAAATTAATGGACTCTCACTTTTTCTAGGTGAATTAATGCCCTCAGAAGCTAGGTCAGCTGCAATTGTAGAAGCACTTCTTGAAAAATTCGAAGAGATTCTTGAAGCTGAACCTGAAAAATTTGATATTATCATTTTAGATACTGCTCCCGGTGCCCATTGCGATGTTGAACTTTTAATAGCTGATGCAGATATTGTAATTCCCATAACAGAGCCAACTAAGTTCGGCAAATTAGATTTAATTAGGATAATGGAATTGATTAAGTTATTAGGCAAAGAATCTCGAGTGATTGTAAACAGATCTTCATTATTAGGATTTAGAGAACAATTTTTAAAAGAATTAGAAGAAGAAAACATAAAAATTTTAGGTGATATTCCCTTGGATTCTGATATAGTAGAATCTTACTGCCAAGGAACACCGATTATGGATAGCAACAGTGTATTTGATAGAGAGGGGGCTGGTTATAGAGCTTTTAATAAGATTTATGAAAATTTAAAAAAATGGTTAGAAATAACTAAATGACCTATAAAAGTTGAATGAGTATATGGAAAGAAAAATAGTAGGCATTGTTTCGGGGAAAGGAGGTGTAGGTAAAACATCAATAACAGCTTCATTAGCAAGTCTTGCAAAAAAAGATCTAGAAATTCAAGTAATTGTAATGGATTGTGATGTTGATGCTCCGAATTTAGCTATTATTCTTCCTCCTGAGGATGAATCCACAATAAAAAAAGAAGATACTTTTACTACGAGGAAAGCAGAATTTATAGAAAATCAATGTATTAATTGCAAACAATGCATTGATGACCATTTTTGCGAATTTAATGCCTTAAAATGGAATAGCCAAAATTCAATTCCTATAATTGATGTCTTAAAATGTGAAGGGTGTGGAGCCTGTAAAGTTTTATGTCCGGAGCATGCTTTTGAAATACATCCGGTAAAGAGTGGAGAAATAATTTCATATAATAGTAAGAGGGGTATTCCTTTAATTTATGGTAAAACTCAATTAGGGAGCACCACATCTGGAAAATTGGTGTCAGATGTGAAGGAATTTTCAAGTAATTCTAATACTTTTAACAATAGTAACTTAATATTAATTGATGGACCCCCTGGAATTGGTTGTCCAGTAATTGCGACTATTTCAAACTTAGATTATGTTATTGCTATCTCTGAACCTACACCCTCGGCTTTGCATGATTTAATGCGAGTAATAGAAGTTATTCAACATTTTAGAATTCCATTTGGGTTAATCATAAATAAATCAGATTTGAAAAGCACTTTTCAAAAAGATTTTAAAAAATATATTAATGAAACGGGATATACAAAATTAGGAAAAATTCCTTTTGATTTATCGATCCCAAAAGCAATGTCTTTTGCTCAACCAGTTGTAGATTTTGCCCCAGATTCTAAAGCAAGTTTATCTATTAATAATATTTATAAAAATTTAAAAGAAGTTTTGTGGAATAATATTCAATAAAAATAAAACTCTTGTATTAAACTATTTCAAATAAAATAAGAATTTAAATAAGTTCTTTAACAATGAAATAGACATTTTTTGAATTGCATTCTACGCAATTAACTTTAATATCCTTTGATGCATTAGGATCTTCCCATTCATGATTACAATTTAAACATCCATATCCTTTAAAACCTAATTTATAATCAAAATTCCCACCATAGACTTTAATTTCTTTTCCTTCAAGCAGAGCTAAAGTATTTTTTTGATGAGCACTTTCAAGAATTCTTGAAAAAGTAGGTTGACTTATACCCATTCTTTCAGCAGCAGCTTTCTGATTCAAGCCTAAATAATGTTTTAATCTCATAGCTTCAAATTCAGCAATAGTTATTATTGTCGAATCTTTGGTTTGAGGTGAATCTCCCGGGAAATAGATATTATTAGGTGTTAGATTGACCCACCGTCGATGTCTGTTTCTTCCTATATCGAATCACCAAAAAATTAATTATAACAATATTTCCAATTGATATACTATATAAAAATATTAATTTAGATTTTTATTATTAATTGTTCAAAATTATTAGAAAAATGATTATTAAGAATTTTCTTAATTCTTTATATCTTTATACTTAATTAATATACCTCGATTTTTATATGAAACTAAAGAATACACACATTATATATTATGAATAATTATTCATTAAATTTAAATTTTATAATTTCCTATAATATAATATAAAATAAAATTCATTAACAAGTTGAAAAGAATGAAAATAGCTATTAGTACAGAATCAGGAAATGTATGCGCTCACTTTGGCCGAGCACCAGAGTTTACTTTTGTTACAATAGAAGATAATCAAGTAGTAAAAAAAGAAATACTTCAAAACCCAGGACATTCCGTAGGCAGTATACCTCAATTTGTAAATCAACATGGAGCGAAATATATGATTGCGGGAGGTATGGGTCGCAGAGCTGAAGATTTTTTTAATCAATATGGAATTGAAGTAATTATGGGAATTACTGGTAAAGTTGAGGATGTTATCAAAAAGATTTTAGACGGAACTTTAGAAGGAGGAGAAAGTCTTTGCTCTCCAGGAGGGGGTAAAGGATTCGGTGTCGAAAAAATTCATACTGAAGCTGATGATAATCATGAACACCATCATTTTCATGAATAATAGTCCTTGTAGAATATAAAATTTATGTGAAAAGAAAATCTAAAATTTATATCCTTTTTATATTAAAATTTTAGAAATAAATTGTTAAATTGGTCATTAATAAAGTTCTTCCTTAATTTCACCATTAGGTAACATATTATCAGGATGAAATTTTCCACTTTCTTCTAGTTTATATCTAACACAATTTTTATTGCCAACTAAACAATATTGCTCAACCCATTTTCGGTCAAGTTTACCATGATCAACAAAGTACTTAATAGGACAAACTGGATACCATTTACATATTTTGTTTTTGGTTTTCAATTTTAAATATAGTCCTCAGTTAAATTTAATTTTAAATATAGTATACAGAATAATAATTTTATTCACTATGAACTAAGATATGTATTATTCATTTTGAAGGATGTTTAATTGATTTATTATATTATTCATTTTAACTATAGAATAAAGATTTTACTTATTATTTTATAAAATAGGGATAATAAATGGATGAGAATTTATATCGTTTAGCAAGCGAATGGATTTCAAAATCAAGATATTTAGTGATCTTTACTGGAGCAGGCATTTCTGTAGAAAGCGGAATTCCACCATTTCGTGGAGAAAATGGATTATGGAGCAAATATAATCCTATTTTTTTAGATACAAATTATTTTTTGGCACACCCGAAAAAATCCTGGTGTTTAATTAAGGAAATTTTTTATGATTTTTTTGGAAAAGCAACCCCTAACGATGCTCATTATGCACTAGCAGAAATGGAAAAGAATGGATACATCACGTCAATCATAACTCAAAATATAGATAATTTACATCAAAAGGCAGGAAGTAAAAATGTTATAGAATTTCATGGCACATCACGAAGATTAACATGTTTAAACTGCAATAATAACTATAATAGTACTGAGTTCATTAAAGAATCTCCCCCTTATTGTCCTAGATGTAATGGTTTATTAAAACCAGATTTTGTATTTTTCGGAGAGCCAATCCCTCAAGATATATATAATAAAGCGATAAAAGAAACATCTTTAGCTGATTTATTTATATTAATTGGAACGACTGGAGAGATAATGCCTGCCTCTGCTCTTCCTTTTATCGCAAAAGAAAATGGAGCGAAATTTATAGAAATTAATATTGAAAAATCAAAATATACAAATTCTGTAGTTGATATCTTTCTAAAAGGTAAAGCTTCGTATATATTAAAAAAATTGAATTATTTATTAAATTAAGGCTGTAGAGAGTTTTCATTTTACTTTCTAGTCATTTTAGTACCACAATTCGGGCAAGTTTGATTATAACAGGGAATACCCACTTGATGAGGGACAGTTGTATTACATTTAGGACATATACATTGACCACTAGGACCTGCAGATGCAGGACCACCCATCCTACCTCTACGTCCACTCTGCCCACTTCTACTACCACCTCTTCGACCTCTTTGGCTCAATATTCTCACCTCTTTTGTATTTTTATCTCTTTTAGTTTTCTTATAATTACTTATCATGAATTTAGAATAAAAAAGATTTTTAATATTAATCAATGTCAGGTATTATTGCATTGTTTGGACAATTTTTAAAGCATTTTAGACATTTAAAGCAATTTGAAAGACTTTCTTTCCGAAATTCAATCCACTCTGTATTTTCATTTTTTTTCAATTCAAATAAATTTTGAAAGCAAAAGTCCTCCTCCAAGCAGAGTTTACATAAAGTGCATTTTTCTTGGTCTATACAAAACCCCTTCAATTTTCCTTCTTCTATTGAGATAACCTCAATGGCACCATGCTCACAAACATCCACGCATTTTAAACATCCTTGACATTTATCATAATTCACATAGCGAAGTGAATTTCTAAAAAAGATCGCTTTTTTTGGGCAACTGTACATACATCGTTGACATAATACGCATAAATTTGGATTTATATATATTGGAAATAGTTTCTCTTTTTCCATGATAATTTATGCTAAATTTTATGAATTAAAGAAATAAATTTCAAAAAAAAAAAAAGGAGGAAAATATTTATTTTCTAATCTGAACCTTTGGTGCAATTTGGGAAGCTCCACCAAAATTAGTAATTACAGGACAATGGGTAAAAACTTTATCCATTAATTCATTGATTTTCTCTTCAGACGCATCAGCTTTAATCCTGATAACGGGTTCAAGCTTATCATAGCCGGCTATTTTTGAATCATCAATTCCAAAAAGTGCTCCTAAATTAATATGTCCCCGAGAGAAAACCTTCAACTCTTCGATGTTAATATCCATTATTTTAGCCCAGAATTTAGTCACAGCAATGATACAAGCACCAATAGAAGATAAAATCACTAATAATGGTGATGGTCCTTTATTTGTCCCATCTAATCCACCAGGAGCATCTATTAATAATTCAAAAGGATCCCCACCAGGATTACCCATTATACATTTGACTTGCATACCATCTGATAGCATCTCGCATTCAATGTTAAAGTTCTTTTCTCCAGCATTCCAATCGGCCTTGATGGCATTATATGTTTCTTTAAAACTTGGCATATATATTCAACTCATTTAAGTTTAAATTTTGTTTTTATTTTCATTTAATGAGTGTGAGAATGATCTGAATTATCTCCACAGCTAGAGTTATTTAATGATGTTAATTGACCTGTTAATAACAATCTTACATTTTTTTCAATACTTCCATTGATACCTTGAAATAAATTTATATTAACTTGTTGAAAACCCATAAATGGGCGCATCCCAATACCAGTTAAAATCATATCAGTAACATTTCTTTGTTTCATATTCATAACTGGTTCCATACAGCTAGAATGACCATTATTAGGTAATGCAAAAACTTTTCCGAACTTACCATCATCATAGATTTCAATTCCAACAAAATAGCTGCAATGTCCAAAATGAAGTGATATATTATCAGAAGTTTCAGGGCCATCGGAAGGAATTCCAATAATTCTATTCATATATCTCACACTTATTCTTATTCTTTTTTTTTTCGAATGAATAAAAAAAGAATTGTAATTTGAGAATAATTATTCTTAAAACTTAAATTTAATGATTAAGATGTTATTGAAATTTAAAAAATAGAAATATATTTATAATTAAAGGTTTCTGAATGATTATTCATAAGTCTTAAATTACTATATTAATATCTATTAATTAGTTTTTAAATGTTGAATATTCATTCAAAAATTAAAGTAGAAGTAAGTTGTTAAAAAATTGAAGAGTTATAAAGAGATAATAAAAGACGATATTTTTAAAGTAGAAAATGAATATTTTGTTGATACTAAAGTATTCAAAATGTGTTGGGGCTGCGAAACGAAACATAAATCGGGTCATATGGTTTGGGACACAAGTAAAATGCGAAGAATTTTTTTTTGTGATGATTGCTTTGCGAATTTAAAGAAATAAGTTTTTATTTCTTTTCTTTTATTTTTTTAAGACTCAATTCAAGTTAATATTACTTTTTATACATTAGATAAGATATAATTTATAAAACAAATATTTGTAAAATTAAATATATTCCAATTCCAAACGCATAAGCAGGTATCAAATATCTCCAAAATTTATTTGGCAGAACTCTTACTAAATAAGGAGCTATAAGAGCTGCAAAAAAACCTCCAGTAAACAATGATGGAAGAAGAACAAGATCTACCATAACACCAGCAAAACTTATCAGAAAAAATGTGAATATACCCATAATCGAGACAATAGATTCTGCAAAAGACACAATAGCAGTAGCGCTTTTTTCATAAACTCCAGAAAAAATTTGACCCATAGTTATGACTGGACCATAACCTCCTCCTCCAATCCCCTTATTGAAACCTGCTAATGCTGAAAAACCTATTAACATTTTTGGTCGCTTTTTAGAAAATTTAATGTTGTTTAATTTTATTTTGATAAATCCTGAAATCCCCATAAAAAGGATTAAAATCGCTACATAGGTTTTTATTACGATATCAGGGAATTTTATTGCAAAATAACCAAGACATATAGATGCGAAGATTGCTAAACATCCAAAAAATGCCATTATTAAAGCCATTTTAGTAGCATCATTTAATGGCCGAAAAGAATAACGGACATTTTTAAATTCATGATCAAAAATTGTATCAATTGCTCCAGTAATAGCCTCTGAAATTAAAATAGTTGGAACTACTTGAAGAGGAGTATAACCCATTAAGAATAATAAAGGCGATAATGCTGTGCCAAAACCCATTCCAGCCATAGAATCCATAGATTCAAATAAAAATGCAAATAAAATTATAATTAAGATTAATTCCATGATTATTTAACCTTAAAACACAAAGTAAAATAAGACCATTGTTACAAAATAAAAAAGTAAAGCAACACTTATTTTCATAATAGAACGTTTTTCTACTCTCATTCTTTCTATAATGGGCTTTTCATCTAATTCACGTGCTTCTTTTCCAATTTCCCAATCCATTTCCATAACTTTTTTCACACTTTTTTTAATTAATAATTATTAGTTATCATTAAATATAATTAAATATAATGATATTTTTCTATTTAAAGATTATTTTTTCCAATACAAATGTTTTTAGTATGAATAATGTTCGGTTTTTCCCACTTTTTTCCGAACTAGTTCCGAAATATTTAAATATTTTTCTTTATAAATATTAGATGGTAAAAGAAGAAAAAAATAATCTAATAAGAAAATTATATATTGAAAATTATTCAATAATAGAGAAAATTTGAGGTGGTATTTTTTAATAAAAAAATTTTTGCTGTAGTAAATAAATCATCATATTCGTTAAGAATAGTAGGAAACATGATAGAACTTCAAAAAAATTAGAATTTTAATGAAAAGGGATGAGGATGAAATGACAAAAGAAATACAAGATCTTTATCGAATAAATGATAGGAATATTTTCAATTCTTATCAAGTAAAACAAAAAGAAAAAATAAATAATAATTATATTATAAAAGAAGATTTTAAAACCTCTATACAGCAATGGCAACGTAAAAAGAAAATAGATAATTTGATTAGAAAGTTGGAGAATAAAATGTGAATCATAATTACCTATTAGATTATTTTATTTAAAATTTGTAAAAAATAAATTCCAAATAAAAATAAAAGGGGTGATATGAAAAATGTTAATAGCACAACCTGAAGTATTTTTTGAATTACTGCCAAAAAATAAAGTTAATTTATTAAAAGTCATAGAAATGACTGAAAATCGAAGAATAAATACTGAAAAAGTTTTTCAGCATTTATTAAATAGTTTTTTCCCATTTGATGCTATGTGTTGGGCTCTTGCAGAACTTAATTTGATATTTGAGAAGGGGCATAAGAAATATTCTGAAAAGGACGTTATTGAAAGAGCTGAGGAGATTTTAGATTCATCATTGGATTATAATACTATCTGCTGGTTCATAGCATCATTTAAAGTTTACCTTGAGGAAATTGGAGATTATCCATAATAATATAGTTTAATAGAATTAAAAAAAGTTTTTTTTTTTAAATTTAAAATTTCTGAGACCTAAGGAAAAATGAAAGATTTCTCTTAAGAACAGGAAGTACTCGTTCTGCATCAGGAGGAGAAAACATTTTAAGCTTTTTAGATAAGGAATATGCTAATTTTTCATCTTTGGATCCGTCCAATAACAATCTAGTTTCTTCTTCTGTAATATTCTCAAGTATTTCTGTTAACCCGATTACTTCGCGATTGCTTGGACAAGATTTTTGGCATCTCATACATCCAATTAAAGCGTTATGAGCATCAGAAGGAATCCAGTCTGGAATTATTCCTTTAATTTCATTATACATAGAAATACATTTCCCTGCATTAATTACAAAATTATTATCAGTTGGTGGGGGTATTGCGTTTGTCGGGCAGTTATTAAAACAAATTGTGCAATTTTCACATTGATCCATCATTTTCATTTCTGTCCAATGATCTTCTTCAAACTGAAAATCTGTAAAATAGGCAAATAAATTTATCATACTCCCCCAACCATCAATGTAACAAATATTATTCCTGCCATATTTTCCAAGCCCACTTCTAACAGCTAATAATTTCACATGTAGTTTATTAGTAAATTCAACTTTATATCCTGATTCTTTTATTATCTCTTTCAATATTAGATTCTCGAAGTCTTCAAATGTTGTTCCATCATCATAATAATTGGGGGGTATCATGATTTCATGGTTCTTGCCATCTAAATGAAAATTTACTAATGCTAACTTACTAAATATCGCAAGTATTACTATCGATTTAGCATTAGGAAGATTTTCTGGGATTTCAAACTTTTTACTGTCAATATAACTCCTATAAACTTCATTATCACTAAGTTTTTCCGCACGACGCAATTTATCGATATCTTCTTGAAGTTCTCCTAAATGTTCCACTGAAATGGTACGATATTTATATTCAAAATTTAAATTATTGCGGCTATACATAAACAACTTCCTATTAAATCTAAAAACTTAATTTGAAAAATTAAAAATAGTAATGATGAAGAATAATTTAAAATTTTACTGGTTTTACTTTTTTTGTTTTGATTTCTACTTTTGTTCTAATATTGTTAATGAAATTCAAAACCTTAATTCAATTTAATAAATGAAAGTTTTAAAAAACAAACTTGAAAAATATTAAAATTGCATATAATAAAATGGGTTGAATTATTTCATTAGAGGTAAGACATTTAGAGAAAAAGTTTATTTGATATATTAAGTTGGAAATTTAATTTTATCTAAAGTGATTTCAAAATCTTTTTCCTTTTTAATTAATACGCCTAAGAATGGAATTCCTTTCTTTAATTCATCCATGGTTATTCCACTTTTTAATAACACCCCAATCCAATCAAGAAGTTCAGAGGTAGAGGGCATTTTTCGAAGTTTTGTTATAGCTCTTAATGCATAAAAATGTTGTAAACATTGATCTAAGAGGTTTTGCTTTAAATTAGGGTAATGTAGTCTACAAATTTCTGCCATAAATGTTTTAGAGGGGAATTCAATCCAGTGAAATACACATCTTCTTAGAAATGCATCGGGAAGTTCCTTTTCATTGTTGGAAGTAATTACTACAATTGGTCTAGTTTTAGCTTTCACGAATTCTTTGGTTTCTTTAATGTAAAACTCCATAACATCTAATTCTTGTAGTAAGTCATTAGGAAATTCAATATCAGCTTTATCAATCTCATCTAATAAAAGAACAACTTGTTCTTCAGAATCAAACGCATCCCCTAAAGGTCCAAGGGTTATATAATCATGTATATTATCAACATCTCGGTCCTCGCAACCAAACCTACTATCATTCAGTCTCTGAACTGTATCATACATATAACAACCATCAATAGCTTCAGTTGTACTTTTAATGTTCCATACTATTAGTCTCTTATTTAAACTTTCAGCTATAGCATGTGCAAGCATTGTTTTTCCAGTTCCTGGCTCACCTTTTACTAATAAAGGTCGTCCGAGAGCTATTGCAACGTTCACGATATTTCTAAGTTGAGGATCAGCGAGATATTTCACATTCTGAGTTTTTACGTCTCCTTGAAATTTATTAAAACCAATATTACTCATAATTGAAAGAAATTAATTTAAAATTAAATAATTTTTGAATAATTTTTATTAGATTGAATTAGAAATATCAAAAAATGAATAGCCTGAACTTGGTTTAGATTAAAGATTTTTTTTTTAACAAATCTCTTTTTAAGTCGTAATTCCTTAAAAACTTAAATTCTAACGAGTTCTATTCAAAAAATCGAATACTAAGTTTTCTTTTGTATTATATAAAATAAAAAGAAATTTTAAATAATCCTCATCAAATATAATTAACCGTCTATTCATCTTAAAATGGAAATTTATTTAAAAAAAATTTTAGGTGAAAGCTAATTTGTCAAAAGAAAATGAAATGTTAGAAGAATTAAAAAAAATTAGAGAATTTCTCAGTCCTCCGCCAACACCTCCGCCTCCAAAAAATTTACTTCAAGAATTTAAAGATTTTATCAAGAAGTATAAAGTAATGGGGCTTGCTGTCGCATTCATCATGGCCCTTTATCTTGGCAGACTTGTCCAATCCATAGTAATTGCATTCCTCTCACCACTTCTCAACAATATCTTCTTACTAATTGGTTTTCTAGATCCAACGGTAGTAGCCGCAGACCCAACATCGTATCCCTTATTTCTCAACCCCACGTTATTCATTAGTGAATTAATCACGTTTATAATCGTAGTGTTCGTTATCTTCATTTTAGTAAAGCTAACTAAACGAATTGGAATTGAGTAAATAATTCTTTAATTCAAAAAATTAAAAAAAAAATTTTTTTTATTTTAATCTCTCTGACCTAAAACTGTTACAGAACAAACAGTAAATGCTCCACCCAAATTGTGGCACAACCCAACTTTTGCATCAGGAACTTGTCTTCCTTCAGCTCTTCCTTGGAGTTGTTTTGTTATTTCTGTCAACATTCTACATCCTGTACTTCCGATAGGATGCCCAAAACTTTTCAATCCTCCAGATGGATTAATTGCTATTTCGCCATCCCAATTAAATGTACCGTTTTTTAATTCTTCAGCTGCTTTTCCCTTCTCGCAAAATTGTAAATCTTGACAATTTAATAGTTCAGTTATGGTAAAGCAATCATGAACTTCAGCACAATCAATTTCTTTTCGTGGATTTGTAATTCCTGCTTCTTTATAAGCATATTCTCCAGCTTTCTCAGTTGCAGGAAAGTGTGTAAATTCTGCGCCAGGACCTCCCTGAGGAACGTACCAAGGGAAATTAGTTTGACATGAAATAGCATTGGCTTTAACTAAGATATAATCATCAGCATGAGCATAACTTTCAGCTAATTCGGGGGTTGTTAATATGAGAGCAGCGGAACCATCACTCATAGCACAACAATCAAAACGACCAAGTGGGTCTGCAATCATCGGTGCTTTCATTACCTGGTCAATTGTTATTCTACTCCTAAAATGAGCTTTTGGATGATCCGCGCCATTATCATGATTTTTTACTGCTACTCGTGCTAAATCTTCTTTTGTCCAGCCATACTCATGAAAACTTCTTGTTGCCGCCATAGAAAACATCGCTGGTGCAGATGGTGTTGGATATAATGGGTGTCCAAACTGTTTAAAACCTGGAAGTCCACTACCTCCCTCATCCATTAGTTTCTCTACTCCACAAGCAAGTGCAACATCATATGCTCCAGAAGCAATAGCAAATGATGCATTTCTAAACGCATCCATTCCGCTCGCGCAATAGTTTTCAACTCTAGTTGACGGTTTTCCATCTAACCTCAGAATATCTTCAACCATAGCACCGGAAAGACCAGTAAAGTAATAAAATATTCCAACCCAACTAGCATCAACCTCATCTTTTTTTATTCCAGCATCTTTAATTGCTCCTTGAAAGGCTTCAAAGAGAAGATCATATTGATTTTTATTCCATAATTCTCCATATTTCGTCATATCGCAGCCAATAATAGCAACTTTATCCTTAATTCCTTTTCTTCCCATTTTTAATTACCTCCTTTATGGTCTCCCCCTTTCGGGACGACATTTCCAATAATAATTTTTAAATTCTGCACCTTCATGTTCTTTTCTAAAGGTTAATTCAACTCTCATACCAATTTGAACATTCTCTTCAGGTTTCTCGATTTCAGTCATATTTAATAGAACTCTTCCGCCACCATCTAAATCAACTACACATCGAGGTACTGGAGTATCAAGATAATTTCCTCCAACCAAATGATCTAATGTATATGTAAAAATCGTACCTTTTAATCCAAGCTTCACCTGCTCAAGTTGGTCATCAGCTCGACAGATATAACAAGATCTAAGCATATCTGGATATTGAATTGCTCCACAACTTTTACATTTTACGCCATACCATTTATATACTGATGCTGTGTCGCGCCATATTAAAACAGCAGAACTTTTCCTGGTATATCTATCTTTTTCAAGAACTTCTTTAAAATCAAGATATTTGTTATAATTTTTTAATGATACCATCGATTTTTGATGTCCTAAGACTCCCATTCGCGTTTTTCCAAGATCCCTTAGAGCATCTCTATTCTGAACTTGCAGTAATATCGCATCTGCTCCATCACCGAAACCTGCCATAATTATTTTGGCATCAGGTTTAGGCCTCCTAAAAGCACCGATTAATAATATAAATGGCATTGGAGTTCCTAAATCTCCAAGTTGAAAAAAAACGCTGTTTTGTGCAACGCCTCCCGCGAATTTCATCAATTTTGAAACGCTACCATGCATTCTAGGATTATTATAATAATATGCAGCAGCACTGATCTCTTCTGGTTTCAAATTATTTCTCTTTAAAACCTCTAACATAACTTTAGTTATGCTTTCAAAATAGAATCTCGCATCCATTTTCGGTTCGTAGGTTCGTATAAATTTATCTTTGCCTGCTCTTTTCCAAGGTCCAGTAACGTTAGTAGAAACCGAATAATAATCATCAATTGACAAAGGTAGATTCTCTCCTTCTGCTATTAATAAAGCAGCAGCACCATCCGCAAAACCATATTCCCACATTGTTGATGGTTCTGGAGCTCTAGTATCCGACGCAACTACAAGGATGCTCTTAATATCTTTATTTGCTTTAATAGTGTCAACTGCTCTTGAGACTGCTGTTGTCCCGGCTTTTAAAGAATCTGTAAAATCTGCGGTTATTATATCTTCTCTCATATCTAAGACGGTCGCAATTAAAGAAGCAGAATCTTTTTCCGTATATACTTGAGTTGTTGATGCAAAAAACAAACCATCAACTGTTTTTGGATCAAAACCCATTAAACAATCCAAACCGGCTTCAACAGCCATTGTAAGACTATCTTCATCCTCCATAGCTATAGCTTTTGTTCCAGGAACGATTGGAAAGTCCCATGCTTTTCCAATAAGATCTCGTGGCAATAAATACCTTGGCAAATAAGCTCCATATGATTTTATTCCAATCAATTTTTTATTTCTTCCCCTTTTTTGATTTTAATATTATATTTTAAAATTAATAGTATATATGACATTGAATGTATCACGTTAAATATATTTCCTCAAACTTGAAAAAAAAATATTATTCACTTACATTTTTTGACTAATGGATAAAAAATTAAGCTGAATATTGAATCATTTTTAAGGTATGAATATTAAAAGCCATTATGTAGAAAAGATCTCTTCAAAAATATAATCAATAGGGTCAAATATATCGAGGTCTCCATCCCAATTTTTTAAAATATTTTTATAAACTTGCTCTATTTTCATAATTAATTGCTTCATATAGAATTCAATTGTATTTAATTCTTTCTTAGAAATAATCACACCTGTAATTAAATCACCTGGAAATAAATAAATTAATTTTTCCTTTTTCTTAATTACAGAAGTTTCTTTAGAACCTGATTTCAAGATTTCTTTTATCATTATGTTTACAGAAGTAATCGCACTTGTTATTAAATGCTTATCTAATGAATCTAATTTCTGTATATAAGATTTATAGAATATGCATGCTCCGTTTTTGTTAATTAGAAAGACTTCTTCAATGTTATTCTTCCAATCAAATTCAGAAAAAATTGAAAATTTTAAGAAGGAAAAGGCTAAAAACACTAAACCAAGTAATTGTAGTATAGATCCAATTAATCTAAAGTACGTAGTTAATATATTCACTGAATAATTAGAAGTTAAAAATAACCCAATTAATAATATCAAGAAAGGAAAAAAAGTTATAATCACTTTTTTTGATAAATTGCTTTCAAATTTGGCTTTTTTAATAAATTCTATAAAAAATAATATAAAAAAAAAATAAATAATAGAAAAAAAAATAACTTGTTCATAAATTATTAGCTGGCTATTTAGAAAAGAAAAAAAAATGAAGAAGATTAATAAAATTGATAAAGAAATTGAAAAGAAATATTGTCTAACTATATAGATTCTTTTCTTCTCTTTTAAAAAAATAAATATTAGAAAAGCAGAATTTAAAAATATTTGACTAATAAAATGGTTTAATTCTATTGTTACTATATTATATGAAAAATAGGATCCTACAACTGAAAAAATACTACTAAAAGAAAGAGCGAAAAACAAAAATATATATCCCATATCTTGAGAATATTTGAATTTATACTGTCCTTTTTTATGTCTAAACATAAATAATATCCCTAACTCTAAAGCTATAATTGAAAAAATCCATTCAAAAATCATAAGAATAAATCTAAACTCACCTCCAATGGGAAATTCTATATAAAGCATTAAAATCGACCTCTATTGATTTAATATACCTCTCAAGATTACATCAAAACTTTTAAATAATAATTGCTCATCTCCTTTTAAATTCTCAAGATTCAAAAGTATCTCTCGATAAAAAGCTTCAAATTGCCGTTTTATAGAATCAAGAAGATGCCCTAAACTTAATAAATCTTTTCTTATAATTAACGCATAAGTTATGTATGGTATTACAGAACTATAAGCTAATAAAATAACTGAATCTTTTTGTTCGATCTTATTAATTTTCTCTTCTTTTGTATTAGTAATTTTTGTAATAATACTTTCAATACCAAGTATTCCACCAGAGTAAAGTTTAGTTCTGTCATCTTGAGATATTTCTTCAAATGAATCTATAACTATATCTTCTGGTACAAATTCATCAGTAAAATCATGATAATACATATTTTCTCTAGTTTTTTGATTAATTATAAATAATTTAAGTAAATTTTCTCTCCACTCAAATTCATAAAAAGGAGGAAACTCATAAACTGAAAAAGTTATAATTATAAATCCAAGTAAAAGAATTGCAACACCCGTGAAATACACAATTTCATTGATGATGGGTGGTAAAATTCCAATACCGACCAGAATAGCAAATCCTAAGGCTGGAAAGCTTACTAAGGCTCCCATGAGAAAAAATTGGAACTTTCGTTTGATTTTTCCAACAGATCTTTTTATTAATATAATTTGAAATCTTATTATATTTATACCATTTAATACTACAAAAATAATACTTACTAGAAAGACTGGATTTCTTGTTGATGGTGTAAATATTAAAACTATAAGAGGAATAAGATTTAGAATTGTTATAATCTTAACATAATTGATATTGATTATCTGTGAAAATTCTTTCTTTATTATAAATGAGGAAAACCCTATGGTTGATAAAAAAGCAAATCCCCAACCTATACGAGAGATTATCTCATATAATTGTGTATCCTCCTCAAGAAAATTTCTTGATATTTGAATCCATAAGGGTCCTATTACGATAAATAAACAAAAGGTTCCGAAAGCTAATAGAACTCGATTTAATTTTAATTTAACATCTCTTATTTTAAAATATTGATAATAAAAGTATAAAACCAATTCGAACCCTATTGTCACCGGGATTAAATAAAATAAAAATTGGAGTTCCTTTAATTCTAAAGATTGGAATACCATTATTATTTAAGATTTTTTTAATTTATTTAAGGATTAATTTAAATAACTAATAAAAAAATTATTTAATATATTTTTATTTACTATATGGAAAACAAATTTGAATTACTCATTTCTTTACATTAATGACAATCAAAATTACTTGGTTAGGGACTGCTTCATATATCTTATCTCTAAATGCTATAAATCTATTATTTGATCCATTCCTTTCTCGAAATGATGATGCAACTCCTAAATTAACAACTCAAAAAGAAGATATTAAAAATATTAATGGTGTTTTCATTTCTCATGGTCATTACGATCATGTATGTGATGCAGGATGGCTTGCTGAAAATTTAAATGTTCCAGTATATTGTTCTGAGGTAGCAAAACAAAATATCATTAGCTGGGCAGAAGGAAAAATCATTGAGAATCATATTGAAGATCTTTCAGAAAGAGCGAAAAATAATATTAGGGTCTGTAATTTTTATGATAAAATCGATATTTCTGAAAAAATAACCGTAGAATTAATTAAATCTGAGCATATAGCATTTGATGCTAAAACCATTTTATCACGACTCTTTTCTTGGCAATTTTTAAAACAAGCTAAATCAATTCTGCCATATGGTGAAGGATTTCCTAAGGGAGATGTCTTTGGATTTTGTATTTACTTTAATAACCTTAAAATTGTTTCATTTGGTAGTTTATGGCATAAATATACAGAAGAACTACAAAAATATCAATTATGTGATATTTTCTTAGTTCCATATGCAGGGAACAGTAATAAGCATATGGTTAAAAAAACAGAGAAAATAATTAAAATATTGCGCCCAAGGATTTTAATTCCTATCCATTGGGATAATTTTTTTCCACCAATAAGTAGAACAGAGGACTTGAAACCTCTTCTAAAATTAATGGGTGAAAGATTTCCTAATATAGAAGTTATAATACCTGAATTCGAAAAAGAAATGAATATTAACATTTAGATTCTTTTTAATAAAGTTAAATTTGAATTGTCTTTCAATAATACTCATATCTCGTGCGATTCTAAGATTTTGAAAGAGTTTCCTCATTAATGGGATTACTATGGGTAGAACTCTACATAAAGTTTTTCAAATTGCTATTCTTTATTCATTTATTCTTTATAAAACATTAATGTGAATTGTAAAATGAATGGTCCTCCTGAACCTTTTAAAATTAAGATGATCGAGCATGTTGGAATGCCAGATCAGAAAAGAAGAACTGAAGCTATTAAAGAAGCCGGCTATAATACATTTCTTTTAAAATCTGAAGATGTTTACATTGATCTACTAACTGATTCTGGAACATCTGCCATGTCAGATAATCAGTGGTCTGGATTAATGCTTGGAGATGAAGCCTACGCGGGTGCCCGTAATTTTTATAATCTCGAGAGAGAAATACAGGATATATTAGGTTATAAATATATGGTTCCTACTCATCAAGGCCGCGCCGCAGAGCATTTAATGTATAGCTATCTTGTCAAACCAGGACAGATAGTTCCAAGAAATATGTATTTTACTACTTCTAAATTGCATGTAGAACTTCCTGGCGGAAAAATGGTGGATGCAATCATTGACGAAGCACATGATTCACAGAATTTACACCCATTTAAGGGAAATATGGACCTAAAAAAACTACAGGATTATATAGACGAGTATGGACTTGATAAAATTGCTTTTGTAAACGTTGAAATGAATGTAAATATGGCGGGTGGGCAACCAGTTTCAATGCAGAATTTACGAGAGTTAAGAGAATTTTGCAACGATTATAAATTAAGAATTATTTTTGACGCAACAAGATCTAGTGAAAACGCTTTCTTTATAAGAGACCGTGAAAAAGGCTATGAAAATACTCCTATTGTGGATATTCTTAGAGAGATGATGAGTTATTCTGATGGATGCATATACAGCGCAAAAAAGGATTGTTTAGTAAATATTGGAGGATTTCTTGCTACCAATGAGGAAGATATCTTTGAACATTGCCGTAATATGGTTGTTGTTTATGAAGGATTACATACATACGGCGGGATGGCTGGCCGTGATATGGAAGCTGTTGCACGTGGCTTAAGAGAATCTACTGATTATAATTATCTAAAATATCGAATAAACCAAGTTCAATATCTTGGTGAATTATTAATGGAAAAAGGTGTCCCCATTGTAAAACCAATTGGCGGACATGCTGTCTTTCTTGATGCGTTAAGATTCTTACCTCATCTTGAGAGAGAGATAAATGGCCTTCGCAAACACTAGCAGCAGCAATTTATGAAGATTCTGCAGTGAGAAGTATGGAACGTGGTGCTATATCAAAAGGACGTGACAAGGATACGGGAGAAAATATTTTTCCTAAATTGGAATTAGTTAGGTTAACAATTCCAAGAAGAGTGTATACTAACACACATATGGAATACACAGCGGAATCAATTATACGACTATATGAGAAGAGAGATACTATACATGGTCTAAAAATGGTATATGAGCCTAAATATTTAAGGTTCTTTCAAGCCAGATTTGAGAAAATTACTCTTTAATTATTTAAACCTTTTTTTAAGGAAAGTAATTATTAGTTGAATATCTTCTTTAAAAAAAACGTTAAATATTTTTTTGAATGTATAATACATAAAATTTCCAGATAAGATGAAAAATATTATATACTCTTATTCTTGTTTAAATATTAAAATTTAGTAAAAATAATAAAGTGAATCCGGAAACCTAAAAATTTAAAGAATCATGTTGCTTATATTTTATAATAAAAAGGGAACTCCAATGGCCTATACTGATGATAACAAACATATTTTTTACTTTACTGGTGAAACAATTGCATATATCCATGAAACATCTGTATATACCTATGAAGGAAAACACTTAGGATTTTTTAAAGATGGATGGATTAGAGATAATAATGGAAAATGTGTTCTTTTCACTAAAGATGCTACAGGTGGTCCAGAGAAGAGAATGCAAGATATCGGTCCCGTTATAAGTCAAAAATATAATATTCCCTCTAAAAAACCTAGAGACAATAAAAAAATTGAACTTTTAATTAAACAAGAATGGTCTGAATTAACAATAAAAGATTTTTTTAATCAGTAATTTTATTGAATCCTTAAAATCTTTTTTCAAGGACAGTTAATATTGGCTGAAAACCTACTTTAGCAAAGACATTCAGTAATTTGTTATCTGCTTCATAGGGTAAATTAATCCTTACTGACTCGCAACCCCATGATTGAAGAATTTGTATAGCTTTATCTGCTAAGAGTTTACCCACATGTTTTCCAATAAAACCTTTTTTTGTAGCCCAATTATCTAAATAACCAATATATTGACCTAAAGTATTTTTCACGCCTTCAATTATTCCCATACTTACAACTTCCCCTGTAGGTTTGAACTCAGCAATTAAAGTTATTCGTTTAAGATTCGGTTTAAATTGTCTTAACCCGGACGATTCTCTCCATTGCTCTTCTCTTAAGCCAATATCATATAATTTATGGAGTTCTTTTAAAATTTCTAGAGTTGCTTGATAATCTGAAGTTCGATAATTTCTGATAATAATATCCTCATCATTAATTTTTTCTTTTGACATGTTAGATTCCATCTTTTAACTTGTAATTTTATTAATTAATTTTAAATCAATTCTTTGGGATAATTTATTTTCAATATTTCCTCTTCCATCTCCCTTCTTTATGGAAAATAAATATTCATCTATATGAGGAACTATAGGAGACACAAACAAGAGTTCTTCTTGAGGAAACCAAAATTCAACCTCTTGATTCATTACTTCTTTTTCAAAATATTCTTTAACATGAGTTATAGTTATATGTAAATTCTTCAATTCTTTATCCGAATTATTCTGGACTGTAATTTCAATTTCTTGGCTATTTTCAATAAAATTAATACTGGCTATAGAAAATAGAGATTTTGTTCTAATTTCCTCACTCTTTTGTATTGTAGAATCAAAAAGTTCTACGCTGGCAAAATTTCCCTCTCCTCTCAAATTACTAAGAGGAGAAAACTCAAACCCTTTTAGGGAGAAATATGAAATTGCTTTTTGAGTTTTAAGAGATGGAGATTCGGATCTTTTTTCAATCACTCTGGAAAAATAATCTCTAATTTCCTTATCGATTAATTCTCTCATAAAAACTTTAATTTTATTTCCTTTAGCTATACGTTCTTGAATTTTTGGTGTCTTTATCACAGCATCAGATGCAATTCCACTTTCTATGACTTCAGTTAACTGATCTTCAAACTGGTTTCTTAATTTTTCTGTTAATTCTTTTATTAGCTCATCGCCAAAAATTTCTAACTCAACAGGCAGAGATACTATTATAACTATAGTTTCTGGAGTGTCTTCTTCAAGTCCTGCCCTTCTTTTTGGTCTTTGTGATTTTGCATGGAATTTTTTTCCAAAAAAGGCGTAACCTTTATATTCTAAATCAATATGGTCGAGTTCTTCAGTTTCTAAGAACCAAACGGGATGAAAATTTATTGGTCGCATGTATCTCTTATTATTTCTGAATCTATCATCAGGATACATCAATAGAGGGATTTGCCCTTTTTTTTCATCAAAATAAAGGACATATACAACACATAAATCTTCGTGAGGATTTTTTTCCACTGTTCCATTAAAAATATCGGACACTCTAACCAAACCAAGAATTTTTCTAAAGAATATAATTATTCTTTTTTCAAGAGAAAAAAATTCATCTTATTCTAAAAATTTATCTATAAAAAAATGTAAAATATTATTAAATTACTTTAAGGGACACTAAAAAGTGAAAATTATAGATGTTCAAACTTATGTATTAGCACTTGATTTTAGGTTTAAAATCGGGGCAATGCCTCCAATACAAGCCAGTGGAGTTTTAATTAACATAAAGACGGATGAGGATATTGATGGGTGGGGATTGGCACATTTTAATTTAAGTAATAATGCTCAAAAAGTTTTTATAGATGAAGCATTATCAAGAATTTTAATTAATAAGGATCCTTTCATGGTCGAGGACATTTACCATGAAATTTACCATAGTAGTAATAGAATAACATATGGTATACCTCATGCTACTTCTGGCATACAAGTTGCTCTTTGGGATATTATAGGGAAAAAGACCAACCAGCCGATTTATCGTTTACTCGGTGGAATGAAAAAAAAAGTGAGAGCTTATGCTTCAATGCCTAGAGGTTATAAACCAAAAGCAGCTGTAGGTGCTGTTCAGTCTGCTATTGATCTTGGTGGTTTTACAGGAGTAAAGTTACGTGTAGGCGGTAGAGGTGGAAAACCCGAAGCAATAATGAAAGAAGTAAGAGACGCGTTTCCTAATTTACATATAATAGTTGATGCTAATTCGTACTATTTATCTGTTTCTGAAGCTTTAAAATTTGCTAAAGTATGTGAAAAGAATGATATTGAATGGTTGGAAGAACCTATACCCTCAGACAATCTTAATGGTTTAGCTAAGCTAAGAAGTGAATCGCCAGTAGATATTGCTGGAGGTGAAAATGATTTTGGAATATTTCGGTTTGAGGATATTTTATCAAAAGAGTGTTATGATATTGTGCAACCGGACGTGACGCGTAGTGGTGGATTTTTGCAGGTTAAAAAAATAGACGCAATGGCTGAAGTTAAAGGAGTGAGATGTATACCCCATATTTTTGGATTCGGATTATCTCTTGTTGCTAACCTTCATTTAATACTTTCCACGAGATGTGATTGGTTGGAATTTCCGTTTTATCCCGAAGAATTCCAGATTCTTGAAGAACCAATAAAAGTTGAGAAAGGTTATGTGCATGCTATAGAAAAACCCGGATTAGGTGTAGAGATCAACAAAAAAATTTTTGAAGAAAACATAATTAAATAAAGAATTTTATGGAAAAAACGAAACTACACTAATGAATTAAAACAATTAAGATTCACTTTAAATATTTTAATTCTTACTGTTGGAATTTCAATTTTTAGTATTTTATTTTATTTTTTAACTTCAACAATAGATTTTGATGTTTTTCTAAGTATATTCATTTTACTTACGGTTTTACTCATCTCAGGTTTTCCGTTATATCTCTTTTTAAGGATTTATAATGAATATAAGAGAATTATAACAAGACTAGAGCTAAAACTCAGAAATTTAAGAAAATATGAAGAATTTTTTATTTTAACTAATAAGAGATGGATTCAAAAATCATTTTATTTAGCTAAAATGGATAACTCTGGATATAAAGGAGATCAGATAATAAAACAAAATGACTTGGCTTTTGTGGATCTATATGATATAGAAATAATTTATATATCACCCCAAAAGGATGATAAAATGTATCAAGTTAATTTTTTTAAATTATGGGATAAATTTGTAGAAGAATCTGTTCTTCACGTATTTTTAGAGGAGAATGATTTCCAAAAACTGATGGAAACCTTACGTGACATCTTTCAAATAACAAAAGAAGAGAGAAATATTATTAAATATGGAGATTTTGCACTTTATAGTAAAATGAAAAAAGAAATATAAAAAAAAAGAATTATTAATTAAAGATTTATTTTTATTATAGTTTAACTCTTGTGAAATATCTCTCTTTTACCCTTTTTAATGAGGGTTATTGAAACTCCGAATATTAGAGACAATAAGATCAATATATCATACCCGAAAATCCCATGTGCTCCTGGAGGTGTAGTTATAGTAAATGGTTCGCTATCATCATAAATTGTTGGATCTAAAACATCACTAATTCTTATGACATACTCAGTATAGTTGATAAGCATGTCAGGAATTATCCAAGAATATGTACCGTCATTAGAAGTGCTGGTTACGATATCCATTATTAATATTCCACTCGCATAAAGCTGGATCATTACATTGGCAATAGGACCAGTTGAAGTCCAATTAATATCATAAGTATTTCCAGTAACCCACGAACTATCGCTATCAGGAGAAACAACAGTAATCGAACGTAAATCGACAATTTCAAAATTGTCACTAAAATCAAAATTCGCAGGATATAGTGGATCTGTGATTTTTATTTGGTAATTAACAGAGTCGCTAAGCCCTATAGGAACTGTCCATGAGAATTCTCCATCATTTGGTGTTGTTGCTGCAAGTTCCATTACAAAAACCCCATTCTCATAAAGATCGATCTTTACATCTGAAATTGATGGTGGTGCAGTCCATGTTATAGAGTAAGCTGAGCCGACTTCCCAAATACTCATACTATCTGGAGAAATAACATCTATAGGTTCATAATAATTACCAGGATTATATAGTATTATATTTTCCAGTAATCTGGTGTAATTTAGATTATGATTCCATTCAAGAGTCTGCATTGATGCAATGATGTAACCTGAACCAAGTGGAGATTCAATCAAGACAGGATCTGAAGTAATTGGATAAAGTAAAATCTCTTTGGTACCTATGGGATAATTAGTGAAATATCCATGAGCAGAATATAACCAATTGTCAAGTTCATCATCTTCGATAAATGAAGGAGTTAATAGTACAGGATGAGATCCTAAATTAATGGAAACATTTTGAAGATATAGCCAAGCTTTAGTTAAATTACCAGGCATGGTATAAGCATCCCAGTTTCCGCCATGCCAACCTCTATCGCAAGCATGAAATTCTAAAGTTCCTCCATTCGAGACATAACTTTCAAAGTATGAAACATTACCAGCAAGTCTATTGTAAAATGATTGGTATTGATCTGAAACAATTATTACTTTTCGATAAGATGATAAATCTGCTGTCCCAAAATCGAGTGAACCATAAACAGTGTATTGAATATTATATGCTTGTAAGATGGGTTCTGTCATATTTAAGCCCCATGGAAGAATGTCACGGAATATTGCTATGGGTCCAACTATAGGAACGAATTTAGGTTCGAGATAGAAATAAAGATAATCATCATCTCCTCTCCAATTAATATAATCATTTTGTGATTGCATTATAAATGCTGGGTGTGATACGTTAACAGTCCACCATCCAATTTCTAAACCCGTAATATTGTAAAAACCAGAACTATCAGTGTATCCTTCGTCAAATAATTCACCACTTGTAGTATTAAAGCACCTAACATAAGCATCTGCAATTGGATAGGTATTATATATATCAAATACCCGTACTTCAATCCATCCAGGAGGTTTTATTTCCAGATAGAAATACAGATAGTCGTCATCACCATTCCAATTAATGTAATCCGATTGAGTTTTACCACCATAGTTGGTGTGAGTGACAACAATGTCATACCATCCAATGGACAATCCTGTAATATTATAGAACCCTGAACTATCAGTATATCCACTTTTAAAGTACGTTCCATTTACATAATTGCAGGTTACAAGAGTATTTTGAATTGGTGCGAACGTATCAGTATCATATACCTTCACTTCGATATAAGCGCTATCGGGAGGCATTTCTACTAAATAAAAGGTAAGATAATCATCATCTCCGGCCCAATTAATATAATCAGTCTTAGTTTGTGTGTAATATCCATTCTTAGAAACTGCAATAGTATACCAACCAACGGTGAGATTTGCGACTTTATAAAATCCTATGGTATCAGTGTAACCCGTCCTAACTACTAAACCCGAGGATTGATTAGTAACCTCAACATACGCAGAATATATTGGTGAGTATGTTATGCTATCATAAACACTAACTTCGATATATCCGCTATCAGGAGGCATAGCCATAAGATAAAAGGTAAGGTAATCATCATCACCATTCCAATTAATATAATTGGATTTCGATTGCTCATAATACCCTACATTTGAGATATTTACTGTATACCAGCCTATAGTTAAGTGTGTTAAATTGTAAAAACCGTTTATATCGGTGTATCCCACTCTAATAAGTAACCCTGAAGTATCATTAACGCATTTAACATAAGCACCCTGTTTCGGTCCACCTGTTTCATTATATACTCTTACCTCAATATATCCACTATCGGGAGGCATTTGAACTAAGTTAAAAGTTAAATAATCATCGTCGTGGTTCCAATTTATATAATTTTGTTTTGTTTGAGGTCTATAGCCAGCCTTTGAAATTGATACCTCATACCATCCAATTGACAATCCAGTTACGTTATAGAAACCTGTACCGCTAGTATATCCAGTTTTAATTACTAGTCCTGAGGACATATTAGTCACTTGTACGTAAGCACTCGAAATTGGATTGAGTGTAACACTATCTTTAACAGTCACCTCAATCCAACTAGTTAATGGCCCATAAGGTACTAAGTAATAATATAAATAATCATCATCATATCCCTTTGCTAAATTATCAATAACATCAACTTTTTTCTGTGTTTGATACCCATTTTTTGAAACGAAAACGTCATAAGTTCCAACTGCTAAATTTGTGATATTGTAAAATCCATTAACATCGGTGTATCCTGAATCAACGAACGTGGAAGTTCCAGATACATAAGTTCTCACATACGCACTCTGAAGATAGTCATATGTGACGGAATCTCTTACTGTTACCTCAATATAACTTATTGGTGGATTTAATCCCGTTACAGATACAGTAGGAGTTTTATATGCTACATTGTTATCCTCTTCAAATTCGGTAATTAAATTATCTCTATCGATAATCCAACCGATATAATAATTCCCTCCAGGAATGTTAGGAAAAGTTCCAGTCCAACTTGCAGCTCCATTGGTGAAAGCTGAAATGGATGACACATAATCATATCCAATGTAATAATCAGAAGTAGAAATATAGTTATTAGTTGAAGCGTAATAATAGACGTAAAATCCTCCAGATGAGGCAGTACCTTTATTTCTTACTTGGTGACTTATAGTAAAACTTGTAACTCCAGCAGTTACGGAATAAGAAGACAAGCTAGAATATGCCGAGCCTCTGTCTGTCAAATCTGGTCTATCAATCGGAGCCGTATCTGCTGCTACCCAGTCGAATATTCGATTATATTTATCACTATTTAGCCGAGTTCCATAATTGGAATTTGTACCACCTCTACCATATGCATGAATAGTCATAATGTATCTATCGCTACCAACAAGTCTCCAAACTGGTCCACCGCTCATACCACCTGCAGTATCAGCCCAATAATAATGATTATATTCTGTAGCACCATCACCTGCATCAGAATCCCAATATAAACGGCGACCACTGTCTAAATCACTAGGATACCCTGCTACATTCATAGTATCAGTATAGATTGAGCTTGAAGAACCTGCTGTGGTTCGACCCATCCATCCTGTATAAATACCAACATTACGATCAAGGGTAAGCATTGCCCAATCATGTTGAGGACTTTCGCTTACTGTCCATCCTGTATAGGAGCGATAAAAAGTAGCCCATGCATTACCATAGGGATCAGTAGGATCTGGTCCGTCTAAGTCCATTCCAGGAACAATTTCGATACTTGCAGCCCAACCGCCGTGACCCCAAAGATATGCACAATGACCCGCGGTTAAAACGTGGAAATTATCAATTATCATCCCTGATCCAATCCAATTTGACCCATCAGAGGCAGAGATATATAGTTTGCAAACAGTTCTCCAAGGATACACTTCGTTATCTGTACGAACAGTTCTGCCATCAGGAAGAATTACATCTTCGGGGGTGTCTCCCCCAGTTAAAAGTCCAGCATAAGGTTCGACAACAGATAATTCTGGCATGTTTTCTGGCATTGGAATAGCTTGGTAAGGTATAATACTCTCCACTCCTCCTTTAACGTCATAAGCAGAAGTAGCAATATAATCACCTCCTGATTCACCTTCTGGGTTATTAAAACTTAAAGATTCTTCAATAGGGCGCCAATCTATTGCGTTTCTGTCATATGTTGGAGTTATAGATTCTTCAGTTTCTAGCGACATTGTTGATATTGTAATTGGTTCTTCTTCAAAATTCTCTTCAGGTTCAATTAGTTCACTACTTTCTTTACTAGAAGATTGATTTGGAATATAACCATTACCAGTGAAAACACTTGATAAAAGGAATAGTCCAAAAAGAGTTAAAGCAAATATTTTAATAGATCTTCTTTTGTTATTTAACATATTTTCCAACCCTTACATTCAAATTTATTTTTTTTAAGAAATTTCGCTTTTTTAAAAATAAATAGCGTTAATCTTATTTTAGGAACATTTAAGTTATAAATCTTTTCTATGCTTTTTATATCGATGTAAAAGAATATCAAATTTTGAATTTAAAGGGATTTTATAAGTAAACATTTTTTTCTTAATAATTTATTTGCTCAATTAACATTATGATAAAAGAATTAGCTGTATTTTTATTTAAATCTCAAATTATCCTTTCCTATTAAATTTTCAATCTGTTAATTTAGAGTTATAGGTGATACCTGCCTTATTTTTAATAAAGGGTTTTGTTCCTTTGTTATAAGCGAAATTTCTTTTTAAGGCAGGTATCAATTTTTTATATTTTTTTTAAAATAAAAAATTTAGAGTATTTGTATAACTTTTCTTTTTATTAATAAACTTTAACCTCTTTCGATTAATAAAATATAATTAATAATTTTTATCTTCTAATTCTTTTCTTCTTTCTAACAAGATATCGCTACAACTTTTAGATTCTTTTGGGTAATAGAAATATGGGATTATCCAGAGAAGTGTTCCAGCTAGCCAAATGAATAAAACTAATGAAACTGCAATTGGCAACCACGATAAATTATTCTCAATTAAAGAGGATAATAAAAGATTGCCAATTATGCCACCAATATTTACCATTAAACCGTTCATCGCATTAGCAGTACTTCTTACCTCGGGAAGACATACCTCTGAATATATCGCGAACTGATTTCCTACTGAAAAAGTTGAGAACATATACCCTAAAAATCCAAAAATTATAAAAAAAATCCATGAAAAGATAATCTGAAAAGAATTTGCTGTGAAAAATGGAGTTAAATAGAAAATCAATGTAAATAAGACACCAAGGATAACTCCAATGAGAGAGACAATCACTCGACCTCTAATTTTTCCCTTACTCAAATATAAATCTCCTAATTTACCTCCTATTATTGTTCCGGGAAGAGCCCCCGCCCCAGCAATAAGATAAATTGTAGTAGCGGCTAACTCTGCATTAGCATCACCAATTTTTGATGTTATATAAAAAATTCCCCAGGTTCCAAGCGTAGAAGTCGCTAATCCTGAACAGAGCACATAAAACAATATAAAACCTATTGACTTTCTACGAAAAAGTTCTTTTATGCTGTTAAATGTAATTTTATAATCATAATTTATTTCACCTTTAAAATCTTCAAACTCCGGTTCAGCACGACCACGTTCAGGTTCAATTCCTTTAAACATGTAAGGGAATATTGCACATATTCCCAATATGAAACCAAAAATATAAGTTATTCTCCAACCTAATGATCCTGCAATATAACTTCCCAATAACCCACCAGCAATAATCCCCATTCCACTACCTAAAATTAAAGAAAAATTCATAGCCCCAAATTTTTTTCCTCTTTCTTTTGGGGGGTAAAAATCTCCTATCATAGAAAATCCTATAGGTAGAAAAGCACCCGTCCCTATAGCGCTTATTGTAAGAAAGCTTAAATAACAATAATAATCAGGGGATATGCTAGCAAGTCCGTATGAAATAATCCATATAAAATTAGTTAAAGTAAATATCTTTTTTCTTGAATACTTCTCAGCTATTTTATCTTCATAATAACCAAAAAATAAAATACTAATTATACCTACAATTAAAGTGGATGCTATTAAAAATCCGACTCCAAATTTTGTTGTCTTTGGAAGATATAGTAAGATGTTATCAATATTTACTGGCATAATTCCAGTAAAAAAATATATCATAAAGTAGAGTTGGAAAAAGCAACGAAAAGTTTTTTGTCTTTTTTGTTTGAAATTCTCATCCATACGCAAAATCTACCACTCTATTATTAATTAATATTTTTTTTTAGATTAGCAACTAATATTATTTGAATTTTGTTTTATAATAAGTTTTATTTTCAACAAAAATGTGTAATATATAGAGGGATATTAGCAATTGCATTAATATTGCAGGTTGGATTAGCAATCATTCCCTTTACAGAGGAATTCTCATATAATGAGCGGGTTACTGGGATGGTTGCCAACTTAACAATTATTATCTCATTTTTTTTGTTGTGGATTATGATTCTGCTTTTAGGATTTGGGTAGGTTCAAAATTTATGTTTGTTTAATACAACTATATTGTAAAATTAAAGTTAAAGAAAAAGTGAAATAATGCAATGATTAAGGGACCGATAAATAAAGAAAATTTACAAAAAGTTAAAGTTCTTGAAGGTATTTATAGAAAAACTTTAACCTATAATAATGATGTTATGTTATGTTTTTTTATTTTAGAAAAAGATGCGGTAGTGCCGCTTCATGAACATAAAGCTCATCAAATAGGGTATGTGTTAAAAGGAAAAATAAAGTTTAGAACAGAAACAAGGGAATTCATGGCAAAAGAAGGAGATAGTTACATGTTTGATTCTAACGAAAAGCACAGTGCGGAATTACTCGAATATACTGAAGTAATAGAGGTTTTTAATCCAACAAGAGATGAGTATAAACTATAAATTATGCAAATGATGTAGTGATTTATTAGAATTTTTTAAAATCTATTAAAAAATAAGTCAAATTATATAATAACGCATCAATAAAATCTTCAATAATTAAAAAAAAAAAATTTATTTATATCTCTTCTCCTATTTTTCTTCTTCTAAGTAGAATAATAACAGTGACAATAGCAGCTCCGGAAACTATAGCTATCACTACTATGATAATAATAATAATATAATCTCTGGAAGCTGGAGGAACCTTTTCTACATTCACACTTTCAGAAGCAAGATTTCCAGCAGTATCATTGGCATAGAATGTGATGGTGACAGAACCTAAAGATAATGCAGCCCATGCTGCTTGATCTATAGTTCTGTTTTCTGTAAACGTATAATTATTTAATCCGCCATCAAGTGAGTACCACATTGAATCTAGATTATCATCTGTAATTTCAACTACGAAACTCGGAGCTCCAGCAAAGGTATCATCTATATTTGGAGAAATAATTACGATACTTGGTGCTTGACTATCCTTTTCTATAATAACTGAAGCTGATCCAATATTTCCTGGATAATCTGAAGCATAGAATGTTAATGTGATTATTCCATCAGGTACATCATCCCACGCAGATTGATCAATAGTTCCAGTAGATCCCGTAAACGTATAATTATGCAATCCTCCATCAATCGTATACCATGTTTCATTAAGTAAATTATCTGTAACTGTAACACTAAAACTTAAAGCACTGGTACCAAAAATATCTGCTGGGTGAGGAGTATTAACTACTACAGAGGGAGGCCCATCTTCAGCTATTGGTAAATAGTCTATACTTCCAGCCCCACCTTTGATAAATGTATATGGAACATCCACAATTCCATCATTAGGACTCGTATCTGGACCAGTGTGATTGTCCCAGTAATTTCCTATCGTTGTAGAATTCCAATCATTACCTGCTCCATTGTCATATGCATGTCTTGCATTTCCTAAAAAGATATTGCCATATAATAAATTATTGGCAGATCCTGTAGCAATATTGATTCCATCCATAACATTATCAATTAAAATATTATTATGGATCGTAGTATCATCTCCATTTGTAAGATATATACCATTTTGCTGATTCTGCTTTGCTAATGTTCCTTCAACAGTATTATCAATGCTGTTATCAATAATAATTCCACTCAAAGTATTGTTAAATACAATATTTCCTGAAATGAAATTATTATTGGCCCCTGCTGTAAGAACAATGCCATAATTAAGGTTTTTTAAAGCCGTATTACCTGAAATGGTATTATTATCAGAATCGAATAAAAACATTCCCTGCCAACAATTCTCTACTGTATTTCCATCAATTAAATTGTCATGATAACCATTACTAAATTGAATTATAATTCCTGATCCTGAGCCATCTCCGAAGATTTTATTACCTAAAATTTCATTGTAAGAACCTTCAAGATATATTCCATGTTTGTTATTAGTAAGTAAATTGCCTGAAATTAAGTTATAATCACTTAAGAATAGATAGACACCTGTATTTCTATTGTTGTCAAAATGGTTATCGATAATATTTCCATTAGTAACATTATTTAGATATACACCTGCTTCAGAACCAGAAACTATAGAATTATTAAGTTCACATCCTCGAATTATAAAATGTGCTTCAGAATTTAATATCTTAATACAACTATCAGTAAAATTTGCATCTATATTCAGACCCTCTATTATATAAGGATTTGATTCAGTCCCAGAACCACTACACCATGCTTGAGTTACAGCCCAAGTCCAGTTATTTGGATTACTAGGAAGATCATTAATTAAAATTGGACCTTGCTTATTCCATATCGGCAAATAATCAATGCTTCCTCCTCCCGGAGGAACATCATATGGAGTATCTCCGATGCCATTTAGATCCATATCATATCCAGTATAATCGTCCCAGTAATTGCCTATGATTGAGTTGTTCCAATTATTATTAGTGCCATCATCAAGGGCATTATTGGTATTGTCTATTAAATAATTACTGTACAATAAATTTCCTTCAGATGTTCCATCTAAATAAATTCCATTAACAATGTTATCACGGATTACATTTTCATAAAAAGTATTATCATCACTATTTACTAATCTTATTCCATCATCAACGTTATCATGTAATACATTTCCCCAAATCACATTGAAATTACTACTTTCTACTAATATTCCATGGTTATTGCTATTCATTACTTCATTACCTGAGATTGTGTTATTATTGCTTGATGATAAAAGACGAATTCCATTATCACCAGTGGTATCGATTGTATTATCTAATATTGAATTAAAATTAGAATTAATATAGAGAAGGATACTGTCATAATTTATTGTGTTGTAAATATAATTATTCGATATAGTATTGTAGCTAGATCTATCAACTCGAATAGCACGATAATCATTATCAGAGAAATTATTTAAAGAAATCTGTATATGATTACAATACTCTAGAAACATTCCATACCAAGTACTATTATAAATGTCGTTGTCGATAATAATGGTATTATTTACATCAACCAAATATATTCCTTGATAGTTATTATGGATATCGTTATAAAGAAGCTCTCCATCTGTAACATTATTTAAATAGATTCCGCTAAATAAGCCTCCCATTGGTTGATTATATAATTCACAGTTTCTAATTTCAAAAACTGCTCTGGAGTTTAAGATTGTCATACAATTTGATAAAGAATCGCTATTAATTTTCAGATTCTCAATAACATAAGGGTCTCCAACAGTTCCAGAACCACTACACCACGCTTGACTTGCTGCCCATGTCCAATTATTTAAACTACTTGGAAGATCATTGATGGTAATTGGCATTTGGATGTCCCATATAGGTAAATAATCGAAATTTCCAGCACTCCCTGAAATACTGTAAGGATTATCACCGATTCCATCTAAATCCATGTCATACCCAGTATAATCATCCCAATAATTACCAATAACACTATTGTTCCAATCGTTATTAAAACCATTATCGAATCCATTATCTATTCCATGATTTGAAATATAATTCTCATAAATTAGATTATTATCAGAAGTATCATCTAGTGAAATTCCATAATCTCCACCGTTTCCATTAATTATGTTTCCCGTAATAACATTATCATCACTATTAGTTAACAACCATATACCATAATCCAAGTAAGTTGTGATATTATTATTTGAAATAATCGTATTATTAGTCTCAATATATACTATGCCGTAACCGTTGTCTATTATAGTATTATTGAGTATTTGCCCATTCGTGACATTGTTTAAATGAACTCCAGCATAATTAGAATCAGAATTTATAATTGTACAATTTCTGATTATAAAATGTCTTCTTGAATTAAGAATTCTAATACACTCGCCTACTCCTGAACTGTACATAAAAGTCTCATCTTCAATTCTATAAGGATCTCCCACTGTACCAGATCCTCCCTTAAACCAAGGTTGGGTAACAGCCCACGACCAATTATTCAAACTACCTGGAAGATCATTAATATCAATATCATAATATACTCCTGAACTTTTTATATTCCCCAATTCATTATTATTACTTTTACTTAAAGGATTAAGAATAGAAGGAATAAAAGGGAAATTCAGCGTTATTACAAGTATCAATCCTAAAATGATCTTGAATTTTCTATTTTTTAATTTCTTATACATTTAATTTTCCCCAAAAAAGGTTTTAACATTCATGATTATATGATCTTATTTAAATTTAATTCTCAAGTAACTATAGACATACTTGGAAAATTTTATAGAATTAGGAAGTATGGTGTTTAATTTTATTAAAATCTATATAAAGATTGTATTCTTCTTTTTGGTGATTATATTCGTGTTCAGAATCTTGAATTAAGGATTCTATTATGTCATCATTGAGTATGCTAATGAATGATTTGTCGATTTTTGTCCAATGAGGCATTGCCTTAAAATAAACGTTCCATATAGCTTTAGAGTTATTTTTAGATCTGGATGTTACTTCTTTTGAGAGAATTATCCAAAATAAAATCAATTTATAAGAAATTCCTGTATTAATTTTCAATCCCATTCTCTGAAAACTTCCAAATGCGAGAATCATTAACAGAGCTAAAGAATATCTCATTTGAATTTTATAAGAATGGATTAAATATTGATCAATTATTGAATCCCAATTAAGGTCCTGAAGTAAATTATTGTCAGTCTTCTTTATGCTATCCCTTAATTTACTATAATAAAATTCTTTGGTTAAATATGGTTTAGTTTCAACAAATTGGAATATTCTTAGTGCCCCAGCAAGTCTCCATTCCAACCATTCTTGTGAATATTCTTTAGCTTTCTGTAGGGCCAATTCTTTATTTGGCCAAATATATAAAATCATTTTTAATTTTAAGTTGATTTCATCATAATACTTGACATAGTGGTCAAATATTTTAGTGTAATAGTAACCAAGAATATCAATATATGTAAAAACTTCTAGTAGGTCGATGAATCTATCAATTATATTTTCATTTTCAATTAATTTATTGAATTCTGGATCATTAAGTAAGGAATAAATTCCATAAAAAGTGGATTCTCCTGTATATATAGTAGCAATAAATAAGTGATAGTGAATTAATTTTCTTATAAGTAATATCTCGATATCTGAAAGCTCAAACGGGTCAAGTAAATTCATGCGTGATATAAGATGATAACTATGATACGGATGTTCTTTATTATCAATATATCTGCCAATATCATGATATATTAGAAGTATTGGGATGATTAAGGGATTTTGAGAGTGCTGATTCAAAACTTTATCTTGAATTTTAGTTAAGGCATCTTTTGAAAGGGTTTCATGAAAGAATTCGCCACTTTTTATTAAAAAAAATATTTTATACGACCTAAATATGTGTCGTATTGTTCTTTGAATTTCATCTCTGTTTTTCTCTCGAGCGTCTTGAAAAATTCTCTTTAAATTAGGAAATATTGATATTAGATCATAAAACTCATCAGAGTTATCAATATCAGTTACTGAATCAATCCAAGAAAGTTCGATGTTGTTAAATAATCTACTTAGCAAATCTATCATAACTTATTCACCTTTTTTTTCTAATAATTGAAAAAAAGGTTCTACATCAATATTTCCACCACTTAATATAACCCCAACCTTTTCATTCTCAACTGAAACTTTTTTTGATAATATAGCTGCTAAAGGAACTGCACCAGAAGGTTCTACGATTATCTTCATACGTTCCCAGAGAAATTTCATGGTTTCTATAATTTCGATTTCAGAAACAGTTATTACATCATCAACATATTTGCGGATAATGTTGAAGGTTCTCTCACAAAGAGAAGTACGTAAACCATCTGCTATAGTATCTGGATAAGTACTTGGTATGATATAACCTGCTTTAAGTGATTTTAAAGCATCATCCGCTAATATAGGTTCAACTCCAATAATCTTGGTATTCGAATGTAATCCTTTAGTAGCTAAAGCAGTTCCACTTAACAAACCTCCACCCCCAAGTGGAGCAATAACAACATCTAACATCCCTACTTCTTTAATTAACTCGTAAGCAGCAGTTCCTTGTCCATTAATTATATCTTTGTTATCATAAGGATGGATTAGAATACATTTATGTTTTTTAATTAAATCTTCAGCTGTTTTAATTCTCGCTTCGAGTGTATTGTCACAAAATACAACATGGGCACCATAATTTCTTGTTGCGTTAATTTTATTTATTGGTGCTCCCTTTGGCATAATAATTGTTGCCTTAATTCCCAATAATGATGCTGCGAGAGCGACAGCTTGAGCATGATTACCACTTGAGTGAGTGATGACTCCCATTTTCTTTTGTCTATCTGAAAGTAAACATAAAGCATTGTATGCCCCTCGAAATTTAAAAGCGCCTACTCTTTGGAAATTTTCACATTTAAAAAATATATTTGAGTTTAATAGGAGATTCAAAGACCTTGAAGTCATAACCGGAGTCTTATTAACTACTTTAGCAATTCTATTATATGCTTCTTCTATTCCTTGAAATGACATTTAAAGTTAAATTTTTAATTGGGTTGTTATATCTTTAAAATTATTTTAGAATTAAAAACATATAGAATATTTAAAACCGAATTGGTGGTTCTTGCCGAAGATCTTTAATTTTTCCTTTAAGTATCGGGTCATCTGTATGTTTCATCCATTCATATAACTTATCTTTCAATTGTTTTAAAATATCTTTATAGTTTGGATCATCAATTAAGTTGTGAATTTCATTGGGATCCTTTTTCAGATCATAAAGTTCTTCATTAGGTCGAGGTTTTTTAATATGGTTTAACATATATTTACCTAACGCATCTTGTTTCATATCTGTGCCTAATTGATAAAGATATTCTGATTTTTCAAAATTAATTATGAACTTAAACTCTTTAGTCCTAATACTTCGAATAGGGTCATAATATTCATGAAAAGATTTCTCTGAAAAGACTTCTGTTCTGAATATATCTGTTTCACCCTTTAGAATTGGTAAAAAACTCCTACCCTCAACATTTTTTGGTATTTTAGCTCCAATTAAGTCTAGTAAGGTTGGTAATAAATCAATATTACTAATCATTTGATTATACACCTTATTCTGTTTGAGAATGTCTGAACCGGGCCAAGACATTAACAATAGGGTTTTTAAACCAGGATCATATAACGTGCATTTTGCTCTAGGATACGCTTCTCCATGGTCAGTTGTATAAATGAATAAAGTATTTTCCCTTAAGCCAAGGTTTTCTAATTGTTTAAGGATTTTTCCAATACAAGTATCAACTCCCTGTATTGCTCCATAAAATTGAGATAAATCTTCTCTTACAATCTTATTATCTGGTAAATAAGGAGGGATTATAACTCTGCTTGGATCTACAGGATCTCCCCATACTCCAAAGGGTCGATGCACTTGAGTAACCCCAATACTTACATAGAAAGGATTTTCTTCATTTTGATGCGTTTCAAAAAATTTTTGGTAATTTTTATTCATTCTTTGGCAATTATATAAGGGTTCTGACCTTCGCTTACTAATTGTATCATATCCTAAATTGTAAGCATCAAAAGCTTCATGCTGAAATCCCATTAAATGAGTTGTATATCCCTGTTCTTTTAAATACATCGGAAGAGTTTCATTTCTTTCTGGTAAAGTCCATCCTCTGTCCACAAGTCCCATAAGACCATTTTGATGAGGATATAATGATGTTTGAATTCCACCTCGACTTGGACTACATTGAGGTGCAGTACAAAAATGGTTTGTAAATCGTACTCCATTTTCGGCAAGTTTATCTAAATTAGGAGTGTAGAGGGAATTGGGAGTTTGTGGTGAACTATAACATCCAAGAAACTGTCCTTGGTCATGAGTTATAAATAATATGATGTTTGGTTTTTCTTTCATAAAAATTCCACAAAATCATTAAAAAGAATAGATAAAAGTAGATAAGCTTAGATCTCAACTATGATTTTAACAAAATTTCTTTCTTTAGGATCTATATATCTCTCGAAAGTTTTCTGTGTATCCTCCAATCGAATCGCTTCAGAAATAAATTCATTAGTTTCTACCTTATTCTTAGCAAACAAATCAATTGCCGCCAAGATGTCATCCCTATCATGACCTAAACTTCCTTTTAAAGTTACTTCTTTTGAATTCAACATGAACAACGGGAATGTTATATTTCCTTTATGAATTCCTTCTAATAAGATAGTGCCACCTTTTTTGATAAAGTTAACTGCATTGGATATAGTTTCTTCATTTCCAACACAATCAAAAATAAAAGTAGGAACTCCAAGTTTTTTAGTAACTTTTTTAACTTGAGCTCTGCTTGTACCGGTAACATCTGTTGCTCCCATCTCAATTGCTTTATTTCTTAAAAATTCATTTGGTTCAACTACAACCACATAATTAGGTTCTCTTTCAATTAATAAAGATTTCAATGTGACTAATCCCACATTGCCTCCTCCAATAATGAGTATATTCTCGTTGTTTTCAATTCTCGACAATTTAAAAGCACGCATTATTAACGCAAAAGTTTCAATCATAACAGCATCTTTAGTTGAAACATTTTCAGGAAGGGGAAATAGTGATATTTTAGGTACTTTAACATATTCAGCAAACCCTCCATCTTGAAACATTCCCATACCTATTAGTTGCCCTTGGCTAACATCAAGTGATACATTTACACAAAGAACTCTATCTCCCACTTTTACTTCAGAAATATTTTCACCTATTTCTACTACTTCACCTGTTATTTCATGTCCCATTATTAAAGGCATATTGTAGGTTTTATATCTAAAATTTGTTATATCACTTCCGCATATTCCACAATAATGAACTTTAACCAAAGCTTCATCGGCACCGAAAGTTGGTTTAGGATAATCTTCCCTATAAACAATTTTTTTGATGTCTTCTATAACAGCAGCTCTAATAGAAATTTCATCTCCTATTATTTTTACTTTTATATCATTTATTTAATTTACATAATATACTTTATGGAATTTTAAGAAAAAAATGTAAAAAATAGGATTTTAGAGCCCTAATAAAGTGCTCATGCTTTTTAGGATTGCATCTATTTCAGTATCAAAAGTTTTAACTTGATCGAAGAAGATATTGTTTACTTGAAGTAATTGCTTTACTACATATTCAGGTGATTGAGTAATTTGTTTTGCCAGGTTTACTGCCTCATTCAACACTTCTTCTTTATCAACTAATTTATTAATAATATTCAACCTATATGCTTCCTCAGCTGTGAGAAAAGTGTCTCGAGTTCCTGTATTTAATGTAATTTCTAGAGCTTTTCCGCGCCCCACAAGAGTCATATAAGGAAAGAAGAGTGGGCACGCACCAAACCTTATTTCCGGGTGACCAAAAAGTGATCCCTTTGAAGCAACCCGAAGATGACAAATAACAGTTAGGTCAAATGCTCCCGCAAGAGCATATCCATTCACAGCAGCAATTAGTAATTTTGGATATTTAAACAATGTCTGATGAAAAAGATGATTGGAATCGATAAATTGTTGATAGTCTCCTTTTCCTTGTACTACTGCTTGTACTTCATCTCTATCAAACCCGTCAGAAAAAAATTCTTCACCTCCATAGAATATTACAGCTTTTACTCTTTTTTCTTCTTTAAAAGAATCTAAAGCGTCAATAATTTCTGCTCTCATTGCTTCACTCAATGCATTTTTCTTTTCAAGACGATCAAACCTAATTATGGAGATTTTACCTTTTTTCTCAACTTTAATATATTGATATGGTTTTTCCATTTTTTCCAACTCAAGAAAATTTAATGTAAATTATTTAAGATTTAGATAGATTACTTTAAATTTCTTTTATCAATAATAATTAGCAAAAAAATATTTGAGAGCCTAACTTAAATATAATATTATGAAACCTCCTATTTGTAGGATATGTGATAAGAAACTAGCAGATATGGATGATGGGGGTTTGATATATTTTAAAAAACGTCCTTCTGATATAGAATGGGAAAAGAAAATGGAAGAAATTGGAGGCGTAGGACATCCACCCTATGCAGAGTGGTTCTGTAAAAAGCATTATGATAGAGCAAAGGAGTTAAAACATTTGCCTATCAATGAAGCATTAAAAATTTTAAGATCTGAGGGGCCCTAGTTCCTTAATCTGGTTAGTAAATTCTGTAATTACCTCAGCAAATCGTTTTCCTTCAGATGCACTTACCCATTCTAACCGTACTCGCTTAGGATCCACTCCCAATTGTTTAATTAATATAGAATGTAATCTTTCGAATCTTTCTTGAGTGTATTCATTTCCGGTGATATAATGACAATCACCTATATGACATCCACTAATAAGGACACCATCAGCACCATTCTTCAATGCCTTTAATACAAATGCAGGATCTACTCGTCCAGAGCACATTACCCTTATAATTCTAATATTTGGGGGATATTGAAATCGTGAAACTCCTGCTAGATCTGCTCCTGCATAGCTACACCAATTACAACAAAAAACTAAAATGCGGGGTTCAAATTCTTCTTTTTCTACTTTCTTTTTCGACTTTGACATGATTATCACCTACAAACCGTTCTTAACTTCCTCCTTTTCTAATAAATAAGAATCAATCATTGTAGAGATCTGGTCAAAATCATAATGTTTAACCATTATAGCTCCAACAGGGCAAGTAGCTGCACATGTTCCGCAACCTTTGCAGACTGCAGCGTTGATATTAGATTTTCTGACTTTGATACTTACATCCTCAAATTCTTTGGTTATCTCTATAAGTTCTATTGCTTTATAAGGACACACGTCTTCACATTTCCCACATCCTATACATTTTTCTTCTAAAACCTCTGCTACCAATCCAGAAGTAGTAATTTTATCCGCACTTAAGAATCTACTTGCTCTTCCTGCAGCACCATTAGCTTGCGAAATTGAATCCTGTATATTTTTTGGCCATTGAGCACAGCCACATAAGAAAATTCCATCTGTAGCAAAATCTAAGGGTCTCAATTTAACATGTGCTTCTAAAAAGAATCCATTCTTGTCTAATGGAACTTTCAACATCATTGCTAATTCTTTTAAGTTATCTGCTGGAATCATAGGTGTCGAAAGTATTACTAAATCTGTTTCAAATTCGAGGGTATCTTTTAAATTAGTATCAAATACTTTTATCTGATATTTTTCAGGACTTCCTTTTTTCTTTTGTACTTCTGGTAAATTATCTAAGTCATATCTCAAAAAAATTGCATCTTTTCTGCGTTCACGATAATATTCTTCGAATTGTTTTTTGGCCATTTGTAAATCTCTATAAATGACTATAAGTTCTAAATCAGGCTTCAATTCTTTTAATATTCTAATATTTTTAACTGAATTAGCACAACAAATATTGGAACAGTAAGTTATTCCCTCATTTTGTCTTGCATTTACACATAAAATTAATGTTATTCGAGTAATTTGATCTAACCAAGATTTATCCTTATTTTGTAATTTCTGCTCTAACTCTAATTGAGTCATTACATTTTTATTTTTATCGTGGTATTCAAAAAGCCCTGATGGCTTTAATTCTTGACCTCCAGTAGCAACTATTATCGTCCCAATTTTTAACTCATGGATTTTGTTATTTGAATCGTTTATCACTACATCATAATTTCCGACATAACCTTTAATGTTCTTAATTCCACCATTTAAGAATACCTGAATGTTACTACTTTTCTCTATCTTTTCTTTTGTTTCATTTAATAATTCTAATGCATTTTTATGAACTGGATACAATACATTTAGAAATCTTAAATTTCCACCTAACTCATCTTCTTTTTCTATGAGAAAAGTTTTAAATCCTTGATTAGCTATATTTAAAGCTGCAGTCATACCTGAAATACCACCGCCAATAATTAAAGCTGTATGGGTAATATCTATTTTATCTTCTTTCTGGGGCTTTAGTAATTTAGACTTTGCGACATGCATTCTAATTAAATCTATGGCTTTATGAGTAGCAGCATCTTTCTCTTTCATATGAACCCATGAACATTGATCTCGAATATTAACAAGCTCAAAAAGATATTTATTTAACCCGGCTTCTTGACATGTTTCTTGAAATAAGCTTTCATGTGTTCTAGGAGTACAAGATGCCACAATAAATCTATTTAAATCATGCTCAGCAATTAATTCTTTAATCCTGATTTGAGAGTCAGATGAACATGAATATAAATTTGCTTCACATACCACTACGTTTGAGAGGTTTTTAACATATTCTACAACTCGAGGAACATCTACATAATTTCCAATATTGATTCCACAATGACAAACCATTACCCCTATTCTTGGTTTATCTGTAATTTTAACTTGTTTTTCTGCTATATCAAAGGTTTTTTCTTTCACTTGGGTAAATTTAACAGAGTTTAATAAATCAGCGATTTGTGCAGCTACTCCACTAGCGTCAGCAACCGTCTCTGGAATATCCATTGGTCCTTGACAGAATCCACATAAGAAAATCCCATTTCTAGTAGATTTTAATTTATCAAAATACGATTTTTCTTGGAAAAAGTTGTATTTATCTAATTCAATTCCTAAAGTTTTTCCTATTTCTTTAACTCCTTTTGATGGAACTAAAGGGGATGCCAGAACAACCAAATTAGCACGAAAATCCTTGAATTCACCAGTCTTCAAATCCTCATAATGTATAATTAAATCTTTAGTTTCGGGATCTTCCTGAATTGTACCTATTTTTGATTGAAAATATTTTACCCCATATTCTTTTTGAGCTCTTTGTGTGAATTCATAAAAATTTTTACCATATGCACGAATATCATGCCGAAATACATAACATTCTGAATTGTCCGAATGTTCTTTGGTAATTATTGCTTGTTTTGCTGTATAAGTGCAACAAACACTAGAACAAAAAGGGACATTTTCATGAAGATCTCTTGAACCTGCACATTGAACAAAAGCAATAATTTCAGGTTCTTCATCATCACTTAATCGTTTGACATGTCCTCCAAATGGTCCAGATGCGCATAATATCCTTTCATATTCAAGAGCACTAACAACATTTTCGTATCTATACCCCCATCTTGAAGTTAATTTTTCAGCAGGCATTTCAAAACCAGTTGCTACCACTACAGCTCCAACTTTAATTTCAAATTCTTCAGGTTTCTGTTCAAAATCTATTGCCTCAGCAGGACAAGCCTTTTTACATATTTGACATACTCCCTTCGTTAAATATAAACACATCTCGGAATCAATTAAATAAATAGGAGGTACTGCTTGTGGAAAAGGAATAAATACTGATTTTCTTTTACCAATGTTCATTTCAAAAGGATTTGGAGCCATTATTTTAGGGCATTTAGCAGCACATTCTCCACATCCCTTACATTTAGTTTCATCAATATATCGAGGTTTTTTCAGGATTTTCGCAGTAAAATTACCAGGTTCACCATCTACTTGAAGAACTTCATGATATGTCATTAATTCAACATTAGGATTACGAAATACTTCAACCATTTTTGGAGCTAATATACATAAAGAACAATCTAATGTTGGGAAAGTCTTATCCAGTTGAGCCATTCTCCCTCCAATTGAAGGCGACTTTTCAACGAGGTATACTTTAAATCCTAATTCTGTGAGATCGAGAGAGACTTGTATTCCTGCTATGCCTCCTCCAATTACTAACACTGTACCTTCCATTATTTTTCTCCCTCCACCTTTGGATTAGAATCAACGACAGTTATTAAATTTACTAAGAATTCAGAAAAATCTACTATTTGTATTGATGATATATCCTCATAATCTTCTGAAATTAGGCAATTTAAATGCATCTTACATTTGGGGCATGATGTGACCATTATTTCTCCTGCGTCTTTTGCCTCTAAGAGCCTTTTATATCGCAATGCTTTTGACCGGTCATTACAATTCATCCAGGAACTCACACCACAACACAAAGCATCTCTTTTATTATGTGCCATTTCATTAAACTTATATCCTAATTCTTTCAATTGGGAAAAAATTTCACGTACATTTTCTATTATATGACTATCTTTAGGTAAAAATCGACTTAGACGACATGGATCATGATAAGTAAATGGGATAGGTTCTTCTTTTTGAGATGGATTCTTGAATTCAATCTTATTTGCTTTCCAGTTTTCATATACATATTCTATTAAATGTTTAACAACAAATTTTTTATTAAAATCTTCAAAAATATTTGGATAATCTACTTTAAATGTCCTATAACATTCAGCACAGGCTGTAATAATTGTTTTAACTCCCGTTTCTTCAATTCTTTTGATATTTTTCTTAGCTAAATTAATAAATTCTTTGAGTTTTCCTTGACCCCAATAGAGATCATGTCCACAACATATTTCATCTTTAAGAACTACTATAGGTTCTTTTTCAATCTGGCATAATATTTTTAATGTGCTTTCTGCTATAGAATTGGAATTTTCAAACTCAAAATTAAAAAAGGGTAAGCACCCAATATAATACATAATATTTCCTTGTTTTGAAATTTCACATCCCTTAGGAACCCATTCAAGAGATCTCTCGGGCTTTATAGATGGTTCGCTCATTATTTCTGAGATAGTAGTATATACCCCCTTATGAGCAATATACTCATCCGGGTTTTGATTATAGGTTTCTCGCATGTTATATCTAACCATTCTTACGATATCTGCAAAGTTTATTCCCTCAGGGCAGTTTTGAAGGCAAGCATTGCATGTTAAACAATCCCATAAAACACCACTTTCAATTATTTTTTCTTCAAATCCCTCTAATATCATTTGAATTATTCTGCTCGGTTCAAAAGTCTGAACCTTACTGAGTTGACAGACACCACTGCAACGAACACATTGATAACATCGATATAATAGTTTTCTTATATCTGGTTCATAGATTTTTTCAAGATAAGAATCAATATTGTCTTTGGTTTCTTCTGGATCTTCCGCTTTTGAAGTCTCTGTAATATTATTCACTTTTTCTGGTTATTTCAAATTTTAATAATTTGAACCATTAATGATTAGAAAAAAAATAGAAAGAATTTATTTTTTCTGATTAGGTTTCATAACTCTCTTGTCAAATGAAGAATTGCATTGATGATAAAACAAGATTCTTCTTTATTTGAATTCACATGGCAAGTATCCTAATCATTGCATTAATTTGGTCAAAAGCGAAATATTTTATAGAAATTACTCCAACTGATTCATTCACAGCGTAAGTTCCACATCATTTTAAGTTATAGAAGACCATTCTATTTCAACCATCGTTCTAATCTCCCTTTAGCATTCTCCACGGCTTTTTCATGAGTAATTACTTTTCCTTACTCAAGATCTTTAATACCAGCGAGTATCTTTTTTTTAACATAAAGATGATACATGATATCATCAATTGTAGCATCTTCTGGTAATTTTTTTATGAGATCTATAATTTCTTCCTTAAGATTAGAAGTCATATTTTCTCATTATCTAAATAATTATTTTACCTTTTACAATTTTAATTCCTTTTCTGCCTATTTTTTTAGGAAGGAGCACCACGGGGGAGGGAGAGAATAGAGAAAAAACCTATATTGTAATTATGATTTACGCTTAGTGTATCGATTATTAATACTACTTAATAAAAAGTTAAGAGATTATTAATATATAACAAAAACTTAAATAGTATAGTATACAAATATACTTTGGTAAACTAATATGTCAATTGTAAAAATTAAAAATAAGAAAGGTTTGGAACAACTTCAAGCCAAATTAACTCTAAGATTAGGTCGAAAACCCACACAGCAAGAAACTCTTGATTATTGTCTTATTTTAGCGAATCAAAATTTCGAAGAAATTATTCAAATAGCAATGCACCTTCCTATATTAAATCCTAAAAGAGCTGAAAAAATTATTGAAGAAAGAAACAGTCTCGGTGATATTCCCTATAATACTAACATGCATTTTGATTCAGAAAATGATGAAGATATTTATAACTTATAATTGGTGTTTTATATGGGGGTGTTTCTAGATACTGGTTTTTATCTTGGACTTTGCCATCCAAAAGATAGATATGCGAAACTAAGCGAAAAGATATTAAAAGAATTATCCACAGGGAATTATGGAGTTCTATATACATCCTATTTTATTATAAATGAGGTGACCACATTAGCTGCCATCAGATCTAAAAATAATCTCAAAGTGTTTAACCATCTGGAAAAATTATTGTGGGGGAGTGAAAAAATTGCAACTATTCTTCCTTTCGATTTAAATTTTGAACTTGAAACATGGCAATTATTCAAGAAAGTAAATACGATTGACCTGAAAGAAAAAAAACCAATGAGTTATACAGATATGAGTTCTATTGTTCTCTGTAATCACCATCAAATCGAGTATATTGTTAGTTTTGATTCTCATTTTGATGGATTCCTTCAGAGAATATTTCAAATATAAGAAAGAAAATCTTCTTTTTTAAGTTTTTTCACCAATAATATAAAAAATTGGAGGATAAAGAATATCCAATCTCATTAGGAGAAACTACCTAATTATAATAGACAAAACGGAAAAGGAAGAAATGTAAATTGAAAACTTCTTCTTTCAAACGCCATACACTCGTGCTATTGAGAGTGATAGGCGAAACAGTTCGTCCGAAAGCTCCCCGTGTATACCTCCACCTAGCTAACATTGTCTTATATGGGTGCCTTTGTATCAGAAGGATTTCTTAAGGAGAATTTTCAGTCCTTATTAAGATAAAAAATTTAATATATTCAATCTTTTTCAACTTCAATTTCAATATCACTAAGTAAATAGTCAAGTTGTTTCGCTTTTTTATTGATATTTAACACAGTATCAAGATATACTACTTCTTCATTTCCTAAAAACAAGTGAATTGAACCAGATCTTAATAGAAAAAACTCGAAAATATCAGGAATTTCTTTTTTAATACGAAGACTTTTTGTAGGATATCTCTCAGCCGAAATGAATATTCCCTTTTTATGGATTACTTCATTTCTTTCCATTTTCCAATAATCAAACCTAGTTGCTATCCAAGCTATTAAAAGAATAAAAGCAAGAGTGACAGCCGTAGACAAATAAAATTGATAACTCATTATAATGGTAACCTCAAATGACATTATTTGTGAGATTATTGCATTTGGATGGAAGATAAGAGTAAAAAACATTATTAAAATAATAGCAGCTAAGAGCAATATAAAGAATTTAGTTGATGAGGTGTCAAAAGCAATAATAAATAAATTAGCGAAAAAAACTGTAATCCAAATTGCTCCAAGTATCGGTTCATCCATACCTACAAAGTATTGTATTAGATATAATATTAAAGACGCAAAGAAGAGTGGATAAAAGAAAATAACTTTAGAATAACTCCTCAAAAATATTTTCTCTTCTCTTTTTATATCTTTTTCAATCTGGTCTTCTGTGGGTAATTTAGATTTATCACTCATATTATTCAATTTTTTTTAATTATTAATAAATTAAATTTGAAAGTATAATATATGAAATACTAATATTGTCTTTATAAATATTTTTAATCTAAATTATAAAAATTTCAAGGGTATAATACGATTACTATTAGAATAAGGTATTTTAGCGTTTTTTAAGAAAATTGTACTGATAGTCCAAACAGAAAATCGGATAATACGCATAAATAGCGTGCAACGGACCCAGTTTTTTAATTTCATTCGTAATTCAGAGATAACTTCCGCAAATCTTTTTCCTTTAGACTTAAGATTCTCCTTTATTTGAAATTACATAGCAAGAGTTCTAATCATTGCATTAATTTGTTCAAAATCGTAGTGTTTTATAGAAATTGCCCCAACTGGACAATTCACTGCACAAGTTCCACATCCTTTACATAGTCCTGAATTTACAGTAGATTTTTTTATCGGTAGGCTTACTTCTTCAAATTCTTTCAGGACTTCTGTAAGTTCTATTGCGTTATAGGAACATGCTTTCTCACATGTTCCACAACCAATACATATCTCTTGATCTACTTCCGCTATTAATCCAGATGTGGTAATTTCCTCCGCGCTTAAAAACCTACATGCCCTTCCTGCTGCGCCATTTCCCTGTGATATTGAATCTTGGATATTTTTTGGCCAATGAGCACATCCACATAAGAAAATCCCATCAGTGGCAAAATCTAATGGTCTTAGTTTGACATGAGCCTCCAAGAAGAAACCATTTTTGTCTAAGGGAACTTTAAGCATCTTTGCTAATTCATCTAAATTATCCGCTGGAACCATTGGTGTTGATAGGACTATTAAATCGGTATTAAATTTGATATTATCTTGTAGATTTGTGTCGAAGACTTTAATTTCAAATTTTTCTTTTTCTCCATTTCTCTCTGTAATTACAGGTGGATCATCTAAATCATATCTCAAAAAAATAGCATCTTTTCTTCTCTCACGATAGTATCTTTCAAATTCTTTCTTTGCCATTTGAAGATCTCTATAAAGAACTATTAATTTGAGGTCTTGCTTTAATTCCTTTAAGATATTAATATTTTTTATTGCTGTTTCACAACATATATTTGAACAATATGTAATCCCCTTTTCTTGTCTAGCATTGACGCATAATAGTGTTGTAATATGATTAATTTTGTTCAGCCATGATTGATTTTCATCCTTTAATTTCTGTTCTAATTGTAATTCTGTAATTACATTATGGTTCGTATAGGTATATTCAAAAAACTCATTAGGTTTTAATTCTTTTCCACCAGTTGCGACAATAATAGTGCCAATTTTTAATTCATGAACTTTACTCTCTGAATCGATAACTGAAACATTATAATTACCAAGATATCCAAAAATATCTTTTAATTCAGAATTTAAAAAGATTTGAATATTATTATTTTGTATAACCTTTTCTATGGTTTCGTTTAGTAAGATTGAAGCATCCTCTTGAGTAGGATATAACATATTTAAATACTTTAAATTTCCACCTAAATATCGGTCTTTTTCTACAAGATACGCCTTAAATCCTTGATTTGCTATACTCAATGCTGCTGTCATTCCTGATATACCTCCACCAATCACCAATGCAGTCTGAGTGATTTTTAATTTCTCTTCTTCTTGTGATTTTAATAATCTCGATTTAGCAACACCCATTCTTATTAAATCTATTGCTTTTTCCGTAGCAAGCTCTTTTTCTGTCATATGTACCCATGAACATTGATCACGGATATTCACCATTTCAAAAAGATATTTATTTAATCCAGCTTCTTGACATGTATCTTGGAATAATGATTCGTGGGTTCTTGGTGTACAAGAAGCAACAATAAATCTATTTAGATTATATTCATCTATTACTTCCTTAATTCGTTGTTGCGAATCAGAACTACAAGAATAAAGATTATCTTCACAAAAAACTACATTAGGCAACGTTTTTATGTGTTCTATAACTTGAGGAATATCAATATATTTTCCAATATTAATACCACAATGACAGATAAGGACACCAATTCTAGGTATGTCTGTTTCTTTAACTGCTTTTTCTGGTACCCCTATAATTTTTTCTTGTGTCTCAGTAAATTTAAAGGAATTAAGTAAAGTCGCTACTTGTGAAGCCACCCCACTGGAATCAGCCACCGTTTCTGGTATATCCGTTGGACCTTGACAAAAACCAGCTAAAAGAATGCCTTCTTTAGAGGATAAAGATTTACTATAATATGATTTCTCTTGAAAAAAATTATATTCATCCAACTCGATATTTAAAACTTGAGCCAATTCTCTAGTTCCAGCTGAAGGGACTAGAGGTGTGGCTAAAACTACTAGATTTGCCTTAAAGTCCTTAAATTCTCCAGTTTTTAGATCTTCATAATGAATTACTAAATCATGTGTTTCTGGATCCTCGATTATTCTACTAATTTTTGTTTGAAAATATTTTATTCCATATTCTTGCTGAGCTCTCTGGGTAAATTCATAAAAATTCTTGCCGTAAGCTCTAACATCATGCCTGAATACAAAACATTTTGAGTTTTCAGAATGTTCCTTAGTTATAATTGCTTCCTTAGCTGTATACATGCAACAAACTGAAGAACAATATGGAACACCTTCACGTAAATCCCTTGAACCCGCACATTGAATAAATGCGATTTTTTCTGGCTCTTTTCCATCACTAAGCCGTAATATATGACCCTGAAATGGCCCAGAAGCCGATAATATTCGTTCATATTCTAAAGCACTTACCACATTTTTATAATTATAACCCCACCTTGAGGTTAACTCTTCTCCTAACACATCATATCCAGTAGCAACAACAATAGCGCCAACGTTCAATTTGATTTCTTGAGGTTTTTGTTCATAATCTATGGCTTCTGCCTTACAAACTTTCTCACAGACCCCGCATACTCCTTTAGTGAGTTTTAAGCATAATTCAGAGTCAATTAAGTATACCGGAGGTACTGCTTGAGGAAATGGAATGTAGATTGATTTTCTTTTACCAAGATTCATATCAAAGATGTTAGGGGTTTCAATCTTTGGACATTTAGCAGCACAGTCACCACAACCTTTACATTTAGTTTCGTTAATATATCGAGGCTTTTTAAGGACTGTAACAACAAAATTTCCTGTCTTTCCAGAAACTTTTTGAACTTCATGATAAGTCATTAATTCAATATTTGGATTTCTAAATACTTCCACCATTTTAGGTGCAAGAATACATAAACTACAATCATTTGTAGGAAAAGTTTTATCAAGTTGAGCCATTCTCCCTCCAATTGAAGGAGTTTTTTCTACTAGATAAACTTTAAAGCCTAATTCAGTTAAGTCTAAAGACGTTTGGATCCCTGCTATTCCACCACCAATAACTAACACTGATCCTTCCATTATTTAACACTTTCTTATTTTTTTGATAAAAATTTGTATTCGCATCTTTTTTTCAGTTGATTAAGAAATAAAGAAATGTAATTATATAAATATTTTTATGAAAAATGATCGAGATTCGGCATGTTTCACTTTGTGAATGATCAGTCCCAAACATTTATCATGTTTATTTTTTCGTATTTAATCAATGTCTCCATTTTTCTTTAGCTTTTCTGAACTTTTTGTTCGTTTTTGCTATATAATTATGAGAATGAGATCCAGATTGGCAACTTTTTTTATAAAAATGGTGGATTCAAGTAGAATTATAGTTTTTAATTGTCCATTATCTACATTATGTTAATTGATGATAATAATAAATGGTATTATGATCCATTTCCGACACATTAAACATTAGTATTAGCAGGATCGATCAATAATCATTAATATTATGCAAAAAATGGAAAAAATAATCTCCGTTTTAATATCTATAGATGAATATGCTAATAAATTTATTATAGTTTGCTAAATTTTCCCTCAACGTAAATCTAAGATAAAATCAGTAGTTTGATTACAATGATTTTTTATTTTTCTTTTCTAATGAGTTTGTGTTTTGCATTTCTCGTTAGCAAGAGATACACTGCAATCAAACACAAGAGAGAACCAATTAAAAATATCCAATCTATTCCCAATAAAATTGAATTAAAACTGTAAACGGAAAAAAAGCATATAATTATGATTGCATAGGCTACTATGAAATATGGTAACTGCTTAATTACTTTTGATAAATTAAAATCTTTCTGAAACGTCTTATAAGACTTTTTGTTAAAGACACAATCTGTAAAAACATTTGATTGATTGTTCAAATTAAACCCTTTAGTGATTGTACATTCTTTAAAATTATTTTTTGACGACTGACCGAGACCTAATAGAGAAATAGAGCTTTGATTAACAATAATATTAGAACTTCTCAAAATGCCGAGAATCTCAAATGAGCATTTATCAAAAGAAATGTTTTGACAGGTATCAACTATTATACTAACAAATTGACAGTTCACGATATTTATAAACGTGTTACTGTTTGAAATCATAACACTTTGTGGTAATTCTCCACTATCAATTATTAATGGATCGGTACTAGTACCTGTTCCTTTCCACTTTAACTCTAATGCCAACTGTTTTATCAAGTTCTTCCTTTATCCATTGAGCAAATTTCGAATCGAGTTGTTTCATTAATTCGATTTGTTTAGCAAATAACTGTCTTCTAAAGTCTTCATTGGGCTTACGATGTTCTAATTCATAATCATTCGCCATTATGAATACAATAGATTTGAATATCCAATATAATAGTTTATCAATATCTTTTGTCTGTCTTCTTTCAAATTCTTCTCCTCTCTCACTAACTACATAATTATACCCATTCTTATCAATTTCAATATGAGGAGTACCGAATCCATCACTAGAAGCACGAACGGTAAGTAAATGACTTGGAGCGTTGATTTTCTTTCCGTATTCCCTTATCTTTTTCCTAATTGTAGAAATGGAATAGATTTTGACCATGAGATCCATATAGATATTAAAAGTTATAACTATTGGTTAATGATTTTTTTCTATTATTTGTAAGAGCTTTAAAGGATTTGCTTTAGGTTCAGAGCAAACTCTTCCGCTTTTTTAAGGTCTTCAGCATTCGGTCTACCCTTATTCATACCACCAAAATATTTTAAGAAACTATTTGTGTTAAAACCTTTACAAGCAAATTCATCAACAATCATATAACCCTTTGACTGAAGTTTTTCTCTAAGCATTGAGTGATCTTTAGCGACTTTGGCTTCTTCTATCATTGCACTGGTTGAAAAAATAAATGCTTTCCTGTTGGTGACTTGCGGTAGTGTATCAGCAAGGTCAAGAAGAAGTTTATGGTGCTTCCCACCATATATCCCTGAGCCAAAACCTATTAAAGCATAGTCTTGAAGCTCAACAGGGTTTATTTGATGTGGTGTTTTTATTTGTGAATCAAGAACATTTGCGAATACGTTAGCAACTTTCTCAGTATTCTTGTGATGATATGAAAACAAAACTAAAAGAGATTTCATTGGTAACAAAACATTCTCATATATATAAGATTATTGGACTTAAAAGTATCTGAATTTGCCTTTCCATCCTAATTTTCACTTAATTTTAATTCGAAGGATTTTTTGATCGAAATTTTTATTGTTTTAAAATAATTAGGTTATTCTATGAAGCATGATCGATTAAGGTCAATTCGAGTAACACCTGATAATGAAGCCTTTTTCTATGATTATATCAAAAATAACTTTGCTGAATACTATTTTTTTCATGTTAACTATGCTCAATATCCAGAAAGTACTGAAATTTATATGGCGTTAGATAATGAAGAAAAAATACAAGGAATGGTTTTAATCTGGAAAAATCGCAGAATTCAATTTAGAGGAACCGCCGTGAGTCTTGGATTTTTATTAAATGGAAAGAATTATAGCCCGATATCTATTACTGGATTTGATAACCATAAAAAATTGATCTCAAAATTCTTTCTAGATTATAAAAAAGAAATTGTGTTGTATTTTATGGGTTTAAAAAAAGGAGATCAAAAGGATTTTGAGAAATACAAATTCCAAACACTAAATGAATCTTATAGAGAAGAGATAGCTTCATTAATGAGAATTGCTGATCCTATTTATTGGGGGTCACGCAAGCCAGAGGATATCCTAATTGATGAAAATAATACTTATTATGGTATAATGAAAGAAAAAAACTTGATTTGTATGATTGGTATATGGAAATATGAAAGTATAGGATATATATTTATCGTAGGGACTCATCCAGATTACTGGAACCAAGGTTATGCTAGTTCACTAATCTCATCAACCTTAAAAGAATTATTTCGAGAAAAAAATCAATGTTTTATTATGGTAAGGGTGGCTAATGCTCCTGCTATCCATATATACAAGAAATTAGGATTTTCAATATGCAATACTCATTATTCTTATGAGAGATTGTAAACTTTCTCTAAAATTTTCACTAATATTTCCTTGAAATCAGACTCTGAATTTACCTTTCGATTTCTCAGAAAGTATAATGGAATCGACTATTTTTATACGCATCATATTAGATAATATAAAGATCAACATTTAGTTATAGAAAAAAGAAATTTCTAATCTCATAAACGTTAGGACTTTAAAGAACTAAAGATGGATAAATTTATTTCTAAATACTTTTTTTACTAATTCTGTGAATATCTCACAGAAATAATAGAGAAAAATAAGAAGAAAATATAAGGAAAACACTAAATCCTTAATTAAACTCGGGAATAAAGGATTCTCCCAACTATTATTTCCACAAGTGATATAAACATTTACAAACGTCATTAATCCTCTCACTCAGTTTCTTAAGAAAAAAGTCATAAAAAAAATCTCAAGAACAATGAAAAAAGCTAAAAAAGAATTAGTGACTCATTAAACTTATAAGTCCGGTGGTTAGCTTACTTTCAAACTGCTCCCAAAATTTCCATTTGCTAAGAGTATTTAGAGTGGTACAGAGAGTTTTAAAATTAAAAATTTAAAAATTTTTTAAAAACATTATAATTTAAAATACTACTACTTAAAACTATAAGTTGAAATTTAAAATGCAAATTAGAAAAAATACTTAAAAGTTACTATCATGAAAAAAAAAAAAGGTAAAAAACGATATAAAACTGATGAATGGAATGAGATGAGCAGAGATCGCGAGGAAGACGAAACAGAAGAAGAAGATAGGGATTGGAATAAAAAAAATGATGAAGATAAGGAAATGGGCAAAAATGAAGATGAATTCTGCGAATCAGATTATGACACATAATATCCTTATAAACCCACTATGGCGGTAAAAAATACACGGCACTCATTTAATCTCTTATTACTCTTACTGTTTGATAGCTGGTGTGTAAAGATTTCTTAATTTTAGCCGTAAAGTTTTGTATAACATTCTTTATCTTTTCTTTAATAGTTTTTCCAACGTTTTCGATTTGTATATTTACCATTTTATACATACGCATAGAGATGGATAATACAAACATATTTCAAAGTTAATAAGAAAAAGAGATGTGATTTTTTAAAATATTAAAAATAAATAATTGTTTTAATTTGGTCTTAACGGACCTAGTTCTTTTATTTGGTTTGTGAATTCTGTAATAACTTCAGCAAATCGTTTCCCTTCTGAGGCACTTACCCATTCAAGTCTAAATCTTTTTTCGAGATTGAACATTTTTAATATCTCCTTAAAACGTTCAAATCTATCTCGGGCAAACTCATTTCCTTTTAAGTAATGACAATCTCCAATGTGGCACCCTGTTACAATAACTCCATCAATACCATCTTTAAATGCTTCTAAAATGAAGGCAGGGTCTATTCTCCCAGAACACATCACTCTTAATATCCGAATAGTAGCGGGGTATTGAAAACGAGATACGCCAGCTAAATCTGCTCCAGCATAACTACACCAATTGCAGCAGAAACATAATATGTTTGGGTGAAAATCCTTTTTACTTACTTTCTTTTTCGATTTAGACATAAGTTAATACCTTATAATTTAAGTTTGGACTAGAAGTGCAGAAATCATAGCGTGTATTTGTTCAAAACCAAAATGCTTAATAACAATTGTTGAATTTGGACATTGCGCACCACATGTACCACATCCCTTACAAAGTGCCGGATTAACATGAGATTTTTTGATAGTCATTGTGATATCTTCAAATGTTCTTTCTTTCTCTATTAATTCTATAGCATTAAATTGACAGACTTCCATACAGCTTCCACAGCCGATGCAATTTTCTTCTATTACAACAGCTACAAGTCCAGATGTTACAAGCTTTTCAGCGCATAAAATTTTAACTGCTTGAGCAGCAGCTCCATTGGATTGTACAATTGATTCTCGAAGATCTTTAGGTGAATGTGCACTTCCACATAAATATATACCATCTGTAGCAAAATCAATTGGTCTCAATTTAACATGTGCTTCCAAAAAGAATTTGTCCTCATTAAGTGGCACTTTTAACATTTTTGCTAGCTCTTCATTTTCTTTTATAGGTGCTACGAGACCAGTACTTAGTACGACTAAATCAGGATTTATTTCAAGGTTTCCTAAATCTGGATTATTTACTATAATTCTTAACTGCTTATTTTTAATTTTTAATTCTGGAGGTTTAATTTCATCAAATCTAACAAAAATAACCTTTTTATCTCGTGCTAAGTTATAGTATTTTTCTTTAAAACCATATGTTCGAATATCACGATATAGAATTACTATTTCTAAATTAGGATTGATTTCTTTTGCTTTTAGTGCATTTTTAATAGCTTCTGAACAACAAATTCTGCTACAATAAGGATGATCTTCATTTCGGGATCCGACGCATTGAATCATAACTATTGATTTCAATCCTTTAATTTTATCCGTAGTAAAAAGATCTTTTTCAAATTCAGTTTGAGATATAATTCTTTGATCTTGCCCGAAATTATATTCTTTTGGCTTATATTCTTTCGCTCCGGTGGCTACAATGATTATTCCATGCTCCAGATCAACACTTTTGCTATTATTTCCATAGCTTACATTTGTTGAAAAATTCCCTATATATCCTGATATTGAATTGATTTGAGCATTTTTAAATACGTGGATTAATTGATTATTTTCAACTTCTTTAATTAAGTTTTCAAGGTACTTTTGAGTATCATCATTTTCAAGGGTTCGATAAATATTTTTGGCAAACCCACCAAGAGAATCTTCCTTTTCAATTAAGAAAACTTCATAACCTTGAGAGGCTAGATTTAATGCTGCTGACATGCCAGATACACCCCCACCTATTATTAAACCTTTATTGATTACAGTGATTTCTTGTTCTTGTAATGGGATTAATTGTCTAGCCTTTGCTACTGACATACGCAATAAGTCTTTTGATTTTGCTGTGGCTTTTTCAGGTTCATGCATATGAACCCATGAACATTGATCTCGAATATTCACCATTTCAAAGAGATATTTATTTAAACCAACTTCCCTTATTGTTGCTTGAAATAAAGGTTCATGAGTTCTTGGAGTACATGAGGCAACAATTACTCTATTAAGTTGGTTTTTTACGATTTTTTCTTTAATATTAGTTTGAGTATCCGCGGAACAAGTATATAAATTATGTTCAGCATAAACTACATTTGGTAAAGTTTTAACATATTCAACTACACCAGGTACATCAACAACGCCACCTATATTTATCCCACAATGACATATAAACACCCCAATTCGAGGTGGTTGATCACTTACATCTAATTCTTCTGGAAGTTCTTTCTTAGAGACTAATTTGTTTCTTGCTTCTGACAGAAGAACATTTACACATCCAGCAGCAGCACTAGCTTCAATAACAGTTTCTGGAATATCTTTAGGTGTTACGAAAGATCCACAAACATAAATTCCTGGTCTTGAAGTTTCTACTGTGTTAAAGGTTCCAGTTTTACAAAACCCATATTCATTTAACTGGATGTTTAGTTTCTGTGCTAATTCTTTTGCTTTTTGATTAGGTTGCATTCCAACAGAAAGAACGACTAGATTAAAAATTTCTTCAATAATTTTTCCGTTTCCCGTTTCATAATAAACTTTTAAATCTTTAGAACCTGGAATTTCTTTAATAGAAGATATTCTACGTCTGATATATCTTACTCCATACTCATCTTTCGCTCGTTCAATATATTTATCGAAATCTTTACCATATGCTCTGATATCCATTGTAAAAATTGTTGGTTCTATAATATTCATGTGTTCTTTTGCTATTACTGCTTCCTTTGTAGTATACATACAACACACAGAAGAGCAGTAATCAATTCTATGCTTTCTATCCCTTGAACCTATACAATGTAAAAAAGCAATTTTTTTAGGAATAATTCCGTCAGAAGGGCGAATTATTAAACCTGAATGCGGTCCACTAGCACTGAGTATACGTTCAAATTCAATACTAGTAATCACATTTAAATGCTTACCGTAACCCAATTCCGTTAAAGGAGTAGGATCATATTCATCAAACCCAATTGCTAATACTACAGCTCCTACATTAAGGTTAATTAAATTATCTCGAAGTTCATAATTTATAGCTTTTGCTTTACATATTCCTTTACAAATACCACAACCTATACATTTTTCTTTATTAATTGAGAAAACTAATGGAACTGCCTGAGGAAATTTCACAGAAATTGCTGCTTTGTTAGAAAGCTTTTCATTAAAAAAATCAATAGCCTCTATAGGACATTGTTGAGCACACAAACCGCACCCTGTACATTTATTTTGATCCAAACGAAGCGTTGTTTGAGTTAAATCAACATTAAAATTCCCTGGAACACCTTCAATTTTTTCAATTGAGGAATTAATTAAAATATCTATATTTTCATGTCGACCAGTTTGTACCAATTTTGGGGCAAGAATACATATTGCACAATCATTAGTTGGAAATGTTTTATCTAATTGAGACATTGTCCCTCCAATACTGGTTGTAGCTTCTGCAAGATATACTTTATAGCCTGAATCTGCTAAATCTATAGAAGCTTGAATACCAGCAATTCCGCCACCAATAACTAAGACAGCTCCGACTTTTTCCATTACTTTTCCTCAACATTTTGATCAGGTTCTATTATACTTATCAAATCCACTAAAAACTCTGAAAAATCTAAAATTTCAATAGAAGAAAAATCATCATAGTCTTTTTTTAGACAATTTAAATGCATTCGGCATTTTGGACATGATGTAATCATTTTTGTTCCAACTGCTTTAGCTTCTAAGAGTCGTTTATATCGTAAAGCTTTAGACCGTTCATTACAATTCATCCAAGAATTTACTCCACAACAATAAGAATTTTCTTTATTATGCTCCATTTCTTTAAAATCATAACCAATAGTCTTCAAATATTTGAAGATTTCCCTGACTTTCTCAACTATTTTATTATCTTTTGGTAAAAATCTACTTAACCTACAAGGGTCATGATAAGTAAAAGGAATAACCTCATTAGATTCATTAGGATTTTTAAATTGAACTTTTCCTTGCTTCCATTTATCATAGATATATTCAATAATATGTTTAACTTCAAATTTTTCGTTAAAATCTTCAAATAGTTTTGGATAATCAATTTTAAAGGTTCTATAACATTCAGCACAAGCAGTAACAATTGTTTTAGCGCCCGTTTCTTCAAACCGTTTAACATTTTTCTTTGCTAATTCAATAAAAACTTCGAATTTTGCTTGACCCCAATATAAATCATGACCACAACATATCTCATCTTTGAGAATAACTACTGGATCTTTTTCTAATTGACAAATAATCTTTAATGTGCTTTCTGCTATAGACATTGAATCTTGAAATTCATAGTTAAAAAAAGGTAAACATCCTACATAATATAAAATATCTCCTTTATCTGAAATTTTACAGTTTTTTGGAATCCAATCTACAGGTCTTTCAATTTTAATATTTTCTTGACTCATAAGTTCTGACATCAGAGGATAAAGACCTTTGTGAGCAATAGTACGATCAAAATTTTGAATATCTTTTATTCGCATTTTATACCTCGCAATTCTGACAATATCAGCAAAATTAATATCTTTAGGGCAATGTTGTAGGCAACTGTTACACATTAAACAATCCCATAATACCCCACTATTAATTATCTCATCTTCAAAACCTTCTAATATCATTTGAATAATTCTACTAGGTGTAAATTTTTGAACTTTACTAACTTGACATACACCTGAGCAACGGGCGCATTGATAACATTTTTTTAACAAATTAGTTAAATCTGGCTCGAATATTTTTTTCAAATATTCATAATTGTCATCAGAATCTGGTTTTAATTTATCGGACTTTTTACTTTCAGTTATGGTTGCCACTCCTCTCTTTTTCTTTTTTTAATTCAATTGGTTTACAATTTTTTCTCTTAGTACCAGCAATTCTTTCTAATAAGGGTTGCCCCGGTTTAACATCCTCTAAGCTTTTAGATTCTATTAATCCTGCTTTAATTGCCTCTTTATAGAGTTTTTCGCCTTTTTTATTTCTTGTAATTACAGTAGACCACCCACTAGGGGACCCTATTGATCCTACAGAAATATCAGCATAATCAGAAGTTAAGTCTTCACAATAATGACAATTATGGCGAGCAAAAGATTTAACTTCATTTAAGGGTACGTTTAAATCTTCACCTGAATCTAAGTAAATGATAAATTTCCCACCACTTATGTCCATTTTCGTAACTTTATTAAAACCTGTTTGAAACTTTTCATTAATTAAGTTAAGAACACCCTCATAAGGAAAAGATTCCATACAAAAAAGACCTATTCTATATTTAATATTGTTGAAAAAGGGTAGTCCACTCGGAAACAAAGTACCTTTTTCTAAAGCATTCATCATACAAGGAACGCCTACAACTGCGATTTTTTCATACTTTTTTGTTTCATCTATAATACTCAACGTTGAGGCATTAGCGTATTTAGTACCACTTGTTTTATATAGATCTTTAACATCTTCTATTATCACGGGCTCTGGTTTCCATAGTTTCTTCGAATGTTTTACTGCTACAATCGCATCAACTAATTTATTCTTAAGTAAGTATTCAAGCAAAGAGGTAACAATCCCTCCATCTTGTCTTACTTTTTTAATATCATTCTTAGTAGTGCTCGCAGAATAGGTATTTACATAACCATTAATTTGTTCAGAGAACTTTAAAGATTTATCAAGTTTGTTAATATTTTTGCCCGCTTGTTCAATTGAAAATGATCTCGGACAAACAGAATAACATAAACCGCATTTCATGCAAATTTTATCATCTATCTCTAAAGTATCTGCTGTGGCTGTAATGGCATTCACGGGACAAATTGATGAGCACCAACCACATTGACAGCATACTCCAGAATTAAATACAATAGAAACTGGTTCAAAAAAATGTTCAATGAAATCATCAAGCAGATCTCTGACTTGATATCGATAAAAATATTCCTTTTCTTCGACTTCTTTTTCTTCTCCCTTTACTTTCTTAATAACCATCTTAATTTTTATTTCGACTAGTTCTTCAATATATCCTTGTTCTTTAAGATAAATTACATCACGAATTACGTTTTCTATGGGAAAATCTTTTTGAAGTTTTGCAATTTCCTCTAAAAATAACGGCTCTTTACCTTTTAATGATTCTAACACTAACTTGCGCTCTGTTTCTGCGTCAATCATGGCATCTAATATCTCATAAAAGTTTTCTTCAGAATACTTTCCAGTTTTTAAAATTTCATCTTTTGCTTCGAAAAAAGCTCGAATTTGAAAATTTTCAACTGCTTTATAGGTAGCATCCATTAAATTTTTTGGAGAAATACTATTGAAATTTACATTATTTGAAATTTGAACCATATTTCCATCCTTTTGGATTACTTTTAGTTAAAAAATCTTAATTTTTAATTGAATACTATTTAAAAACCCCTTCCCTTGCAAGGTTAGTCATCCTATAACTAAAATTTATTTATAAGAATCATTCCGCAGGGTTAGTTATAACTTGCTTTGATTTGACTAGTGTTTCTTTTTCGATTGTTTTAAGCGGATTTGGCCCAGCTTTACATAACTTTTCATATGCATCCTCAACAGATTCGACAAATTTCCCTGCATCTCCTCCACTTACCCAATACATATTTGCTCTCTGATTACCGAAACCTCTAAATGCTAAGATTCGGTTTGCTAATTCTACATGCCTTTCTGCAGTGAAATTACCATTTTTAAATTGACATTCATTAGGTCGTCAACCTACAATCATAACACCATCAGCTCCCGAGCGAATACTATAGAGAATATGCTTAACATCAACTCTACCAGTACACTTTACTTTAATTATTTTTACCGCAGGCGTATACTTCAATCGAGAAACTCCCGCTAAATCAGCTGCGCTATATCCTCATTTTAAACAAGCAAAAACGATCATATTATAAGTATTTTCCATGTCTATTTAACCACCTCCTAAAAGTCCATCAATTTCAGCAAATAATTGATGATCCCGGTAATATCTGATATCAATTGCTTGAGTAGGACAACATGTAGCACAAATTCCGCATCCATCACAATTTATTTCATCAATAAATGCACCAATATCTCCTTCAATCCTAATCGCATTTTTGGGGCATGCTTTTTCGCATCGTCTACATGAAATACAGTATTCACTATCGACTTCAGCAGTAATTAGTTCTATATCAATTTGTCCTGGTGCTGTTAACTCCGCTACCTTGCTAGCCGCTGCTCTGGCTTGAGAAACTGAATAAGAAATATTCTTTGGTCCTTGAGCAAATCCAGCAATAAAAATTCCTTTTGATTTCGTTTCTTGCGGCATGAGTCCGAAATGAGATTCAGTGAGGAACCCGTACGTATTAGTGTCAAGATTTAAAACCTGTACAATCTGCTGAGTACCTTTTGAAGGGAGTGCTGCTGTGGATAGCACGACTAAATCGGCATCAATTTTTACGATCTTATCTGTTAATGTTGAATAAACTCGAACTTTTACGTTTTTGGTTTCTGGATCTTCGGAGATTTCACCTACTTTTCCCCGAATCATTTTAATACCCGCATCTTTAGCTCGTTCATAATACTCTTCAAATCCTTTTTCAGGAGTTCTTATGTCAATATAACAGATTGTTATATTCGCATCAGGAAATTCTTCGAGTAACAACCTTCCATTTTTTAGAGCGAGCATGCAACACACACCACTACAATAAGTTCGTTCAGTTTCTCGACTTCCTACGCATTGTATAAATACGATTTCTTTTAGCTTCTTATTATCAGAAATTCGGTGCACATGTCCTTCAAGTGGTCCATTTGGAGCGAGTATTCGTTCTAACTGAACTTGAGTTATGACATTCTCAAATTCTCCATATCCATATTCACCAAAAGGTTCATGTATATCCCAACCAGTAGCTATAATAATTGTACCAACTTCAACATTAACATCTTTAGGCACTTGACTGAAATCAATAGCATCTAATTCACAGGCATCTACGCATGAAAAACACTCAATACACGCTTCCCTGTCGATATCATATAGAAACGGTACTGCTTGACCAAAGGAAATATCAATTGCTTTTCGTGCTCCCAAATGTTCATCAAAATAATTGCTCACATATACAGGACAAACCTCGCTGCATGCACCACATCCATTACATTCATCTGTTGTATAGCGTGGTTTTCTTTCAATTGTTACTTTATAATTCCCAACATAACCTTCTACTTTCTTAACTTCACTATAGGTTAATAATTCAATATTCTCATTTCTATTGACCTGCAACATTATGGGGCCACATATTCAAATTGAACAATCATCTGTGGGGAATGTACGGTCCAATTGAGACATTCTTCCTCCTATCGTAGTTTTTTGATCAACTAAATATACCTTGATTCCTTGATTTGCTAGATCCAAAGCCGCATTCATACCAGCAATTCCACCGCCTATTACCAATGTAGCTTTTGTGACAGGAACTGTCCTAATAGGAACTGGCTCTAATCGTTTAGCTCTTTCAATTCCGCTTTTCACTAGGATTTTTGCTTTTTCGGTAGCCTCTTCTCTACTATCTGTACACCAAGAGCACTGTTCACGTACGTTTACCATTTGAAAGTAATAAGGATTTAAATCTGTTTTAGCAATTGTTCCTCGATAAATAACCTCATGTGTACGTGGAGTTCAAGCAGATGCTACAATTCTGTCTAAATTCTTTTCCTTTATATCCTCTATTATTTCATTTTGAGCATTATCGGTTCATAGAAAAGCATTTTTCTTAGCAATTACTACATCATCAAAAGTCTTACTTACGTATTCTACAAGCTCATCGCAATCTACTTTAGTCCTAATGTTTACTCCTCATTGACAAGCATAGTATCCAATCCGATGATTTTCATTATTACTCATCTCTTTTTACACATCCACCTCTCATTTTTTTATACAAGACTGTCTATAATTAACGTCTTTCGAATTTTTATAAATTAATTCTTAGATTTTATTTTAATTCTAACATTTTTAATTCTTTCTATTTAGGTAATTAATCAAATCTAATGAAAGTGATCATAAAGATCGGTAATTATTATTATTATCAAAAATTTAGGTAAAGATCAAGCCTCCAGAACTTTAAATATTTATTTCATTATTATAATCATAGAGAGATTATTAAGTAAAAAATGAAAGAGTTCGAAATTAATAAATATCTAAAGCTTCGTCTAGAAAACGGAAAGACTAACATCTATATAAATGATGAGTTGTTTACGCATTGTAAATACATCCTTCTAAACATTCCAATAGAAAAGGTTACATCTCTTGATGAAATAACATCCTTAGATGAAGCAATTGAGCAATTAGACAAAACTTTAGAAAGAAGCAACAAGATAATTCCCCCTGAAGTCGAATTCTGGGGGCATTGTTCCAATTTACAGGTCTGGTATGAAAATAATTATAAAACTCATTTATTGCATAAGGATCTTGCGTTTCCTCTATTAAAGAAGTTAACAGAAGTAGGAGAAGTGAAAGCAAAACAAGTATTTAAAGAAGAGATAGCTAAACGGCTAGAATCTGGAAGTTTGGAAGTAATAAAATTCTTAGTACTTGAGGGGTATACAAATTATCTGCAATACGAGGAAGTAATACTAGCAATTCTGAGACCAGAAGAAGCAACAACTATATTTGAGCTAAATGAAATAATTGAAGACATAATAAAAAAATTATCAGAAAAGATGGAGTTTAAAGAGATCCCAAACATTAAATTGAAACTCACAATAAACGGAGAAGAAAGGGAAGCGTTTACATTTTTAGTAGAAAATGGAAGTGTAGTAGATATTTTTATACCAGGTATTAATGATCACTCTTTTAAATTTTATCTTGTAGAAATTCCTGAGATAATTGGAAATTTAAAGAATTTAAAAAATATAACCTTGAATGGAAGTAAAATCAAAACTTTACCGAATACTCTTAAGAAATTAACCTCTTTAGAAAAATTAAATCTAAGTAATAATAAATTTCAATTTATTCCGGATGAAATTAAAAATATAAAATCTTTGAAAAAACTAAATTTTGCATGGAATCGCATTCAGAAAATATCAAGGTCTTTAAAAGATCTAAAAAATTTGGAAGAACTAGACTTGGAATCAAATGCATTAATTAAAATCCCAAAAACGATTTGTGAGATTAAAAGCTTAAAGAAACTTAACCTAAGTAATAATTCTTTAAATGAGGTACCGAAATCAATTAATCTATTAAAGAATTTACGAGCTCTCAACTTATACAGAAATAACTTAACAGAGATACCTGAAGAAATAGGAAATCTTAATAAGCTAAGGGACCTCGTTATTGCTCGAAATAACTTAAATAAATTGCCCAATGCAATGTTAAAGCTAAACCAGTTAGAAAGTATAACAATCGATAAAAATCAAAAAAGATTGAACCTTTTAGATATATTAAAAACAAAAAAGATAGTAATTAATGTTCTATAGCTTATTTAAGAAATAATTTATTCAAAGTCTCCACATCAAGCAATTCAGATAAATAAGTCATTAACTCTGGAACTGTCAGGTGTAGGTTGCAAATCCAATTCTCATTCCAATTCCTCTGAGTAGGTCGAAAAGATGTGGAGTAATCACCTAATTTTATATTAAAAGATTCATATCCTGGTATGTAGCTAATTCCTGCATCAGAAGAGAAAATATCCTCAGGATTTAATACTCTTTCTCTGTTGAAGGCTATTATAAAATTCTGTTCATCTCTTAAATATTCTTTTAAATCTCCAATGTTGTCTTGCCACTTTTTAATAACAAAAGCACATCCACCACCTTGTGTTAGACGAATACAATATTTTAATAGTTCTTTATAATTCGGATCATTCTGTTCAAGCTTAATATAACCATCTTTAGGAAGAAAAGAGAACGGAGCTTCTTTGTAGTAGCCTTCCTCACCAGGCAAGATCCTTTTTAAAACCTGATAACCTGTTTTTGGATCTCCTGTATTAAACAATGGAACTAAGATAACTCTCTCATTTCCAACAAGTCTAATTACATCATCAAGATAATTAAACACTTTATCAACGGCAAGACTCTTCTTAACGTTTATGTAATCTAGCATTTTGGTCTGTGAGCGCCAGCCGAATTCTATAAACCCCATGTTTTCTAAATCATCCTTGGTGATTTCAAAAGAAGTAGGCTTACCTGTGGAGGGATTGATCGTCCCAAGGGTGATAAGTATGCTATCACTTGAAAAATCTTTTGCAAAAATTTCTAACTTTTCTCTTAACCCGTGTAATCTCTTGATATCAAGTAAATCTTTTCGCAATTCATATATAAGTTCTTCCATAAAAAAATATTTTTTATTCGCTTCTCCTTTCTTAAGTATAAGACTTGGGCTGATTTTCTTCTCTATAATATAATCAATTACGTTCGACTGATGTTTTTCGAAAAAGTCAATATAAGTATCAAACGTATTTAAGTATTTAGAACTGATCTTCCCAAAATGACTCCCTAATATATAGCCTAAGTCATTTAAGTTATTCCCACTAAACCTTCCTTCGTTTTCTAAACCGATCAAAGGACCAATTGGAAACTCAAGGGTATTATATCCTTTCTTAACTATATCTTTTGTTCCTTCGAGCTTTAAGTATAGATGTGCATTTAAGATAGATAAACCAAAGAATGACGTATCTTGCTCACTTCTTAATCTACCTAAAGAGGAAGTTAAAGGATTATCATGTTTAAAAGTCGGAGATATTAGTCCTACATGATGTAGAATGTCTAACATGGTATCCCAATATCTATTTTCAATTGGAGTCTTTGTATCTTGTGGTCTCGTAGCTCTTCTACTATTAATTGTTAAGCCGAAATTGCCTTCTTTACCATAATAAGAGATCATATTCATCATCATAAGCCTTAACGAGAAATGTCCGAATATATCAATAGCAGACTTAAAGATCTCAACACCTAATCTTGCTTCCTTAACTGTGAACTTTTCTATATCTCTGTCAATTGAAGCCTCATCAATTACACTATATTCATCAGACCTCTGAGCAAAAATCTGTAATTTATCTCTTTGTAAGGCATATACTGAACCATCATTAGCACTATAAGACGTAACCTTATCATAAATCAATTTTAACCACCGCTTGACTGTAAACTTACCCTCACTATCAAAGAATCTAAACTTCCAAGGATCAATTGTATCAGATGGATCATATTTTTTCCATATAAACTTCTGCAATTCTTCTTCAGTAAATTCTAAATCTTTTAATGCATCATTGACATCATTAATATCTTGACCTTCTAAGAAAATGGTAAAATCTGACCCTAGAGAAATACCATTTAAATAACTCAAATATTTCGTTGCAAACATCATTGCTTTTCCAACATTATCAGAGAACAATTGGTTGAACACATGCATAAATATTTCTTTCGTGAACTCTCCGTATAACAATATACCATTCAAATCTGCAAAAGGATCGCATGTAACCTCTCCCTCTCTTTTTACACGAACTTGGGGTACTTGAGCGCTAAAATGGGATTCAAGCTCAGTTATTTTATAATATAAAGGATCTTCCTTATCTCGAAATGTCGGATCAGATAAATGAACCAAATTACCAAGATCCTTGTGTTCAATTCCTTCATAGTAAGAAAACACCGTATATATATCAACTCCCACTACTACATCGTTCTCTAGATAAGTAAATGGGTTGAAGAAATTCTTAGTCCAACCATCCTTCTGCAATTTAAATATAATTAAGTAAGGATCAAAGAATTCACTGTACAATAACCGCCCATCTGAATATGTCAATAATGCATTACGAAAGATCTGTCCTTGAATAACTAACCCGTCTATATACTCGTTAGGGACTTTTATTTCCCTGCCATTCGTCTCGATTAATGCAAGCTTATGAGAAGTTTTATGAGTAATGAACTTATACTGTTTGTCTAGATTGCCACTCATAGGTACCTCATGTCCATAAAGATCAAAAATCTTCTCAATGCCTAGATCCTTTAATTTTGAAGCTGATATGTAAGAATTAGTGATAAAGTAATCCCGTTTTTGAAGCCCTCTACTTAATCCTTTAATAATATCTATTTTCCCATTCTTAACAATAATTATATCTGTATAACAAGTATCAATATCATTCGCTAAATTAAATAGGAAATCTTGAATTCTGCTAATATCAGAATCAGAAATAAATATGTGTTTATCCACTATTTCTTCTTGAATGAACTTACGAGCTCGAAAATCGTTTTTTAATTTTTCTACAAGTTGCTGTTTAGATAAATCAGGACTAGTCCTAATTTCGAGATTAATAGCATCAATCACCGTAGTTTCTATCATTTCCCTTTTTGGACCCTTAATATAACCTTTAGTATTTATCAAACCGAAAATATCTGTTTTAAACCAAATGTCAACCCAATTACCTAATGCTTCAATCATTGAACTATATTTTTGTGACCTCAAACTAAGTAAGAAAATATAAATCTCACTATCTTTAAATGAACCACTATCTAAGTTTTCTCTTGAGTCTATAAGAGCGCCAGTTATCGCATCTATAACGATGTCATCTCCGCTTTTTTCATCATCATGTTTGACAGGCGCGAAGTATGAAACCCTCTTCAGTTTTCCACCATCATTAATAATAAGTGTATGAAGACCTCCATCTAAAATTCTCCAATTCGGTCTAACTACTATTCGAGGTCCTCTAAAAGATTCAACGTCAGTAGGATTATAGATATAATTAAATACAGGAGTAGAAATTTCAGAAATTTGGTCCTTATGTCTATCGTATATTTCACTCAATACTTTGGACATGAAATCTAAAAATGCTACACCTTCAGTTAAAGCGGAATTTGGTGAGTCCTTTATCCATACTCCTGAAAAAGATCGAACTGAAAGAACTATTCCTGCTCAACAAGAAGGATTAATTTACAAAGATATTGACCTCTTCAAGTTAAGATCTGAACGTAAAAAATGGGAAAAAGAACAGTTAAAAGAAAGAAGATTCATCCAAAGTACAAGAACGTGAGTCTTTGAAATATTTCTCTTGAAAGGTTTTTGAACGATCTTTATAATATTGAAATTTCTAAGGAGCTTTTTCATTTAAATATTCTTTATAATAGTGAGATTTATTTAGTAAGTATTTTTGTGCGATTGGTTTGAACATCATGGTAAAGAGTCGTGAAATAGCGACCTTTTTCCTTACGGCATTGAAGTAATCGTCGAGATTATACCGTTGATAATTCAGAAGTGCTTGACTTTTATCAGTTGTCATAAATCCACAATGAAATCCTCTATCTTGTCGAAAAGCTTCCTCCGGTAATTCTTCAAACCCAATACCAAAAATATCTAACATTTCCTTAAGATATTCTCGATATGAAATACGACATCGTTCCCCTCCTGCGATATGCATCACTTGTCCCCAAATCTCTTTACTTTCCACAGCATTGGCAAGAGCGAGACCAACATCTTTAGTATCACAAATTTCAATGCAAGTTTCAAGAGGCATTTCAAACATTAAAGGATCCATTTGCAGTTTATTCAATGATACAATATATGTTAATCGAAATATCGCCCAATCTAAATTCGAATTCTTAATTAATGCCTCACACTTTATTTTTTGCTTAGCATATTCATCATCATCATTTGGGTTTGGAATATCTTCAGGAGTTATTAAAGGATTTTTAAGTCGATCACCATATACCGCAACGGAAGATGTAAAAATAAGTTTTGGTTTATTAGGTTGGCGTTCTAATGCCATAATGATATTAGCAGTTCCTCCCACATTCACTGATTCTGCAAATTTCGGTTTTTTATCAGCAAGCGGAGGAATAATCGCTGCTACATGAACAACAACATCAATATTAGATATTGCTTTTTCCACATCTTTATAATTTCTTAAATCTCCCCAAACAACTTCGACGTCTTTTTTATATTTAGTTGCTAACCGTTTATTCCTTTTAGTTTTAATATCAAAAATTCTAATGTCATAATTTTGTTTTAGCATTTCTTTTAGAGTACTCATTCCTACATTACCAAAAGCTCCTGTTAATAAAATTTTCATAAGAAATAACCTCTAACCTCAAGTAGATCTCAAATTTAGCTTACAATTTGCAATTTAAATATATTCTATTTTTGGATATGTCTTAATCTTATATATCCAACTTATTTATAAAATAGTCTTCTGATTTATAAATATATCGCAATCGAATATATCATGTTTCAATATAGATAAAAATTAAAAAAGTTGTATGATTAGACGAGATTAATTACTTAGAGATCTTTCGAAATGATAATTATTTATTCTCTATTTTTAAACTTTCAATTCTTTGGTTAATCTCGTTAACAAAATTTTCTAATTTATTAACTATTTTTGATAAGACAAGCTTTCTTTTTGTAAGAATCTCGAGCTTCTCATCATTAGTTTTTCCGATTAAACTTGCATCATCAATTAAATCTGGACCAAATAAATCTTCGAAATCATTGGGGAGGGAGAAATTTGTGAGTCCTATCGTTGACATAATCATTGAAAGAAGTGATTTTCGCATATTTTGCTGTCTCTCAAGGAGCTTCTTTAAAGTTTTTCTGCCTTTCTCTGTGATTTCATAAACTTTTTTCTCTCTCTTTCCATCCATCTGAGTCTTAAATTCAATTAAACCTTTTTCAGTTAGTGATGAAAGATGTGGATATAAGGAAGAAGCCGTTGGATTCCAGACTTCATATGTGTCTTCTTTTATAGTGTGCATTAAGCTATAACCATGAGAAGGTCCTTTTTCTAAGGCTAACAATATTAATGTGCTAATATGACCTTTTTTCATTGATTGTTCAATTGCATCAGCAATAACATCAATTTTTTCACTGTTTTTCTTACTCATATTAAAGCAATACTGATTAATTCAAAAAATTAAATGTCAATTATAGATATATCAAATTCCGTAATAAATATTAATTTTTAGAGTTTTTTATAAAAAAATTAAGTATAATATTGATACTTCTGGAGTTTTATCTTGGAGTTAGTTCTGGTTTCATGAGTATAATAAGTGCAAGAGGTATTATCCAGGCTAATATTGAGAAGAGCAACATCCATTCTAATAATGGAGTGCCATCTATAAGATTCAGAATAGTAATAATTAATGGCCCAAATATTCCGTAGATTCCCAAAACTTTTGGTATCTCAGTATCATATAGCACGATTAACCATCCCATGAAGAAAGCTCCAAATGTAAAACCTCCAAAAGCAAGATATGACATAATACCATGAGGTCCTTGTCCTAAAACCGATAAGAAATCATAATCACGGTCTGCACTAAAGATTCCTACCCCGATATAGCCGAAATTCCCAATAAGACTAAATAAAAAAGCAAAACTACTTAAACGAAAACGTAATCGAGAATAATGTTGTTCTCCTAGTTCACGTCTCTTAGGTAATGGAGCAAGTAATTTTTCCATATAGTAAGTAAGTGGAATGGTCATAGACCCTGCTATGATACATGCTATATCATACAAAAATGGAGCAGGAGTATGATCACTTGATCCCAAATCTGATATCCAATTATCCAAAATAGTATAACCATCTGGATCGAGGAAAACTGCGATGATAACTCCTATTATAAGCAACAAGATATATCCTACCATGACGATCATAGCACTGAACTTCACAACTTTAAAGTTTGTCGCAAAATTGTATAATTTTGCTCGTATATTATTTATTGATTCGCGTACTGTCATTATAATGTTCATTTTCTATTTTTATTAAATATAATTAACTTAAGCGAATATAAATATAATTAAATTTTAGAGAATTTTTATTTTCAGGAAAAAAGAAATTTAAAAAAAAATTTTTTTTATTTTAATTTTAATTCTGATTTTTGTAGTATCATAAATACAAGTGGTATTATCCACAGAAGAATCGAGAATAGTAAAATCCATTCCCATAATGCTTCCATCGTATATAGGAAAGCGAATAGCATACTGGAGGGTCCTATTATCCCATAAATTCCAAATAATTTTGGTATTTTAGTATCATAAAGTACAATAATCCATCCAATAAAGAAAGCTCCTAATGCAAATCCAGTGAAGGAGAAAAAGGAGAATACATCATGATAACTAGCGAAATCTAATAAAGGGTAATTCCGATCTTCGCTAAAAATCCCCACAAAAATATAACCTATGTTTCCCATCAAGCTAAAGAAAAAGGCATTACTCCCTAGCCTAAATCTTAGGCGTGAAAAATGTTGTTCTCGTAAATTCTTCCTTTCTGGTAATGGTGCAAATAAATTTTCGATGTAAAATGTTAATGGGATAGTCATGATTCCCGCGAATATGCATGCGATATCAAAAATGATTGGTGCAGGAGTATAATTACTTCCTCCTAAATCTGAAATCATACGTGTCCAAATAGTATATCCATAAGGGCCCCATATCGCTGCTATGATAACTGCAATTAGAAGAAGCGAAAGATAAATTGCTATTACGATAATAGAACTTTTCTTGATAAAGTTATAATTAGTGACTATATTGTAAAATTTAGCTCTTGCGTTATTTATAGATTGACGTATTGACATAGTAATTAACATACTTTATTTTTTTTTAATTCTATGAAAAAATAACTTCAGTTTTATTAAATAACTATAGAATTAGATTTAAATGGAAATTTATAATAAAAAAAAATCTTGAAATATTTATGACTACTTATTACTAGGTCTGTGTCGTATTATTTCTCAATTTTCTATAATTTACAGTTAGAAATATCATAACAGAAATTCCTACAACAACCCACAATCCGAAATAACCCGGAATTTGTGGGCCTCCATCTGTTGGACAGCTACCGACACCTATGATAAGACATACTGAAGCAGAACCTCCTTGGTTACACGTAGCGGTTACCTTAACTTTGTCATTAGTGCTAGCTGTTATATTGTATGTATAATAAAAATTGTTCGCAGTTGGTTGACTTGTATAAATTTCAGTTATTACTATGGTATCGTTAACCTCAACTACCACTTTCGATATGTAGTGAACATTTGGATCATCAACTGGATGAGAAATTCCTACAGTAATGGAACTAGGGTTCGCGTGATAACTCAAATTCATAGAATACGGTGCGTGAGCTCTTGCATTTTGAGTTCCGACCAATGTGGCGGCTATAAAAAAGATTAATAATACTAAATACAGTTTTTTTTGACATTTTTCACCAATTTTTAGGTATTAGATTTTTATTATGAACAATTGAGACAAAGTTTTATATAAATGTTCCTCTTTATGATAAAGCAAAAGTCAGAAATTACTTATGATTTATAAACAATATTGAGTTTAGAATTAATCTCCTCTTAAGATTTTTTTTACTTATCATTATTGATCATTTTTTTTATTTTGGATAGGTTATTTCTAGCATAATTTCTGGTTTTGGAAATATTTTAAATATTTAGTGATCTACTTTAATAATTAAAAAGAATTTTGAGGAACTATTTAATAAACATTAATGTAAAGGCACTATTCATGTTAAAAACGAAAATTCAGCCTCGTGAAATATATCAGCGAAGTGAAGAATTTGGATTAAAAAATTCAGCAGATATGCTAACTGAAATCATAGAAACAGAAAAAGATGATACTAAGCGGAAGGAAGCAATCAAATATTTAGGATTAATTAGTAGTAATTCAACATCGTTGAAGAATGAATGTTTTGGAATATTTGAAAATTTATTAATTTCAGATGATACTATCGAAATAAAATGTGAAGCCGCAAAAGCATTAGGTAAGCTAAAACACGAAAAAGCTTTGAAACCATTAAATTGGGTATTGACACAAAAACCCGTTGATTACAATATTAAAAGTTCCGTATTAAAAGCCATACACAAAACACGATTTGAGGAACCTGAAATACGGCTTTTTATAAATGAATTAAACAGCAAATTTAAATCGATTAAAGAATATGTTTCAATTCAATTATTAAGTCTACAACCAGAAAAATTAATAGATTTATTATTAGATTCATTAAAAAATAAAGGATTCTCAAATGAACATAAAGCTGAGTTTTTAAAATTAATTGGATATGAATTGTCAAGTATAAATATCTCTTTTGAGGATATTAGTTATATTAAAGTAAAATATCCTGAGCTTTTAACAAATCTACTCAAACACAAAGATATTTTGTTAGAAGCTATCACCCAAATTTTAAAGGAAGAAGATTCAAGGTTAGTAGATTCTGTTATCACTATTTTGAGAATACTAGGAAAGAATGTGGAAAAGGACATTATAAAATTACTTTTAATAGATGATTTCATTGTAAAGAAAAATGCTGTTGTATTATGTGGGAAATTGAAACTGAAGGATGCTGTAGATTTTTTAATATCTAACTTAGATAATATCTATCATGAAGTGAGCGTTGCAGCAATTGAAGCTTTGGGAGAAATTGGAGATGTCTCGGCAATTCCAGAGCTTTTAGATGTTTTAGATATTGAGGATGTAAGTTTTGAATATACGGATTTAGATATGAAGCTTTATATTTTAGACGCTATTAAGAGTATTTACCTTAATAATAAGGATGCTTCATATGATTATTTATATAATTCTCTGAGTAAAGAAAATGATACAATCAGAGAAAGTGTTGCATTTATTTTGGGTGAAATTGGTAAAGAAGAATTCGTCAAACCATTATGTAATCTACTAGCAGTCAGAAACTTAGATGTGAGAAAGAATACAATTATCGCCTTAGGAAAAATTGGAAGCGTAGCACCTATAGAAAATTTACTTAATATAATTGAAGATGAAAAAGCTTATTGGTTAATAAAAAAAGTTGCAATTGATGCTATTTATAATATATTTCAAAACAACTGGTATAAAGTAAAAGAGAATAAGCAAGATACAACAAGAGTATTGAATAAAAATATAGCAATTCTAACAGACTACTTGAGAACAAAGGAAGATGAAAATCATAAAGTAAAACTGAGTTTGATTAAATTGTTGGAAATTTATGGAGGGGAGCAAGCTTTAAACGCTTTACTCAAGAGAGTAAATGATTTCCATAGAGTTGTACGAATATATGCTTCAAATGCGATTAAAAAAATTGAAGAAAGGCTGGAATTAGAAAAGTAATAATGTCTTAATGGATTTTATAATTAGTAATCATTTCCAAAAGTGTCTATTTTTGTTCTCTATTTATCCTTGAAAAATATAATTTTTAAATAGGATTAGTGAATAAATATATTTAATTTCTTAATTTTGAAAATAATTTAAAGGTGAATTCAAGATAAAAAAACTTAATAAAAAGATAGCTATTTTTTCATTAATTTCAATTAGCGTAGTATTAATCGTTTCCAGTTTTCCATTAAATGCAGCAGGTGCTTACTTGGTAAATGTAGGTGACGAATGGACCTATGCGACAAAAAGACAAGGCATTTTTCAAGACATCGTTGGAATAAATATAACTTCCGTGCCAGCTCCTCCAGGTCAACCGCTTGGAACAATATATATTAATGGTACAGCAACAATGTTCAATCAAATGATAGATGAAGAATATCTAATTAATAACACTATGATAACTGCATTAAAAGCAAATTACTCGGTAAAAACCAGAAGTTATGGTGGTGTGTCTTGTGATTGCGTTTACATTACAACAAGCACGGGATATATATATGTCGATACTGCCACTGGAATTATAGTAGAGACATATGATGTTTTTACTTTAATATTTATTAATGATCAAATTAAAGTTCATAAATGGGTTATCTCATGGTCAGTTACAGACTTCCCAGAAAATCCAAAAGAACCCTCTGCGGGTAGTGGTGAAATTCCAGGATATGACATTTTATTCATTATAGGAATTACAGCTCTTAGTTCAACTGCATTAGCAATAGGATTTAAAAGAAGATTAAAACTTAAAAATTAAATAACGATTTAACCAGGAAAGGTATAATTGGACTTAACGATGGATTTTTAATTCCCTTTTTTTTTGATTAAACATCTCTTTTTTAACGATTTTCACAGAGTTATACGAATTTATGCTTCAATTGCGATAAAAAAGATTGAAGAAGGACTTGAATAAGAAAATAATTAATAACATCATTTAGCCTTTTCAATATCTATTTTACATCCTACGTTAGATTAAATAGATATCTTCTGCTAAACCCTTTTCAATCCTCCAATGCTTTATCTTTTCACAATTTTAAAAGAATTAATTGATTCAATTACATATATAATCGGAATTTTATCTTCTTTCAGTAATTACAGTAACTTCAGACATCGGTATATATATTATATTATCATTTTTATCTTCTAAAACTATGATGTCCTCAGCGGCGGTGTATGGAGTGATGGATACAATTTTTCCAGTAAATTCTTTGGATATGTTTTTAATATAGATATACACATCATTCTCAATTAATCCTTCAATTATAGTTATTGGAATCATAATTTTTAGTATTTATCTTAAAAATACAATTTTAACTGTTGGAAAAAATCTTAAAATAATAAGGTATCTTTACATACTATTATGGAAAATATATCAGATATTGAATTAAGAGCCTTTGAAAATTCAATTGTCGGGAAAAAAGAAATCTCTTTTGCGAATGAATTAAAAAGAATGGCAAAGGAAGAATTAAAGAAAGCAGAAAAAAGAGAAGCATTAATACAAAGTCAATTATTGGTTGCTAAAATCAGAGAAGATTTAGCGGAACAAAATAAAAAACTAGTTGAACATAAATTAAAATCAAAACATCTAATACAAGCCTCAGACGTAGTTTTAAAGCATGATCAAGAATTTACAGTATATCATGAAAAAATGGCAAAAATTCAGAGAGAGATCGCCAAGATACATAAAGAAATTGCACAACAAGAAAGAATAATAGCTGAAAAACGAATAGATCTAGCCAAAGAGAAAATAGACTTAGGTAAAAAAAGAATAAGTATTTCTAAAAAGCAAAAAGCTTTTGTTAAAGCTATTAAAGCAATAAAAAAAGACGAGAAAATCAAAGATATTACATCTCAATATGAAAATGAGCAGAAAGAACTCAATGATGCGAGAAATGATATATTAGAAATCGAAAAAGATATCAGGAAGAACGCAAATAAAATAGCAGATTTAAAAGGAACGTTAGCACTTAAATTAACTGAGAGTGGAAAAATTCGATATTAATCAAACTTTATGAATTTTTAAGTCTTATTTTTTAATAACTTCTTTGACTTTTTTTTCAAAGAGAGAATTCTAATCTTTACTTAATTTAATAATATTTTTTTTACACAAGCTATTTTATTTAATAGAACTTTCAAATATTTAAATATCAAATTAGAACTTTCAAGGTAACACCATGACTCAAGATAAATCAGAACAAACTGAAACTCCATATAAATATTCTTTTGAGTACATTCAAAAGAAACTAGAGGGGAAGAAAGATAGTTTTGGAATGCTGATGAAAGAAATTGTACGAACTGGAATCTGTACTGAATGTGGTACATGTGCTGCGGTATGTCCAGTATTAGAATGGGATGATCTAGCAGGACAACCGAAATTAATAGGAAAATGTACGGGTTGTGGCATCTGTTATAACCAATGTCCAAGAACTATTACCGATCCTTATCAACTCATGGGAGATTTTAAAACAGGTTATGTAGCAAATACAAACATCCCAGAAGTAATAGGGGGTCAGGATGGAGGAACAGTTACAAGTTTACTCTGTTATTTATTTGATGAGCATTTAATCGATGCAGCTGTAGTTACAATGAAAAATCCTAGTAAACCTTGGTATCCCGTAGCGCAAATAATAACAAATAAAGACGATGCTATTAAAGCTTCTGGTTCCATTTATAATCATTCTCAAACAGTTGAAGCTTTGATGGATGCGGTACGTCAAGATTTTAGATCAATTGCATTTGTGGGCACACCATGTAATATAGATGCTGTTTCTAAAATGTTTGATAGCCCAACTGGGATGTTAAAATA